>CAZLGG010000050.1:0-28202 GCA_964559135.1 uncultured Planctomycetia bacterium
CGTTTTCGGACGTGGTCAGCCAGGACCTTTGCCCTGAGAGACGCCGGTGGAGAGGCTCAGGGGCGGGTGGTGTCGTGGAGGGCGAAGCCGGTGAGCATCTTCGGGAAAAAATCGGTGCTCTTTGGGGGCATGAGTTCACCGCGAGCGGCGATGTCCGTGACGCGGCGAGGAGGAATGGGGTTGAGGAGGAAAGCGAGATCCGCCTCGCCGGAGCGCGCCCGCGTGATGGTTCGAAGGGCGTCGCGGGCGTAGGAGAGGTGATCCTCGACGTCGAGATCCCGTAGGAGCGGCGTGATCACGTCCTCGGCCAGCCGCTGGGTGTCGAGGGCGTCCACCCCCTCTCGACCCCGAAGATCCAGGTTCCAAAGGAACGCGCCGGCCCGTGCGATGACGCCGAGGGTGCCGGGCCCCCGATCGCGAAGCGCCTCCAAGAAGGGCGTCGGGTCGTCGAGCAACGGGAAAGGTTCCGCCCCCACCGCCTGGAGGAACGGCAGAATGCCCATAGTGCGCTCCATGGGAAGTCCCGAGAGAAGGCGGTGCGTGGGCAGGACGACGAGACCGGGGTCATCCACGTCCACCACGGTGATCATCACCCGCTGCTTGCCCGCGTCACCCGGATGCTTCTTGGCGTATTCGGTGGCCACGGTGAAACGGTGGTGCCCGTCGGCGATGACGAAACCGGACGACGCGAAAACATCCTCGAGGCGGCTCACGAGGTTGGGATCTTCGATCCTTTGAAAACTGTGCTGGGCGCCGTCGCGATCCTCCACGACGGGGGCGTCCTCGAAGGGCGGCAGGTCCTCGAGGGCCAAGGCCGGACCCTCGTGGCGCACGAGGAAGATCTGGCCGAAGTGAATCTCGGAGGCGTCGAGCAGGCGCAAGCGATCGATCTTGGCCCGCCCATGAGTGCGCTCGTGGTGCAGAACCTTGTCGGCGTGGGCGAGATCGAACACGCCCGTGATCCCCGTTCGGGTATGGGCGGAGCCGTCCGGCGCGGTGAAGCGCTGCCGGTAGACGTAGAGCGACGGCGCGGCGTCCTGCGCCAGGATGCCCTCGTTCAGCCAAGCTTCGACGCGAGGCCTCACCCCGTCATACCACTGAGTGTCCTCCGCGGAGGTCTCGCCGCGAATCAGACGCACCACGTTGTGGGGCGACGCCGTCTCGAGGCGCGCCTTCTCCTCCGCCGAAATCTTGTCGTAGGGCTGGCTCACCAGGTTCTGAAGCGAACCGGCGGCGTCGGTGTAGCGCAAGGCCTTGAAACCGTGAATCATCGGGCTCCTTCCACGTTGATGAGTCGGACGTCTTCCACCCCGTCGATCTGACGGATCGAGGCCATCACGCTCGCTGGAGGCCGCGAATCCAGATTGAGGATGGCCAAGGCCTCGCCGGTCTCTCGCCTGCGGCCGAGCGAGAGGTTGCCGATGTTGACGCCGGCCTCGCCGAGCGCCGTGGCGGTGTGTCCCATGACGCCCGGGCGGTCCCGATTCGTCACGAGAAGCATCCACCCCTCCGGCACCGCGTCCAGGTTCATGCCGGCCACGCGGACCAGACGCAGGTTGTTCTTGCCGAAGAGCGTCCCGGCAAGGCTTCGCTGCTTCTCCCCGACCTCCATCGTGTACCACAAGAGGTTTTGGAAAGAGCGATGTTCGTCGCGAAGCACCTCGTCGACGACCATGCCTCGCTCGCGCGCGAGATCCAGAGCCGCCAACTCGTGGACCTCCTCGTCGAGAAACGCGCCCAAGAAACCCTTCAGGAAGTGGGCCGTGAGAGCCCGGGCGAGTTCCGTCGCCTCCGTCCCGTAGTACCTCGCCGTCAGATGGCCGAAGTCGCCTTCCAGCCCGGCCGTGATGCGGCCCAGCCTTTCCGCGAGTTCCAGAAACGGACGCAGCTCATCTTTCGTCAAGTCGCCCTGGGCGAGGGCATTCAGGGCGCCCGCCGTCGAACCCTCCAACAAGTGCGCCGCCATCGCCTCCACGATCTCCACGGCCACGCGCCGCTGGGCCTCCCGCGTCGAAGCTCCAAGGTGCGGGGTCACGATGACGTGATCCAGGGCGAGCAGAGGGGACTCCGTGGGCGGCTCCGACTCGAAAACATCGAGGGCCGCGCCGCCAAGACGCCCCTCCTCGACGGCCCGGGCGAGCGCTCCCTCGTCGATGAGCCCCCCGCGCGCGCAGTTGACGAGGAGAGCGCCCGGCTTCATGGACTCCATCGCCGCGGCGTCGATGAAGTGACGGGTGCTCTCGTTGAGGGGGACGTGGAGCGTGACCGCGTCCGCGCGACGAAGAGCCTCCTCCAGAGGGAGGAGCTCGACCCCGAATCGGGCGGCGGCCTCCGTGGACGTCACGGGGTCGAACCCGATCACTTTCATGCCCAGGCCCTGAGCCTTGGCGGCCACGAGTTGGCCGATCCGTCCCAGGCCGATGACCGCGAGGGTCTTCCCCTGCACTTCGAGCCCCGTGAGCGCCCCGTCCCGCCAGCCGCCCCCCCGCACGCGGGCATCCCCCGCGGGAACGCGCCGGCAGAGAGCGAGCAGAAGCGCCACGGCGTGCTCCGCGGCCGAGTTGCTGTTGGCGCCGGGTGTGTTCATCACCAAGACGCCCCGGCGGGTGGCCGCCTTCACGTCGATGTTGTCGACGCCCGTGCCCGCCCGCCCCACCACTTTCAACCGTTCCGCCCGCGCCAGCACGTCGGCGTCGACGGTGGTGCGCGACCGGACGACGAGGCCGTCGAAGTCGGGAATGGCATCAATAAGTTCTTCGCGGGAGAGTCCCGCCCGGTCTTCGACCTCCAGGCCCAGCGCGCGCGCGCGGTCCTGCGCGGCGGGGTCCAGGCGATCCGCCAGGAGAATCCGCATGATTCGGCTCCAAACCCTGTGCTGCCCGACCCGGACGAATGGGGACGGGTCTGAGGGCTTGCCGGCACCATAGAGTCGGCCTGCGGAGGGGGCAAGCACGGGAGGCGCCGCCCCCCCCCGGGGTTGACGCGGGGCACCTATCCAAGATAGCCTCCCTGCGCCCGGGACACCCCGACTCACCGACGCCATCGACCGAGGATCCGACCATGACCCAGCCCACCAAGACGCCGACCTGCCACCACATCGACCCCAAGGAGGTCCACGACGTTCTCTCCCGCTACATGTTGGCGGACGGACTTCCCTTGGTCTTCGACTTCGACAAGAGCGAAGGCGCGTGGCTGTTCGACGCACGGACCGGGACGAAATACCTGGATCTTTTCAGCTTTTTCGCCTCTCAACCCCTCGGATTCAATCACCCGCGCATGAAGGACGAGGAGTTTATTGAGAGCCTCATGCAGGCCGCGGCGTGCAAGCCCACCAATTCGGACGTCTACACCACGCAGATGGCGTCGTTCGTGCAGACCTTCGCCGAGACGTGCATTCCCGCATCGCACAGGGATCACCTCTTCTTCGTGGAGGGTGGCGCACTGGCCGTCGAGAACGCCCTCAAGACCGCTTTCGATTGGAAGTACCGGCGCAATCGAGAAAAGGGCGGCCCCGACGAGGAAAACCTGCAAATCCTCCACTTCGAGAAAGCCTTCCACGGGCGGACCGGCTACACGCTTTCCCTCACGAACACGTCGGACCCCCGCAAGTACCAGTACTTCCCCCGTTTCGACTGGCCCCGCGTCGCGGTGCCCGCGGAGGTCTTCCCCTCCGACGACCTGGACATCCGCCAGAAGATGACCGAGGCAGAGGATCGCGTCCTGGCGGACATCCGCCGTCACTTCGACGAACGGCCCGATCTGATCGCCGCCATCCTGGTCGAGACGATCCAGGGGGAAGGCGGCGACAACCATTTCCGTCCTCGCTTCCTCGAAGCGTTGCGAGCCATCGCGGATGAGCGCGATGCCCTTCTCATCTTCGACGAGGTTCAGTGCGGCATGGGCCTCACGGGCACGTGGTGGGCGTGGCAACAGTTGGGCGTCGAGCCCGACATCTTCTGCTTCGGCAAGAAGAGCCAGGTCTGCGGCATCGCCGTCAACAAGCGCGTCGACGAGATCGAGGAGAATGTCTTCCACGTCTCCAGTCGGATCAATTCCACCTGGGGCGGCAACCTCGTCGACATGGTGCGCAGTGAGCAGTACATCCGGATCATCGCCGATGAAAACCTCCTCGAGAACGCCGCGAAGATCGGCGAGCAGGTCCTGACGGATCTCCGCAACGTGGCCGCCGGCACCGGGCGCATCAGCAACGTGCGCGGACGAGGCCTCATGATCGCCTTCGATCTTGCGGACGGCCGGGAACGGGACGCCGTCCAAAAGCGGCTCTACGAGGAGCGCAACGTCATCATGCTCCCCTGCGGCGACCACTCGCTCAGGTTCCGCCCCGTGCTGGACTTCTCGGGCGCCGACGCTCAGAAGGCTGTCAAGGCCATTGCGGCCGTTCTTTGACCTGCGGGCACCCAAGAGGCTAAGATCACGTTCGCGAGCCCGCGTGCGGAGACTGACTTCAGGTGACCAAGAATTCGATCCGGATCGTCCTTTTTGCTCTCGGCCTGGGAGTCGGCGTTCAGCCCGCCTTGTGCCAGGGTTCGCCTCCTTCCATCGAATCCATCCGCGAGGAAGCGGAAGCCCAGGTGGCTCGAAGAACTCGAGCCATCGAAGCGCAGGTTCGGAGCGCGCTCATTCTCTTCCGTCAAAAAGGCATCCTCGTCACCGAGGACCGCTTGGCGGACGAACGGAGTGCCCTCGCGGCTCTCGGCCCCGGTGCGATTCCTCCTCTCGTGGCGGCCTTCCGCAAGGAGACGTCGACCGGAGTCCTCGATCAAATCGGTCGCACGCTGTTGCAAGCATGCGAGCAGGGTTCCGTGTCGCCCGATGATCTGAGTGAGCAGCTCTTCCCCGTTCTTCTCGACAAGAACGACAAGCGCGTCGCATCCGCCGCCGTTCTCCTCGGGCATCTGAATTCGGAATCGGCACGGGCGCCGCTCATGGCCCTCCTCTCCGATTCCAGCCGCACCGACGTCTACGCCGCGGCCCTGACCGCCCTCGCGCGCCTCGGCGACACCTCCGTCCACGAAGCGCTGATCGCGGGGCTCGCATCGACGTCTCCCGAAGTCCGCATCGCCGCCTTGGAAGGCTTGGGCCTTCTCGGGCGTCCCCAGGACGCCAAGGCGGTCGTGAAACTGTTGCAGGACTCCAATGCCAAGGTCGTCATCAGCGCCCTCCACGCGTTGGCGCCGATGGCCTCGAACATCACCGCCATGAAGGGGCTCCACGAGGTTCTCAAGTCCGACAACGACGAGTTCGTCCGCATCGCCGCCCAGGTCCTCGGGCAGATCGGCAACAAGAGCCTCTCCGCCGCTCCTCTTCGGCGCGTCGTCGCGGATGACAAGCGCCCTTGGGAATTGCGCGTCGACGTGGCGAAGATCCTCTTCCAGGACTTCGACGATCGCACCGGATTGAACGAACTCTCGAAGGTGTTCAAGATCCAGATCGCCAGGAACTCTCGGAACGCACAGGCCCAAGCGGCGTTCGGCGATTTCCTCGCATCCTTCCCGTCTTGGGCGGACGCCGCACGGCGCTACGAGGCCGCCATCAATCTCTCGAAGAACAAGGCCGTCCGCAGCAATCTGCGCATTCGATTGGCGCGCTGCTACGCGCGATTGGGGAAGACCTCCAAGGCCGCGATCCAATTGGAGAGGTCGAGCTTGGGCAAGGACTGGACCTCGCTCGCCGATGACCCGGCCTTCGAAGCCCTGCGCAAGTCACGCAAGTACGGCCCCCGGTTCGGCACCCCCAGGAAGTAAACTCGGCGAGAGCCCTCGATCGGCGGCCGTCTTGACCGCTACTGCGCCCCGTCGGCAGGGGGCGGCGCCGTGAGTTCGAAACTCCGCAGGATGAGTTCGAGCTGCTTCCTGGCGGCGTCGAAGCGCTCCAGCGGCGCGGACGCAAGGAGCGCGTACGCCCGATCCTTGCCGACCGAGATCTGTCCCAGGGTCCTCAGCACGTTGCCCTTGTGGTCGCCTTCGGCCTCGAAGCGGATGCCCGTTCGTCCCCCGATGCTTTGCGGCTTCTGATAGAGAATCTGGAAATCTCGGCTCTTCATTTCCATCTTGCGTAGGAGGTCCATGGCGATCGTTTCCGGTTCCGTGGACTGACCGATGCGATCGATGACGATGACGTCGACGCTCGCCTGCTGCGTCGGGTTGAGGAGCGAGACGCTCAGCGCGCCGTCGTCCTCGGGCAGTTCGAAGGACCAGGTGAGATTGGGACGCGCCAGACGATAGCCGGAAGGCACGTTCTCGTAGGCGAGAGAAAGATCGACCGTGTCGTCGTCGACGGGATCACCCTTCGCGTAGGCGGCCACGTTTTCGGGATCGGCGCGCAGCGCCACCATGTGACGTCCTCCCAGCTCTTCCCGGACGACACCTCCGTATCCGTCCACCCAGATCTCTCGGGCGCGGTCGCCCTCGTCGAAGCGCCACACGGTGACGAATTGATGGCGGCCCGCGACGAGTTCTTTTCTGAGAGTTCGCGTGGCGTGCACCCTGCTGAAGCGACTCCGCAGGCTGTCGAATACCTTCACGACCTCGCCCTTGTCAGGGAAGTGGGTCGTGTCGGCCAAGCGTCGGAGCAGAGGAAGCATGAATTCCGTCTTGGGGTCGAACAGAATCTCGCTGTCTGACTCCTTGCCTCCCTCGACGGAGTGAATCGCAAGGTGCCCATTGCGCACGTGTCCCGACGTCAAGCTCGACCAGTCCGGACTGACCTCGCTCACCCGAAAGAACGTGGGATGGAGATCCTTGTCGATGAACTCCTCGAGACGCAGATCCAGGTCGAGCTGACCGTCCTTCTTGAGGAAGACGGTGCGCTCCGTGAAGAGGAACCCGAGCTTCCCATCCATGTTGTGCTTCGAAAGCGACGTCTCCCGCCAACCGACCCGGTGTCCCAGGTAGTAGACGTAGAACGACTCGCGCCGCTCCTCGAACCGGCCGAGACTCAGAACTTCGGTCGCCGCCTTCTCGACCTCCTTGCGCGTGGCCCGGACGATCTCCTGGATGCGACGCTTCGGAATCTGGATCTCGCCGCCACGGAAGACGATCGAAACGTATTTGCGATTCTCCTCCGTGATCCGGCCCACGAATTCGTGGCCGTTCTTCAGCTTCACGACGTCGTATTGCTCATCCTTTTTCTCTCCCGACACGTCCTGAGCGGTCGCCCAACAGGCGAGCAAGAAAACCAGACCGAGACCGGAAACGAAACGCATGGCGAAGCCCTCTTCGGACAAGGAACGATCCGGGACTTCTTTCGGCGATTCGGGGCTCGCAACTGAATGAAAACCCGGGATTCCCGGCCGGTTCCCGGCGATGGTCGCATGTTCAAGCAGAGGTTCCGAGAGGCCATCAGGACCTCTCGGCCCGAAATCTGCGACGAATGGCCCTGAGGACGTTGCGGGGGCCGCCGCGATCGCGCACGTGGACCCTCACGTAGCGCTGGCAGTTCCAATAGCCCGTGAGCCACCCCACCATGGGGAGCACGTATCCATAGGGCCCGAGGTCCTCCTCGAAGCCCTCGAAGACGTATTTCATGAGGGAGTCGAAGTCGGAGCGACCGAATTCCGGAAGGTGCAAATCGAGGAAACCGTGGCGCCATCCTCGCACCTCGCTCCACTTGGCCAGCCCGCCGTCCTCGACGTACTCCCAGCGCATCCAGCCGAGTTCGGCTCGGCCGTTGTGCAGCCCTTCGCGAGGTCCCCCCGAATGTCGGCCTTGATAGATCCCCCAGACGAGTGGACGAGACGTGTCCAACTCGGCGCCGGATCGATCGAGAAGTTCCAGCCAGGTGTGAAACCCGAACGCGCCGATCAGCCGGCTCCAGAAACCGGGAGGTAGAGGCCGGAAATGCACGCGAACCCGGACACCCCGCCCGGACGCGATGTCCGTGCAAACGTCTCCCCATTCCGGTCGCTTCTCTCCCGTCATGCGCGGTGCCCTCGCGACAGATGGTGCAAGACGACCGCGGAGGCCGCGGCGACGTTGAGGGAATCCACTCCAGGCGCCATCGGAATGCGCACCCAGTGATCCGCCATTCGCCCCGTGGTCTCCGAAATGCCGCGGTATTCCTGCCCGACAAGGACGCCGACCCGACCCGGGGGCTCGAGATCGTCCAGACGGACGGCCTCGGGGTGCAAAGCGGCCGCCACCAGAGTCACCGAGGACTCCTTCAAGGCCTCGAGGGCGACCGCCCAATCCGTCGTCCGGCACCACGGAACGCTGAGCACGTGTCCCAGCGACACGCGAAGGGACTTCCGATACAGAGGATCGCTACAACGCGGAGAGAGGACCACGCCGTCACAGGCCATCGCGGCGGCGTTTCGAAACAGCAGGCCGATGTTGTCGACGTTCGAGACGTCGTCCACGAGGAGCAGGGTGGCGGGCGCGCCCGGAGGAGGAATCACGTCGGCCAGCGCATGCTTCTCGAAAGGAGCCCTTCGTCCGGCGGCCAGAACGCCCCGATGGAACGGGAAGCCGGCCACCGTCTCCATCAGTTCCTGGGACACGACGTAGACGTCGACGCCGGTGGACGCCGCCTGCTCGTAGCGCTCGGCCCAGCGCTCCGCGACGAGGACGGCCCGCACCACGCCCTCCAGGGCAAGCATCCGATCCACCGTGAGGGTCCCCTCCCCCAGGAATAGGTCGTGGCGCCCCTTCAGGTCACGGTCACGGACGTTCCTGAACGGCTCCAGGCGGTCATCGTCGAGGTTTCGAATGTGTTGGATCAACTCCCGCTCCTCGCGTCGAGCCCCATCCTGGCACCGTGGAAGGCTCTCCGCCAGGGACGAGGGCCTCCTGGGAAGGGATGGATGGGGAGCCCCCATTGGCGTCCGCGATCGACGGAATCGAAGGCCGGGAATTGCAAACCGGCTCGAGCGGAATACGCTGGGAAACGGAGTCCTTGTCACTGTCCGGGAGATGCACCTTGAGATCGACCTTCCTTTGCACCGCCGCCTTCGCCTTGATCGGGCTGTCCGCGAGCGCGACCTTTGCCCAAGCCCAGGAGACGGCGCTGGTGTCCGGCGTCGCCGTTCCCGCGGGCGCCGTCGCCGTCATCAACGGCCGGACGATACCCATTCCTCGCTTCGTGGACGCGGTTCATCGCCGTTTCACCACCCACACGCGCGGTGTCGAGACTCTCAACGCCCTGCTTCAAGAACGCATCATTCGGCACAACATGAAGGAGCGGGGTCTCGTCATCAATGACGACGACGTCGCCAGGCGGTACGACGCTCTCGACCGAAAGATCCAGGAAGCCACGCAGGGGAAGAAGACGATCAAAGCCGTTCTGAGCGAGCAGGGGCTCTCGAAAGACGAGTTCCTGAGCAAACTGCGCATGGAGACCGCTCTCCACCGGATGACCGCGAAGGACTTCGGCCGCGAGGATGTCCTTCCCGCGGATGAGGTCCAGTGGCTGCGGTCGAAAACCCTCCAGGCCAAGGTGGAACGGGACGCATCCAAGCTCCCGAAGGACGCGGCCGCGCGGGTCTACGGCGACTTCATCACGAAGACGGAATTCGTGAAGGCCCTCCTCGCCCATCTCCCGAAAAAAGAGGTGCTGCAAATCGTCCAGTCGATGATGCAGGAGGAACTGGCGCGACAGATGCTCGAATCCCAGGGCGGCCATCTCGAGCCGGGCGACATCGACCGCGTCTACGACGCCATGAAGACGCGCTTCGAAAGCGATCCCCGCTTTCAGGGCCTCTCCTTCACGGACTTCATTCGCGAACGCGAAGGGATGGGCCCCGAGACCCACAAGGCGAGCGCGGGATTCCGCCGAGAAGCCTGCCTAAACGTCCTGGCTCCCAAGCTCGTCCCCGACAAGACCGCGGCGACGGTCTACGAACGCGAGAAGGAGTATTACGGCCCAGTCTACGAACTCGCCCACATCTTGATTCGAGGCAGCGACCGCGCCAAGGACCGACGACTCCTGCGGTCCGTGGCCGACGCCAAGAAGGAGGCCGACAAGATCATGGCGCGCCTCCGAAAAGGCGAGAGCTTCAAGGACGCGGTCAAGCTCTACAGCGAGGATTCGAGGACCAAATTCAAGGGGGGCGTGATCGGCTCCTACACGCCGAAGACCGCGAAGGACGCCGGATTCGGCGAGCAGGTCTCCAAGGCCGAAGTCGGAGCCGTCTTCGGGCCCATCCGGGACGGTCTGGGCTACCACATCTACAAGCTCACGGGGAAAAAGCCGGCGCCTCCGCTCGACGAGAAGATCGTCGCCGACTTGCGACTTCGCGCCGCTCACCGAGCCTTCGCCGAGGCATGGAGGGACGCCAAGAAGGGAATCGATCTCCAAAGTTTCCTGGGCTCCGAGGGGTCGAAGTGAAATGACCTCGGAATCCTGGAGCGAAGCGGTTCACCGGCTGCGCGGGGAGATTCTCGGCACCTGTCGGCGCATGTATGCGAACAAGCTCATCGCAGCCACGGACGGCAACGTTTCGGTGAGAATCGCCGAGGATGAGTTGCTCATCACACGCAGCGGGATCTCGAAAGGGGACGCGGAGGAGGAAGACATCCTCCGCGTCGATTTCGACGGGAACGTTCTCGAGGGCCGAGGACGTCCCTCCTCCGAGATCCGCATGCATCTCGCCTGCTACGAGGAGCGTCGCGATATCGCCGCCGTCGTCCACGCCCACCCGCCGACCGCCGTCGCCTTCACGCTGGCGGGGAAGACCCTCGCCCAGTGCATCATCCCCGAGGTCGTCGTGACGCTGGGCGCCGTGCCGACGCTGCCCTACACGACTCCCACCACCGACGCGGTCCCGAAGGCCGTCCGACGGGTCATTCGCCACGCGGACGCCCTCATGCTCGAGCGCCACGGCGCGGTCACCGTGGGCACGAGTGCGATGGATGCCTACTACAAGTTGGAAAAGCTCGAACACGCGGCCCACGTCACCTGGCTCGCCCATCAACTCGGACGGGTCAAGACGCTCCCGCCGGACGAAGTGCTCAGGCTGCTGGCGCTGCGCTCTTCCACGCTGATGGACGGCAAGAATCCACTGTGCAACGAATGCGTGCTCGCCTGTCACGAGGGATTGGAAGGCGCCTGAGACCGGCTTCCTCAGCCTTTGCCCAGCTTCCGGAAAAGCCCCTTCAGCCGAACGTCGATCTCGCCCCGCCAGCCCTCCGGGTCGGTGATCCCTAACTTACGAAGGCCGTCGTTTGATCGGGAATCGCGAGCGCGCCACAGATGAGCGACCGCGGCTTCCAGATCACCCTTGCGCTCGCGGATATCGGCCAACCAGAGATTGACGAGCGGATGATCCGGGAGGATCGCCCAGGCTTCCTTGCACCGCGCTTCGGCCTGACCCCAGAGCGCGTCGTCGTCTCCCGCCTTCCGGGCCCGCTCCATGGCCACGCGAGCCCGCATGGCGAGGAGCGAGAAGGAATAGGGGTGGACCTCCAACGACTTGGCGAGAACGGTCTCGGCCTCCGTGAGATTCCCTTGCCGCCGATCGAGATCCGCGAGTGAGAGGGAGCTCTCCATGTGGTGCGGATCGATTTGGAGGGCCTTGGTGAAGGACGCCCTCGCGCCCACGAGATCCCCGGCCCTCTCGGAGAGGACGCCCCGCGTCCAAAACACGATCACGGCCGTCTCGCCGTCCGCGGCTCCCTCCTCGTTCAAAAGGGAAAGGGCCTCGTCTCGGCGGCCCAGATCCTCCAGGAGGACGGCCTTGGCGCTCCGTGCCTTGGCGTCCGCGGGATCGACCGTGAGACACCTGTCATAGGCGTTCAGGCATTCCATCTGCCATGTCCGAGCCTTCTCGACGTCGCCTTTTGCCTTCGCCTGCAGATAGAGATCGTGGTAGGCCAAGCCCAAGTTGTAGAGGACGCGATGATCGTCCGGATGGACCTCCAAGGCCTGGCGGTAGTACCGAATGGCTCCGTGGTAATCGCCATCGTCATAGCGCTCGATGCCCCGTCCGAAATCGTCCAGAACGACGACCGAGGAGGAACCGCAAGCGCCCAGGACGACGGCCGTCGTCAAAACCAGCCCAAAGGACTTGAACCGATTCGAGTGACCTCGATTACTGATCATATCGCTGGGGTCTCCCCTGAATCACGAGCGGAGTCAGATCCTTGACGGGAGGCGCGGCCGCCTTGACTTCGCCCGGTCCGCCGAAAATGACCTGCGACGGATCCGCTCTCAGACTCATCACGAGCAAACGCGACTCCTGCAGCGTGCGACGCAATTCGTAGAGCGCCGCGAGGAGGTCCGGATTGCGAACGAGGTCGTTCGTCCCGTCCAGAACATCGTCGAGCTTCTCCATCGACTCCATGGACTTCGTCTCGAGTTTGGAAACCGCCGAATTGGCCGTATCCAGGAATTTGGAGACCTTGGGACGCATCTCGGACAGCGTTGAACGAATATCCGTCACGGCGCCGTTGGTGTTGCCCATCAACGCGTCCGCGTTCGCCAGCGTGTCGGTCAGCTTCTGCTCGAGGCGTGCGAGGGACTCGTCCAAGTGGGCGACGACGTCGTTGCCCGCGCCGAGAAGCTTCTCTCCTCGATCGATGATCCCATCGTCCCGCAGCACGCGGTCACGCAGTTGGTGGATTGTGTCGTTCAAGTTCTTGACCGTCGTCCGCGTGTCGGTGACGAGCCCCCACAGCTGGTCCATCTTGTCCTCCGCCAGCACACGCTGATTGATGTTCTCGATCATCGTATTCGTGTTGGCGATGAGTGGTTTGATCTGCTCTCGCAACTCATCCAGCATCGTGAACATGTCGCCGTAGGGTTCTCCGGCGACGACGAGCCGTCCATCCGCATCCTTCGGCAGAGGCTCTCCCCTCGTGTCGGGGATGACACGCAAGTACTTGGCCCCCAACAAGGACTCCTGCTTGATTTCCGCACGGGTTCCGTTCCGAAGTTTTTCGGCGATGTGGGGTTCCATGTCGAACACGACGAGAACGCCCCCTCCGCTGTCGTCACCTTGGACGCTCGGGCGGATTTCGATCGTCTGGACCGTCCCCACCTGCAGCCCGTTCACCGTCACTCGGGCCTTTTCCTCGAGCAGGGCGACGTCCTGGAACTTGGCGACGAACACGACGTTGTCGGCCGCGAACAGGGTCCTCTCCAAGGGCACGATGGCCACGGCGAAGAGAATCAAAAGACCGACCAGAATGAAAATCCCGGTGACGACTTCCGATTGTCTGATCATGATGTCCTTCTCCTGTCCATGCACGAAGTCGCCATTAGACCATGAGATCCTGAAGGAAACTCGAGTAGGCCTCACTCTCAGCCGCGAGCGCATCGACTTCCCCGTTGACGAATTTACGTACGCGAGGATCGTCGCTGGTCAAAAGGTCGTCCAAAGCCCCGTAGAGGAGAACGTTCCCCTTGTCGAGCATGACGACCTTGTCCGCGATGCGTCGCACGCTTTCCATCACGTGCGTCACCACGACGTTCGTCATCCCCATTTTCGTTTTCAGGTCGTTGATCAGCTCGTCGATGGACGCCGTCGCGATGGGGTCGAGGCCGGCTGACGGCTCGTCGTAAAAGACGATCTTCGGGTCGAGTGCGATGGCCCGAGCCAAGGCCGCCCGCTTCTGCATTCCCCCCGAGATCTCGCTGGGCAAAAGGTCGAACGCCGCGCGCAACCCCACCTGCTCCAGCTTGACCTTCACCATGATCTCGATGGTTTCTCGCGCCTGCTTGGTGTGCATTTCGATGGGAAGAGCCACGTTCTCTCCCACGGTCATGGAGTTGAGGAGCGCGCCGGATTGAAAAAGCACGCCGAATTTTCGCCGAATGCGATTGAGATCCCGCTCCTTCATGCCGACGATGTTTTCGCCGTCGATCCAGACTTCGCCCGACGTGGCGGGAATGGCACCGATCATGATCTTGAGCAAGGTCGACTTCCCCCCGCCCGATCCGCCCAAGACGCAGACGGTCTCGCCCTTGTTGACGTCGAAGGTGATGCCCTTCAGGACATCCACCGGACCGTGAGGCGTCGGAAACGTCTTCGTGACGTTCTTGACCGAAATGACGGGCATCGAAGCCGACTGGGACCTCTTATTGGAATCGTCCGCCATGGCGCCCCCTATTTGTAAAACCGATTCAAGAGGACCCCATCGATCAACGCGTCGGCCACGATGATCGACACCAAGCTCATGACAACGCTGACCATGGTGTTGCGACCGACGCCCTCGGGGCCGCCTCGAACGGTCAGGGCGTTGTGACAGGCGACCATGCAGATGATGCCGCCGAAGATCGCGGCCTTCACGAGCCCCCCAATGATATCCACCATGTCGAAAGCGTTGCGAACCGTCGAGTAGTAGGACCAGAACGGAATATTGAAGTTCAACGTCCCGACGACGAGCCCACCGATGTTTCCGAACAAGTAGGAGTACATCGTCAGGACGGGAAGCATGATGAAAATTGCGATGAAACGCGGCGCGACGAGGTACCCGACGGGGTTGATTCCCATCGTCCTGAGAGCGAGGACTTCTTCGTTGATCACCATGCTGCCGAGTCCGGCGGTGAAGGCCGCTCCGACACGACCGGAAAGGACGATCGCGGTCATCAGGGGACCCAATTCGCGAACGATCGCGATACAGATCATCTTCGGGATGATGTTCTTGGCGCCGTAGTCCTCGAACTTGTCACCCGTCTGGAGAACGAGGATGGCCCCGATGAGGACAGCGACGAGACACGTGATGAAAAGCGAGAAGACGCCGATCTGCTGCATCAGGGGAAAGACGAGCTTCCGAAATCGGGTCTTGCCGGTGAACGGCCCCGCGAAAACCCAAAAGAGGGTCTCTATCGTCAACTTGGTCAGCCGCGTCAGGGACTCGAGCCCCCCCACGATCGGCCGGCCGAATGCGCCGATGAACACCGCCAGACCTCGTAGGAGGCGATCCATGAGACAGTCAGCTTCCTTCGATCGTGAAGGCCTCGAGGAGGCGCGACAGTTTCAGGACATCGCGAACGCTGTCACTGATG
This sequence comes from uncultured Planctomycetia bacterium, assembly GCA_964559135.1. Taxonomy (GTDB): domain Bacteria; phylum Planctomycetota; family DRQF01; genus DRQF01. The sequence goes on from CAZLGG010000050.1 coordinate 14,965, forward strand.
TCCACCAGGACGTAGGGGATCTTCTTCCCCTGGGCCCACTTCATGCCCTCGATGAGAACGGCTATGCCCGAGCTATCGATATAAGGCACGTCCGCCAAGCGAAGGCGCAACGTCGCGGGCTTCTTCTTGACGGCCTTTTTCAGCTCGTCACGAAGCTTCGGGGAGGACTCCATATCCACTTCCCCCGAGACGTCGATCAGGATTCCCGACTCGATTTCATCGACCTTGAGCTTCATTGTCCCCCTTCCCGCTCACGGCTCTCGTCATCACGAGGGCCACGCGACCAGCGTGTTCCTTGTCAGGCTCGAAGTCCATGGTGTCCATGACTTCGCGCATGAAATGCGTGCCCAGTCCCCCGGGTTTGACGTCCGCCAGATCACGGGGACGGATCTTCGCGATCTGACTCTCTTTGCAGAAGTTGCGAATTCGAACGACGATCATCTTCTTGCCGTCGACGAATTCCAATTCGATGCGCCCCCGAGGTTTCAACCATCCCTGGCCGTGCTTGATGATGTTCGCGCAGGCCTCGTCGATCGCGAGGATGATCTGCCTGGTCTCATCATCGGAGAACCGATTCTCCAAGACGGGCTTCAGGAAGCCGCGAATACACTTCAGATAGGCGGATTCCGCCGGCACGTCGATAGCGAGGTAGGGTGCCGTCATAGTTCCCTTTTCTTCGGCGCATGAACCGGGTCAAACCTTCCACCCGGCTCGTTCTTCGAGAATCTACGGATGCCCCGAAGGATTGCAAGTCCTCATTGAAGGCGACTTTCTATGGCTTGGAGGACTCGTCGCTCCAGAGCCCGGGCCCCCAGATCCCGGGCGGTGGCCTTCAAGAGCCTCAACACGGGCACGTCGCTGCTTTCCCGGCCCCTCAACTCCTCGAGTTCGACGCAAGCCGCGGCAAGAAGTCCCTCTTGGCGAAAGTACAGGGCACGGACGACCGAGCGCTGCCGCCCCAGCTCGCGATCCAGGCTGCGGAGGTCCTTCAGCACGCGATCGATATCGGGCCGGTCCATCACCAAGAATCTGGCGGTCCCCCAATCGTCCCGTTCCGCGCCCAGGCGACGCACCTGAACCTCGTAGGATTCCCCCGGGCTCAAAGATCGCTTGCTCCCCGGCCATGGCAAGACCCCGTCGACGGACGCGTCGGAGACGACGAGAACGTTTTCTCTTCTCGGCAGGATCTTGGCGACCTGGATGGACCATCGTCCCGTCGCGGCGTCCCATCGAATCGTGGGACGAATGTCGTGGATCAACCCTCGGGGAGAGAGGATTTCGACGGGCGAAGCCGCGGTTCCCTCGACGGGGGCCGTCGACGCGGCGAACACACGCGAGCGCGCTTTGAAAGCACGACGGATCACCCGCGCCAACAGGGGGTCGTTTTCACCGGCTCGGACGGGACCGTCTCGTCCGATTTCGACGATCGCACCGCTGCTGTCGATGCCTTCGACGATCTCGCCCGGGCCGATCGAGAGGGAGTCGCCCCGCAACAACCACTGACCCGGCCACAGCCCCACCCGCGGGTCGTCCTCGATATCGACGATCTCTGGACGACCGATGACGTCCGTCACCAAAAGTGGCTCCGTGATGGGGACGTCGTGGTCGCCGAACCAATCCTCGAAAGAGATACCGGCGCCGAGTGCCGCGGCGAATACGAGCAATCCCAGTGCCCACGCAACCACACGCCTTCTCAGGAAATCGGAGCCCCGGGTCCGAAGGTTGACGGCGGAGGGAGCCCGCCGGACCAAGGTCGGCACGACACGTGCCTCGTGATCCGCGTGAAGGGTCTTGGCTCGCCTCCGACAGCGCTCGCAGATCATCAGATGGTCTTCGACGCGACCCAACTCCGCGGGTAGGAGAGAGCCGGACACGAGGGCCGCGAACTCCCCCAACGTCAGATGCCCCGTCTCGTCGCCGTCGAGATCGATCCCCTCCAATTCTCGGATGAGTTCATGAACGACTCTTTGGTGATCCTCCGATAGCCTGAGATTCTTCATGAGGCCTCTCCTTCGGTGGGCTCCCAGATCCCCACGAGTTGCCTCTCGATGAGTCCCAAGAACACCTCGCGAATCTGATCGTCCGCCTCGTCCGGAGGAAGGCCGGTGGATTCGGCCACGCCCTGACGAATCCGCTTGAAGAAATCGTGGCAAAGCTGGGCGTGCCTTTCCACGAGATCCCCTTGGGCGCGGCCGGACTGAGATGCGGAGGAACCCTGGAGGCGCTCGAGGACTTCGGGGGGACGCATCCCCGTGGACGCCAAGCGCAAAAGCATTCGATCCGCCTCACCGAGTCGTTCCCAGAGATATCTCGCTTTTTCGAGGACGAGCGCCAGAGTTCCCTCGTCGTCTTCCGGGGGGAGTCGTCTTCCCTCACTCATCGACGACGAGATCGACACGACGGGATGGACTCGCGTGTTCATCCGGGCTCTTTCCGCCTCCGGACCGGAGGCCTCGCCCGAATCCATCCGCAGCCGGAGGAAAGCATAGAGCCAGCAATTCAGATCCGTCGTACCCCGGTACTCGGCGATCGGGGGGGGCAAATTCTCGGACACCGGCGTCCTCAACTCCAGAACCAGTTCGTCCACCTTCTTCGCCCGCTGAATCCGGCCCAGACCCGCTCGGAGAAAAAGGCCGTCGAGGTAGGGACCGAAGCGATCCCGGAACAAACCCCAGGCCCCCGGCATGCCCTCCACGAGGAGGACGGCCAGCGCAAAATCCCGGTGAGCGATGATGCGCGCGACGTGGGCGTCCATGGGGGAAGTGGTTCCCCGCGCGGGATGGGCTCCGAGGAGAGATTGGGCCGCGGCGTGGGCGACGCCATAGGCCCATTCCTCGAAATCGAGTCCGAGTTCCCGGGCCTCATGGGCATGCTCGAGCGCCAATTCGAGGGCCTCCCGATAGCGTGACCGGAAAGTCTTGTGCCCTTTGGGGGCATCCCGCCGAATCGACCAGGCCAGGCGAAAGTCTTCGTTCATGGCGGTCCCTTCCGGATTCTCTCCAACATATCGGCTCGTCAGCCGATTCATTATTCAGGAGGACGCCGCTCGAGAAAGCGGCCATCGAGAACCATGCAGATAGAAAAGGTCTTTCTGATCCCGTTGGCGCCGGAAACCCAGCGCCGACTCTACGAACTGGGCCTGATCGACATGGACCGAGCTCTCCATGGACAGGGATACCTGGAAAGGCGGTTTCCCTGCCACTCGGACGAAGCCAAGGCCTTCGAAGAGTCCCTGACGGCCCAGGGGGTCGACTATTGGGTGCGTGATGAGAGGCATTTCACCCACAAGGAACTTCGATGCGCGAGGGCTCTCCACTTGGATTCCTTTCATCAACGTCCGGAGAAAGCCCTCCCTACTCTATCCACCGAGTGGGACTGGTCGGAGGCCTGCATGGAATGCATGCGTGTTCCGAGCCAGGTCGGCGTGCTGGAAGTTCGGGCGGAGCAGACCGGCGGCCGGAGCCTCATCCGCGGGCGGCGGGGCGAAATCCTGGTGACCGAGAAGATCGCCCGCAGGATGATTGCGGACGGGATCTCGGGATGCCTCCTCCAGGAGGTGCGGGTGGAGTCGGAGACGCCCGGCGCATCTCCTCCCTACTACCAGGTGGTTCCCACTCACACGCTTCCGCAGCTGGCGTCACCGCCCACCCGGTTTGGAGTCACGGACGATTTCTGCCATCGGTGCGGGCTGGGGGGACTCTTCTTGGAGTCGATGCTGTACCTCGCGTGCGACGACCGCGAGCTGCAGGACATCAACATCACGAGAGAGCTCTTCGGCGAAGGGGCCTCGCTTTCTCCCGAGGTGATCCTCTCGCCGCGGTTTTACAACCTCCTCGTCTCGTGCGGAGTCCAGCTGGACGAACCCGAGCCGGTGCTCTTCGTCTGACCCTCGGAGGAGGTCTGAGACTCCCGCCTCCATACCCCCCGAGAACCGGAAAAAGCCGTGCTAAACTCAGGCGCCATCGGCGCTTCCATAGCTTGATTCCCAAGGGGGGGGATCGTATCGTCCCCCGTCCCATCCGAACTCGAGAGGAGTCCACGTCCATGCCGACCACCGTCGAGGAACTCGGCCCCTGCAAACGCCGGCTGAGCATCGAAATCCCCGCCGAGAAGGTCAAGAAGGCCTTCGATGAGGCGTACCGGGAACTGGGTCGTCAGGTCCGTATTCCGGGGTTTCGTCCCGGTCACGCTCCGCGACGGATGCTCGTCAAGCGCTACGGCGAGGACGTCGTCAAGGACGTGCGGGATCGTCTCGTCCAGACGGCGATCAGCGAGGGGCTCGAGGAGCACGACATCGACGCCGTGGGGCATCCGCACTTCGACGGCGACTTGCCCGAACTCACCGAGAACGCCCCTTACGCGTTCGAGCTGACGTTGGAAGTGAAGCCGGAGATCACCCTTCCCGCCGTCGAGGAGATCGAAGTCGCGCGCGAAGTCAAGCAGGTCGGCGAAGACGATATCCGGGAAGTGATCGAGAACCTTCGCAAAGAACACGCCGAGTGGCTCCCCGTCGAAGACGAGGACGACGCGCGCAAGGACGACATCGTCATCGGCAAACTCGCCCTTCTCGACGATGACGGCCAGGAGGTCTACTCCACCGACACGGCCCACGCCCACGTGGGCTTCGACGACGACCTCGTGGGCCTTCCCATGGAGGGCCTGAAGGAGGCCCTGCCAGGCAAGAAGATCGGGGACACCCTGGAATTCCGCACGCGGGTTCCGGAGGACTACCCGGTCTCGGATCTTCGAGACCGCGACCTGGCCGCCCGATTCACCATCAACGAAGTGAAGCGCATGGTTCTCCCCTCCGAGGAGGAGCTCGCCGTCAACCTCGGCGAGGACGACGTGGAGGCTTTCCACGCCCGCCTGAAGGAGCTGCTCGAGCAGAGGATGGCGGAAGAGGCGAATCACGTGCTCAAGGAAGCCATCGTCGACGAACTCATCGAACGGACGAGTTTCTCGCTTCCGGAACACGTCCTGGCCTCGTCCACGGAGTCGGCGTCGCGCCAGATGATGATCCAAAAGATCTACGCCGGCGAGGTCGCCCAAGGAGACGACCTGAAAGGTGTCCAGGCCGGGCTGACCGAAGAAGCCGCCAAGCGGGCGGAGCGGAGCCTCAGAGCTTGGTACATCCTCGAGCAGGTGGCCAAGGAAAACGAGATCGAAGTCACACCGTCCGAGATGAATGCGAAGATCAACGCCATGGCCCGGGCGAGCCAGCGCAAGCCCAAGGAGGTCGTCGAGGAGATCCGGAAGGACAACCGGTGGGGTGAGATCCAGGCTGAGATCATCGAGGAAAAAGCCTTGGACTGGCTCGTCGAACACGTTCGAGTGAAGGACGATGCCGGCGAGGTCGACAAAGAGAATGAGGGCTCACCGACCAGTACGGAGAGCGAAGGGAACGAAGCGTGAGTGGAGCAGGAGCCATGAGGGGGATGCCCGAACCCGCCAAGGGTGTGTATGTGATCGAGAAGATGGGGTCTCGGGAGTACCAGTTCGATATCTGGTCGCGTCTTCTTCTCGACCGCATCGTATTCATTCGCGGCGAGATCACGGATGACTTCGCCAATTACGTGATCGCACAGTTGCTGTTTCTCCAGAAGGAGAACCGCAACAACGATATCAACGTGTTCATCAATTCGCCCGGAGGATCGGTCACCGCCGGTCTCGCCATCTACGACACCCTGAAGTACGTTCAGTGCGACGTGGCGACCTTCTGCATCGGCCAGGCCGCATCCATGGCCGCCGTGCTTTTGGCCAGCGGCACCCGCGGCAAGCGGTTCGCTCTCCCCCGCGCGAGAATCATGATCCACCAGCCCTGGGGCGGCGCGGGCGGGACCGCCACCGATATCGGCATTCAAGCCCGGGAAATCGGCCGCCTGAAGACGACGCTGAACGGCATCCTGGCTGAGGAGACCGGCAAGGACATCGCCCAGGTCGAGAAGGACACGGACCGTGATTTCTTCATGTCGGCGGAAGAGGCGACGGAATATGGTATCGTCGATGAGATCGTCAATTCGCTGAAAGAGGACAAGAAGTAGCCGCATGTCCAGTCGACGTCGCAAAGACACCGAAACCTGCACATTTTGCGGGAAGAGCCGTCATCAGGTGAACAACCTGATTTCCGGACCTCCCGGGGTCAACATCTGCAACGAGTGCGTCGACATCTGCAACACGATCCTCTACGAGGAGAATCGCAAGCAGACTCTGTCGGACCAGGCCGCCGCTTCCGTCGAAACCGAGGACGTCCCGAAGCCCTCGGAAATCAAGACCTATCTCGACGAGTACGTGATCGGTCAGGAAGCGGCGAAGAGGGTTCTCTCCGTCGCCGTTCACAACCACTACAAACGCTTGGTGATGGCGGAGAGCTACGACACCGAAGTGGAGATGGAAAAGAGCAACATCCTGCTCATCGGCCCCACGGGTTCCGGCAAGACTCTGCTGGCACGCACGCTGGCCACGTTCCTGGACGTCCCGTTCGCGATCGCCGACGCCACGACTCTCACCGAAGCCGGTTACGTCGGCGAGGATGTCGAGAACGTCCTGTTGAAGCTCCTTCAGAACGCGGACTTCAACGTCGAACGCGCCCAGCGCGGCATCGTCTTCATCGACGAGATGGACAAGATCGGGCGGAGCTCGGGCAACGTTTCGATCACCAGGGACGTGTCCGGCGAGGGAGTCCAGCAGGCTCTCCTCAAGATGCTGGAGGGCACGGTCGCGAACATCCCGCCCCACGGGGGACGCAAGCACCCCGAGCAACCCTATATCGCCCTCGATACCACTCAGATCCTCTTCATCTGCGGCGGAACGTTCGTCGGTTTGGCGGACATCATCGCCAAGAGGACGGGACGCCAGCGCATCGGTTTTTCCGGTGCCGACGGCGGAGGGAACCACCTGGATCCGAAGGAGGACACGGGTGAATTGCTCCGCCTCGTGGAAACCGACGATCTCGTCCAATTCGGAATGATCCCCGAATTGCTGGGCCGGCTCCCGGTCCTGGCGGTTCTGGATGCCCTCACCGCCGAGGATCTCGTGCGCGTGATGACCGAGCCCCGCAACGCGGTCGTGAGGCAGTACGAGCACTACTTCGAGATGGAGGGAGCGAAACTGAAGTTCACGCCCGACGCGCTGAGAACCCTCGCCGTCGAAGCGCTCAAAAGAGAGACCGGCGTGCGAGCCATTCGTTCTTTGGTCGAGAACCTTCTTCTCGACACGATGTTCCATCTGCCGGACATGGAGAAACGGGACACTCTGACCTTCGTGGTCAAGCCCGAGAACGTTCTGGGTGAGAAACCCGTCCAACCCATGAAGGTGCGCGGTGGGGACCGGAAAAAACCTGCCTGAATCGTCCCCGCCCGGACTCGTCCGACTCGCGCTCGACGTCGGCCTCGAAACCTGGGCCAAGGCTCAGGGATGGCCGGCCTACCGGGGTCGGCAGATCGAGCACTGGCTCTTCGAGCGCAATGAACTCGCTCCCGACGCCATGAGCGACCTTCCGGCGAGCCTTCGAAGCGATCTCACGGAGAGGGGCTTTTCCCCGAGACTCGAGATCGTCCGGAAATCCGAGTCTCGGGATGGCACCGTCAAGATCCTCTTTCGCACCCGCGACGATTCCCTCGTGGAATCCGTCGTCATCCCGGCGGGGAAGAGAACAACGCTTTGTCTTTCCAGTCAAATCGGATGCGGAGTCGGGTGCGGCTTTTGCGCCAGCGGTCTCAAAGGGGTCCTCCGCAACATGGAGGCGGACGAGATCGTCGAGCAATTCCTCCTCTCGCGCCACGTCGCCCAGGAGAGGGATCGCCGGGTCACGAACGTGGTGATGATGGGCATGGGGGAGCCGATGCACAACGTCGACAACGTGCTTGACGCCTTGAGCACGCTCCACGATCCGAAGCGGATTCATTTCGGTGCTCGGCGAATCACCGTATCGACGGTCGGCATCGCCAAGGGCGTGGAGCGGTTGACCGGATCGGGTCGCCCCTACACCTTGGCCTTCAGCCTGCATGCTCCCAACGACGCGATTCGGCGGCGAATCGTACCGCTCGCGACCGCCATGACGGTGCATGAGATCCGGGAAGCCGGGGCCCGCTACATGGCGACGACCGGACGGAAGGTGACCTTCGAGTATGTCCTACTGCAAGGGATCAATGACCGCCCCGAGGATGCCAGACAGCTGGCGCGACTTTTGCGAGGCGTCCCCGGCGTGGTGAATCTCATCCCGTACAACCCGGTCGAGGGGCTGAAATTCGAGCGTCCGACGGACCGAACGATTCACGCCTTCGCCGACCTCCTCGAGCGACGAGGAACGAGGGTGAGCCTCAGGCTCCGCAAGGGGGCCGACATCGACGCCGCTTGCGGGCAGCTGGCCCTCAAATCGTCGCGTTGAGGGGCGCTCTCAGATCTTCTTGAGTTTCCGAGGAGCAGGAGGACCGGGCATCCGGCCCTTCAGGGTCAAGCCCTTGCCCTTCCGCCAGACCTTCAGTTCGAGGGATTCCGAGGGCTTGGCGGCGCGGAAGACGCGAGCGAGATCGCCCGGGGCGGCGAGGGGGGCGGCGTTCCAAGACAAAAGGACGTCACCCGGTTGCAGACCCAGCTTCTCAGCCAGGCTCCCAGCGTCCACTTCGTGCACGTAGACCCCCGGAGCGGTGAACTTCGAGGCATCGAAGTCCTTCAGCTCATCCGCGTCCGAGGTCCTCGAGACGAGGACTCCCAATCGACGCGTCTTCGGCGCGGGTTTCGCTCGCGGACTCCGGCGCTCCCTCTCGACGCCGGGGAGGCGTCGGAGATGCCCGGTGTCATTCTCTCCGCGGGTCGATCCGTCGAAGAGCCGACGAAGTCGCTGGAAGCGCTCCTCGAACTCCTTTCTGAGGTCGTTCTCCCCGGGGACGGGCGGCAGCGGCGGCATTCCCAACCCCTGGCCGGGCCCGAAGAGCTGGAACCGGATACGACCGTTCTCGAAGATTCCCGTGTCCTTGTAGCGCTCGTAGACGTCCGCGTGGAGCGTCTTGAATTCCTTCAAGTCCTTGGCCTCGTAGGTCTCCGTCTTGCCGTCCTTCGTCGTCACGGTGAAGCGGCAACCGTCGTTTCCCGTCTTCCAAGTCATCTGCGTCCCATTGACGTTCATCGTCGTGCTCGACGACACCTGGGCCCGCGCACTCGGGTCGATCTCGATCTCGAATCCTCGACCGAGACCGCGAAAGCGGCTCTCCATCCAGGCGTCGAGGGCTCGCCAGTACTCCTCCATGTTGGGAAACTGATCCGGCCGGGGCGGACCGGGCAGGGGTCTGACATCGATCCCCCCGGGGGACCTGGGATGGGTCTCCTCTTTCGCGGCCGGCTCCAGACTCTCGAGGAGCGATTTGACCCGTTGACGGACTTCCGGATCCTTGGCGTCCAGATGCCGCTGCAGGTAGGGCCGCGCCTTCGCACCCATCTCCTTCAACGCCTTCCATGCCGCGTCCCGCTGAGCGAATTCTTCCGCCCCCAACTGCGCGACCAGTTTGTCGACCTTCTTGGCCAGAGCGGAATCATGGGAATCCAGTTTTTCCAGCTTCTTCGTGGGCTGAGGCGTCTTCTTCTTGCCCCCCTCCTGAGCCATGAGACGGGATCCCGATGCGACCACGACCAAACACATGACCACGGATGCGATGCTCTTCATGGCACCCTCTCCCTGAATTCGGGTTTCGTTCGAGTTGACGTCCTGAATGGGAACGGACGAGAAGGCGATTCACTCCCCGGAAGGCGTCGGCGGTTCCGGATGGGCACGCGGAGGCAGGCGATCCTTGATGCCGTCCCAGATTCGGGGCTCGATATCGTCCAGGCGCCGACGCTGCTCCTCAGCCCAGCGGGCGAGAAGGGACTTCATCAACTGGTTCGCCTCGGTCAAATCACCTGGGGGGTCGACCGCCCCTTCGTGTGCCCGGGTCGCCTCATCGCTCCGCGGAGGGGGTGAAGGCATCCCCGGTCGCCTCGTTCCTGTGCGTCGCCCCCCAAAACCCCGAGGCAAACGCGGTCCCCAAAAATCATAACCCATTGGCTGACGACTCCTTAGAGAACCGAATGACGGGGTCGCCGGCAAGCGACTCGACAGTCTCTACGTCTCTCGCCCAGAGGCTGACAGGAAAGTTTCGAAAAAAAGTGGAGAATTTCGACGAGTGGGGAGTTTCGAGAGGTCCCATCGCCCTCAGCCTTCCTGAAGTTCAGGATCGGCCGCACCGTCCGAGGTCGCCTCGGACGCGGCCTCATCCTCGGGTGTCGCCGGTTCGACGGGCATGCGCGGGGGCTCATCGCCAAAAAGGGTCCCCATGCGACGGAACTTCTCATAGCGATCCTCGAGGAGGTCATCCACGGAACGCCGGCAGAGGGCCTCGATTTCTCGCGTCAGCACCTCCCGGAGGGTTTCGGCCATCGCCTGCGGATGGCGGTGCGCCCCCCCCATGGGTTCGGAAATCACTTCATCCACGATTCCCAAGTCCTTCAGATGCTTGGCGGTGATCTTGAGAGCCTCGGCGGCATCGCCGGCCTTGTCGGAACTCTTCCAGAGGATTGCGGCGCAGCCCTCGGGCGAGATGACCGAGTAGTAGGCGTGCTCGAGGATGAGGACCCGGTCCGCGACTCCAATCCCCAAGGCGCCTCCCGACCCCCCCTCGCCGATCACGACGCTGAGAATGGGCACCCGCAACCCCGCCATCAGCATGAGGTTTTCCGCGATGGCGTAGGCCTGGCCCCTCTCCTCCGCACCGATCCCCGGGTAGGCGCCCGGAGTATTGATGAGGGTGATGATCGGAATACCGAATTTCTCCGCCAGCTTCATCAAGCGCTTGGCCTTCCGATAACCCTCCGGATGGGCACACCCGAAATTGCAGGCGATTTTCTCCTTGGTGTCCCGCCCCTTGCGATGCCCCAGCAACATGATGGATCGACCGCCAAGACGGGCCAGCCCTCCGATCATTGCGGGATCGTCATTGAAAAGTCGGTCGCCGAAGAGTTCCGAGAAGCTGTCGAAGACGTGGTCGACGTAGTCGGTGGTGTACGGACGGGCGGGATGCCGCGCCAACTTGACCCGATCCCAGGCGGACAGACCATCGAAGATCTGAGCCGTGAGCTGATTCAGCTTGTCCTTGAGGGGCTGCATCTGCCCATTGAGGTCCATGCCCGTCCGACGGGACAGATCCTCCAACTCGGCGATCTTGGCGCGCATTTCGAAGATCGGTTCTTCGAAGTCCAAAGGCTGTATGGGTTTGGTTTCGTCCATCCCGCTCCACCCGGGTCGGTGTCGTTCCGAGGCGTGGCATTGTAGACCGGGGGAACCGAGAGCCCAACCGCCGTTGAAGGCGTCCCCGCCAGGGGCTATAGTCGGTCACCGCCTCGCAAGAACGTAAAGTACGCGACTTTTTGATCTTACGTCAGGTTCACTCCACGCGCCGGCCGGGACGCCCCGGGTCCGGGCGCAGGGGCCCGAAGACGGACTCGTCGTCTCACGAGCCCTTGCATGCGTGGAATCCGTGACCTGCCGACCCGGGACGAAAACATGCTCTGGCACTTCGAGATCGGTCCGAGGGAAAACTTCGCATCCGCCGCGTCCCACGACGTGGAACGACACCTCGCGGGGCTGGGATGGAGCCGGATGGGGCCGGTCGAGGCTCGGCGGCTCTACCTTTTGGGCGGCGACCTCGACGAGGAGGACGCCCGGCGCCTGGGAGAACGACTGCTCTGCGACGAGGTCGTCGAGACCAGTCGTCTGCACGCCTTCGACGCGGTTCCGGCCGACGATCCCCGATCCGTCACCATCACCCGTAAGGCCGGTGTGATGGAGCCCGCCGAAGAAAGCATCCGCCGAGGAGCTCGGCGACTCGGCGTGGAACTCGATGAAGTCCGCACGGGAGTGTGTTTCAGCTTTCTTGGAGACCTGCAGGCGGGCGACATCGAGACCGTCGCACGGCGGCTCTTGGCCAACGATGTCGTCGACGAAATCCTCCCCGGCCGAAGGGGACTGCCCCTCCCTCACCACCCGGAACCCTATCGGTTCCGACGCATCGTCGTGCCCCTTCCCGACGACGACGAAGGATTGATGGAGCTCTCCCGTTCGATGGGGCTCTCGTTGAACCTCGAGGAAATGCGCACGCTTCGCAGCCATTTCGCGGAGTTGGCCCGCGACCCGACGGACGTCGAACTGGAAACGCTCGCTCAAACCTGGTCGGAACACTGCAAGCACAAGACATTCACCGCACGGGTGACGATGGGAGAGCAGCACTACGAGAACCTCCTCAAGGAAACCGTCTTCGAGGCGACCCGGAGTCTGGCCAAGGACTGGTGCGTCTCGGTGTTCAAGGACAACGCGGGCATCGTTCGATTCGATGACGACTTCGACCTGTGCATCAAGGTGGAAACCCACAATCACCCTTCGGCCATCGAACCCTACGGAGGCGCGGGAACGGGGCTCGGGGGCGTCATCCGGGATATCCTGGGGACGGGGTTGGGGGGCAAGCCCGTCGCCAATTTGGACGTGTTCTGCGTGGGGCGCCCGGACGCCGCGGCCAGCGACCTGCCCGCGGGCGTCCACCATCCACTGCGCATCCTCGAGGGCGTCGTCGGCGGAGTGAGGGACTACGGCAATCGCATGGGTATTCCGACCGTCTCCGGCGCAGTCCTTTTCGACGAGCGGTATACCGGAAATCCCCTGGTCTTCTGCGGCACCGTGGGACTCATTCCTCGCGGCATGAGCGAGGGCGAAGCCCGGCCGGGAGACCTCATCGTGGCGCTCGGAGGCCGGACCGGCCGCGATGGGATTCACGGCGCCACGTTTTCCAGTCGGGAACTGCACGAGGAATCGGAATCCCTGGACGGCGGTGCCGTGCAGATTGGCAATGCCATCACCGAGAAACGCATGATGGACGTGCTTCTCGCGGCGCGTGACCGCCGTCTGTTTCGAGCCGTCACCGACTGCGGGGCCGGGGGCTTCTCCTCCGCCGTGGGTGAGATGGCCGAGCACATCGGCGCCGACGTCGAACTCTCCAAAGCTCCCCTCAAATACCCTGGGCTGTCCTACGCGGAGATCTGGATCTCCGAGGCGCAGGAGCGCATGGTCCTCGCCGTCCCGCCCGAGCATCTCGATGAGCTGACGGCTCTTTGCGACGGTGAAGACGTGGAGTCCTGCGTCCTGGGCGAATTCACGGACACGGGCCGACTGAAACTCTCCTATGAAGGCGAGTCCGTCGCCGACATGGACATGGACTTCC
>CAZLGG010000051.1:0-28126 GCA_964559135.1 uncultured Planctomycetia bacterium
GTGAATGCCTTCTTGGCGAGCTTCGCGATCATACGGATACCGGGGCTATCGGCTTTCATCTTGCCGAGAAGAGCAAAGGCCTTCTCCAGAACGGCGGGCTTGCCGGCATCGTCGGCGGCGTCGTACTCGACCGGAAGCTTCTTGGCGGCTTCGAGAGCCTTCTTGCCGGTCTTGGCGAGGCCCTCGAGATGCTCGAGGTATTTTTCAGGCCCGCCCTCTTGGTAGCCGGTCCGGCCGTAGACCTCGCCGTCCGGCGTCATGAGGAGGACCGTCGGGAAGCCCTGGATGCCGTATTTCTTGGAGAGTTCCTCGTTGCGGGCCGGGTTCGGAACCTTCGCCTTGGCCTCGGGGGAACGGGGGAAGTCGAGAGCGACCAGGACATACTCTTTCTGGACGTTGTTCAGAAAGGCCTCTTTCGAGAAGACCTCGTCGTGGAGTCGCTTGCACCAGATGCACCAATCGGAACCGGTGAAGTCGATCAACAGGTCGAGGTTCTTCGCCTTGGCGGCCGCGACGGCCTTGTCGAAGTCGGGGTACCAGGTCGCGTTGTCGTCCTGGGCGTTGAGGGAGAGAGGCAGGATGCCGGCGACCAGAAGGACTGCGGTGAGAATGAGTTTCATGTCTTGACCTTTTGTTGGCGTCGTGGCCTCCTCGACGCGTCTGTTGGCAATCCGCATCCGAAGATTCCGGAAGGCGGCCCCCCATGGGGACGCGCGAGTCGAAGAGGGCCCGAACGAGTTTCCCGTCAGGTTAGCGCGGGGCGAGGCCCGCTTCGAGTCCAACGGGTGGAATGATGATTTTCTTCCGACTTTCCGGCACTCAACGGAAATCCCTGGATTTGTGGACGAGGCCCTGAATGAGGTGACTCCAGTCTTCTATGAAGCCTGTCAAAAGGTGACGCGTGCCTTCGGAGCGTTCGACGGTGCCTTTCAGGAGGAGGAGCGGGCCGCCCTGAAGGGGAGCGCGGAAGCGCTCCTGGTCCTTGCGACGGACGATGGCGTTGAGAAAGCCGTCTTCATCTTCCAGGGTGATGAACATGACGCCCGAGGCCGTGGCCGGTCTCTGACGGCAGATGGCGATCCCGGCCACCGCGACGATCGACCCCTTGGGGGCGTCCGCGAACTCGCGGCTGCCGAGGATGCCCTTGGCGCGAAGTTCCCCGCGGAGAAGAGCCATGGGGTGGGCCTTCAAGGAGAGTCCCATGTTGCGGTAATCGGCGAGAACCTCTTCGATCGGGGAGACCGGCGGGAACCGAGGGGGTGGGCCGTACCCCTCCTGGACAAGGGGATGGGATTCGAGGGGGAAAGCCGCCTCCCAGACCGCGCCGCGGCGATGTTCCTCGAGGACACGCAGAGCGCCGGCTTCCGCCAGAATGCGGGCCGCCCGTCGATCCAGTCCCGCACGGCGTCTGCAGTCGTCCACGGATCGAAAGGGCGCGGCCTCCCGGGCCTGGATCAGGCGTTCCGCGACAGCGCGAGGAAAACCCTGAAGGCTGCGAAAGCCCAGACGCAGGGCCGGGCCGCCTCGTCCCCAGCTCGAGGGAGGAAGGGATCTCGACCCGCGATCTTCGTCCTCGAAGTTCCCCCCCTCGGGGCGCTCCAACGTCGCATCGAAGGAACTTGCGAGGACATCCACGGGGAGGACGAGGACGCCGTGTCGGCGTGCATCCGCGATGAGCTGAGAGGGGCCGTAGAACCCCATGGGAAGACTGTTCAAAAGGGCGCAGACGAATGCCGCCGGTTCGAAGCGCTTCAACCACAAGGAGACGTAGGTGAGGAGTGCGAAGCTTGCGGCGTGACTCTCCGGGAAACCGTATTCGCCGAAGCCGCGGATCTGCTGGAAGACGGCCTCCGCGAAATCGTCCTCGTAACCTCTCTGTCGCATGCCGCGGATGAGTTTCTCATGGAAGGCGTCGATGAGGCCCGGGCGCCTCCAGGCTCCCATGGCTCTTCGGAGTTGATCCGCCTCGCCCGGGGTGAAGCCCGCCGCAACCACGGCGAGCTTCATCACCTGTTCCTGGAAGATGGGAACACCGAGGGTCTTCTCGAGGACGGAACGCAGGGCCTGTGAGGGGTAGCTGACCTTTTCCTCGCCGCGACGGCGCCGCAGGTAGGGATGGACCATGCCGCCTTGGATCGGCCCGGGTCGGACGATGGCGACTTCGATGACGAGGTCATAGAAGCAGCGAGGACGGAAGCGGGGAAGCATGGCCATCTGCGCCCGGCTCTCGATCTGGAAGACGCCGACGGTGTCGCCCCGGGAGGCCATGTCATAGACGGCGGGGACTTCGGCGGGAATGGAGGCCAGATCCCAGGTGCGTCCTCGGACCTCTTCGAGAAGCCGAAATGCCTTGGAGATGGCGGTGAGCATGCCGAGGGAGAGGCAGTCCACCTTGAGGAGGCCTAGGGCGTCCAAGTCGTCCTTGTCCCACTGGATGACGCTTCGTCCTTCCATGGCGGCGTTCTCGATGGGAGCGAGTTCGTCCAGGCGGCCCTCGGTGATCACCATGCCGCCCACGTGCTGGGAGAGATGTCGGGGGAAGCCGAGGATCTCCCCGGCGAGCTGCATGACTCTTTGAATGCGTGGGTCCGAGGGGTCCAGCCCCGCGGCTTCGAGTTGCTCTTTCGTGAGGCGCTTCCCGTCCCAATAGTGGAGTCCCTTCGCCAGGTGATCCACCTGCTCGGCGGGCAGGCCGAGGACACGCCCCACGTCGCGGACGGCGCTTTTCCCCCGATAGGTGATCACCGTGGCTGCAAGGGCCGCTCGATCGCGACCATAGCGTTCATAGACGTATTGGATGACCTCTTCCCGCCGCTCGTGTTCGAAGTCCACGTCGATGTCTGGAGGTTCTTGACGGTCCTTGGAAATGAAACGCTCGAAGAGCAAGTCGAAGCGATCGGGGTCGACCGCCGTGATCCCTAGGCAATAACAGACGGCCGAATTGGCGGCGCTGCCTCGCCCCTGGCAGAGGATGCCTCGATGGCGGGCGAATCGCACGAGGTCGTAGACGGTGAGGAAGTAGCTCTCGTATCGCATTTCCTCGATGAGGGCGAGTTCGTGTTCGAGAAGGCGCTCCACCTCGGGGGGAACGCCTTCGGGGTAGCGCTCGCGTGCTCCCTCGTAGGTGAGGGTTCTCAGGTCCCGTTCCCGCACCTCCCGGGGATATTCGTACCGCAACGCGTCCAGGGAGAAGCGGCAGGAGCGAGCGATCGCCGTGCTGCGAGTGAGGACGTCCGGTCGTCGGGCGAAGAGTCGGGCCAGGACTTCGCGGCGTCGCATCCACCGGAGGTTTTGGGGGAGCCGTCGACCCAGATCCTCCACCTTCATGTTCCAGCGGATGGCGGTGAGGACGTCTCGGAGGGGACGACGGGCGGGATGGTGCGCCTCGATGCCGCCGAGGGCGACGAGAGGGAGTCCCGCGTGTGCTTCCATCTCCTCCGAGCGCGCCCAGACGGAGTCCGTGCATTGCCTGTGATCGAGGGTGATTCCCAAAAAGGCGCCCGGACCGAAGCAGCGAGAGATGAAGAGGAGATCCTCGGTGAATTGTCTTCGGACGGAAATCGGCGTGTCGGGGAGCAGGACCTGGGCGGGCGGCACGGCGATGGCGATGAGTCCTTTGCGATGGGCCGTCAGGTCCTCGCGGAAGAGGCGGAAGGAGCCCTTGGCGGCCCGGCGGCGGCCCAGGGTGATGAGCCGGGAAAGCCTTGCATAGGCCGGGCGGTCGGGAGCCAAAAGGACAATGCGTGCGGAGAGATCCTCGATGTGGATCTCCGAACCCACGACGAGAGGAAGTCCCTTTTCCTTGGCCGCCACGTGGGCGCGCACGATGCCGGCGAGCGAGACGCGATCCGTGAGGGCGAGGGCTTCATAGCCTAGGGCGGCGGCGCGTTCCACCAACTCCTCGGGATGGGAAGCGCCCTCGAGAAATGTGAAGTTGCTGAGGGCGTGAAGTTCGGCATAGGGAGGAAGGGCGTCGGCGGACGCGGGGGCCGGCGAAGCCGGCGTTTCCCCTCCCGCCTGCGCGTCACTTCTGCGCCGCCACTGCGGGTGGACGTGTTCCTTCGGCTCGGTGAATTCGGGCATCAGTCGAACACTCCGTGGCGAAACCAGAAACCGCTGCGCAGGTCTCGAAAGACCCACCAGCGGGCCCCGCTCGAGGTGGCGATTTCGAAGTAACCCCGTCGGATGTCCCGGCCGTCCCACCAGCCGCTTTCGATCACCTCCGGCCCATCGAGGACGCTGATCGCACCCCGCTCCTCGCCTCGGAGAATCCGCCGGGGATGACCGGCGTCGTCGCTCTCGAGATCCAGGGGGAGAGGTTTCGGGTGGAGGGAGAGGGGGCGTCGTCCGGTGGGAGGGGAGACGGGGTCGGGAGACGTTGCGCCGGGCACGCCGAGGACCCAGGCGTCTTCCGGACGGTGATCGGCGACGAGTCGGGGAGAACCGAGGTTTCCGGCGCCCAAGCGAGCGCTCAAGTGATCCAAAAGGAGCATGGTCTCCTCGCTCCAGGCCCGCTCGATGTCCTCCTCGAAGAGAAGGCCTTGAGAAGGACGAAGATGTTCCCGGCGTCGGAAACGAACTTCCAACCGATCCACCGGACCGCTGAGTTCCAGGGGTTCCAGGCGGTGTTGCAGGATGCGCAGAAGATGGTCGGCGGATGCGGTGGGTCGGGTCGGTCGCACGAGAAGGGATTGGGGCGTCTTCGTTTCCGGCATGAAGAGGAGGACTTCGGCTTCGACCAGTCCCTCGCCCCGACGCTGCAAGGCTTTCTCCGCCCGATCGAAGAGCTGTTTGGCGGCGAAGAGAAGGGGAGCGAGGTCGGTGCGAGGAGGCCACCAGGAGAGGCTTTCCCGGAAAGGCGCTCTGGGATGGAGACGAGGGAGAGGGGGGCGGTGTCTGCCGAAGATGCGATCCAGGGCTTCCGTCAGTTCTTCTCCCGAGCGGCGGGCCAAGTCCAGGGAGGGGAGTGCTTCCAAATCACCCAGCGTCCTCAGCCCCAGAAGGTGGAGATCCTTCGCGACCGCGGGGGTCGGATCGAGCACCTCGAGGGGAAGCTCGCGGAGGCGCTTGGCGAGGGGCGCTTCCGTCGAGGGGGACCTTCTCGTCGTTGCGGACCGAGGATGGGAGAGGACGGACGCCGCCGCGGGGTAGGGCGCCAGGGCGGACAGGGGAGCGTTTCCGTCCTCCTCGCGGCAGACCTCGAGGATCTCTTTATGCATGGCCGTCAGGCCTTGGAAGTGAACCGCCGTGCGCCGGACCTCCAGAAGCAGGGCGGGGTCGTCCGCCCAGGGATCCACCGCCAGATCCGGGCTGAAGCGAAAGAGGGTCTCAGCCCGACGTCGGAGCTCCTCTCCTGTCCCTTTCGGGTCTCGAGGGGGCTCGGTCCATCGAAGGCTGAGCCAGCATTCGGAGGTTGATGCTGTCATTGTGAACAGTTTCCGGGGTAGCATAGCTGTTCAGGATGACAGTATCTCGGAGAGGCCAGATGAGAGAGAAGGGGCGGGGCGGAGGGAGGCCCCGGGATTTGGCGACGGTCACCTCCACGGAGCGAACATGGGGCGGCGGCGTCGGACGAGAGGCGGCCGCCACCAGGCGAAGAGGGGCCGGAGAGGGACAACGGGCCGCGGCCTGGGGGCGGCAGAGAAGCACGAGGGTACGGCCTTCCTTCGCGGCCAGTTGCAAACGACGGAGAACCCGATCCGGCGTGGCGGCGGGAAGGCGGCTCACCAAAGTGGCGCAGAGACCGGAGCGAAGGATCTTCTCCATGGCCCAGAGCTGATCGTCCTCATGGCGCGGGCGCACCAGAAGGAGGCGGTCCAAGGGGAGATGGGCCTGGGCCAGGGCGACGGGATAGGGGAGCCAGTGGGGATGGACCCATGCGGAAAAACGGGGCTCTGTGTCGTCGGGATCGGGACGGAGCAGGGGAAGAAGCGCTTCCATGATGCCCGTGGGATGATCGGGGAGTAGGACTTCGTTCAAAGCGCCCACGAGAAAACCCCCACGAAGTCTTCGGTCGAGATCCGCATGGCCGGTGGAACGACGGGAACAAGGGGCTTCCCCCTCCCCACGACGCAGGAGACTTCGAAGATGAGAGAGGGAGGGAGCCTGGGACGACAGGAGATGTTTCATGGGTCAGGCGTCCATACCCAGACGGAGCAGTCCCACGAGAAGCCCCTCGATGGCCACGTCCTGGGTACGGAGATCCACCTCGATGGGAGAGAGACGACGGTTGGCCGGCTCGAGAAGGACTTTTCGGCCCCGGCGCCGCCAACGTTTCAGGGTGACCTCGTCTCCGATGCGGATGACCGCCACCTGACCTTCGCGAATGTCCGCCTGCCGATGAACGGCCACGAGGTCGCCCGGGCGGATGCCGGCTTCGATCATGGAGTCGCCGCGGACCCGCAAGAGGTAGTCGGCGCGGGGCCGGAAGAGGGCGGGATCCAGATCCAGATAGGTCTCGACATTCTCCTCGGCGAGGAGGGGTTGGCCCGCCGCCACGGCGCCGATCAGAGGAAGCCCGCGGGCAGATGAGGGGGTTGCGCCGGCGGCCATCACTCGGATGCTTCGCGCGAGCCCGGAGGAGTAGTCGATGACTCCCTTACGACGGAGTCGCCGGACGTGCTCGCTGGCCGCGTTGATGGAACGAAAGCCGAGGCCCCGCGCGATCTCCGCGTGAGTGGGGGTCAAGCCCTCCCGTTTCTGGAAATCCAGGATGAAATCGAGAACCCGCTGCTGTCCAGGCGTCAGATCGATGGAGGATGAAGACATGGGGACTCCTTGACTGTGCATCCTGCACAGTACCCGGGCATGGGGACAAGATGTCGCCCCGGCTCGGCCTCTTTCGAGGTCTCCCGGAAACGTCCATACTTGTCGCTCACCTCAAACCGAACAAGGATGCGCACCATGAAACCTCTCGCTCGTTTTCTCGTCCTCCTGACTCTCGTGTTCGTCTTCGCCTGCGGAACCAAGGTCACCCGGGAGAACTTCGACAAAATCAAAACGGGGATGACCGTGGACGAGGTTCACTCGATTCTGGGGAGTCCCGACGACACGCAATCCGCGGGCGTCCAAGGCATCGCCTCGGGCAGCGTCGAGGTCTGGAAGGACGGCGACAAGAGCATCACCGTCACCTTCATGAACGACAAGGTGGCGACTGCCCTCCAGTCCAACCTCTGACGCGCAGAGGACGCCCGCGCCGAGTCCGGCTCGGCGCCGGCACATCTCACCGCTTGCCGCGGATCTTCTCTTTCTTCTTCTTGTGGGACCGGCGGGACGAGGGCGCTTTCATCTTGAAGTCCGTCGAGGCTTCGGCCTCCCCAGCGCGAACGACGATCCGGTAGGAGCCCGGCTGGGCGTAAAGCGGCCAACCCAGGCGCAGAGCCTCCTGGACGGCCATCTTCTCGCGGATCCCCTCCCGAGATTTCGGGGCGTTCTTTTCGAGCCGTTCCTTCTCGGCCGCCAACGCAGGTTCCTTGTCGACCTTCAAGTCCCAGTCGAAGACATTGACGCCCCGCTCGGCTTCGAGCGGTACACGCCGGAAGACGCGTCCGTCCGGGCCCTGCAGCTCGAAGACGGCGTCGCCTGCCTCCTTCACCCAATAGGTGATCTTCATTTCGGGATCTCGAGATCTGGAGGACCGCCAGCGCGAAGGACGCCTCTGCCATCCTCTCGAAAAGGTTCGGTCTTCGACCGGGTAGACGTGGACGGCGGAGTCGGCAACCTCTTTCGAATCCTGGACAGGCAGGATGTCGAGGACCCAGACGCTGCGCCCGTGGGTCGCGGCCACCAGTTCCCTCTCCCGACGATGGATCTTCAGGTCGTGGACCGGCACCGAAGGCAATCCCGAGCCCAGCCCGAGCCAGCTCATTCCTCGATCCAAGGAGACGTAGACGCCCCGATCGGTGCCCAGGTAGAGGATGTCTTCCTCGAGAGGATCCTCGCGGATGACGTTGACCGCTTCTCCCGGAAGGCCCTTCGCCAGACTGCGCCAGGTTTGCCCGTTGTCCTCCGTCACGTAGACATAGGGGGTGCCGTCGTCGTCCCGGTATCCGTTGAGAGTCGCGTAGCAGCGGTCCTTCGCGTAACGGGACGCCACCAGCCGGCTCACCCACCGATCACTGGGTAGTCCCGCTCCGACGTCGTCCCAGGTCAACCCCGCGTCCTTGCTCGTCCAGATCTGTCCATCGTCGGTTCCGGCCCAAAGTCGGCCCACCTGGAGCCGCGACTCATCGACCGTGGTCAAGGTGGCGAAGGGAACGTCGCCGCGATGGGGGGAACGACTGAGATCCGGGCTGATCGCGGCCCAGGACTCGCCGCGATCCATGGAGCGGAAGAGCTTGTTGGCCCCGAAGTAGACGATCTCCGGCGTGTGGGGCGAGAGCAGGATGGGCGTGGCCCAGTTGTAGCGGAGCGCCGCCTCCTTCAGGCGGTCTCGCGGGCGGATCTCGTGCCCGCCGTCCGGCCCCCGCCGCCGATAGTGTCCGAATTGCGACCCGAAGTAGATGGTCTTGCCGTCGCGGGCGTCGATGCGCACGTACATGCCGTCGCCGCCGCCCACCCGAGTCCAGCGCGGACCCCGGTCGGGGTCGGACCGGGAAGAGCCCTTCAGGATGCCGTTGTCCTGCAATCCTCCGTAGATGTTGTAGGGCTTCGCATCGTCCAGCTCGACGGTGTAGAACTGCCCGACCGCCTGCGCGTCGAGCGAATCCCAGTGCTCCCCGCCGTCGTAGGTGACGTCCAGCCCGCCGTCGTTGCCGCTCAGGATGTGGCGGGGATCTTCCGGGTCGATCCAGACGGCGTGATGATCGACGTGCATGCCGTCCCCTTGGATGCTCGTCCATGTCTTGCCGCCGTCCGTCGACTTGATCATGGGAACGCCAACGGTGACGACGGTTTCCGGGTCCGAAGGAGCGACCCGAATCTGACCGAAGTAGTAGCCGTAGGTGTTGACGACACCCTCGAGAGGCTTCTCGTGGGTTCGAGTCCAGCTCTTTCCGCCATCGTCGCTCCGCCAGACTTCGAGTCCTCGGATCGTCGTGTCGAAAAGCGCCGCGTTGCCGTCCTGAATATCATCGAGGACGTCTTTCAACGTGATCTCCTTGGCCTTCAGTTGCTCGATGAGCGTCTCGGCGTCGAAGTCGGGGTGGAAGTCGTTACCGCGTAGGAACCCTTCGATGCGATCGACGCCGAACTCGAGAAACTCCTCCGTCGTCATCGTGCGGACGCGTCGGACGGAGAGAGGGCTGCCGCCGAGATCGATCTCGTCCTCCGGGAGCGGTGCTTGATTGTCGATACAGCAATAGAGCGTTTGGGGATGCGATGCGCAAAGGGTGATGCCGATGCGGCCCACGTCGTCGCCGCTTGGTAGCCCGCCTTCGAGCCGTGTCCACGTCGTCCCTCCATCGGTGGATTTCCAGATGCCCGAGCCCTTCCCGCCCTCCACGAAGTTCCATGGCCGCCGCGACCGCTCCCAGGTCGCTGCATAGACGATATCCGGGTTTCCCGGGTGGATGACGACATCGACGCCCCCCGTCATTCCCGTGGTCCGCAGAACGTGTTCCCACGTTTTGCCGCCGTCGGTGGTCCGAAAAATGCCTCGGCGGCCGCCTTCGGTGTATAGCTTGCCCAGGCCCGCGACGAAGACCCGGTCACCGTCCTTGGGATCGACCACGATCCGTCCGATGCGGTCGGTGTCGAAAAGACCGGTTGCAATCCACGTCTTGCCCCCGTCGTCGGATCGGTAGACACCCATGCCTCCGTACGAGGAACGGGAAGAATTGGACTCTCCCGTGCCGACCCAGACGCGATCGGGGTTCGAAGGGTCCGTCGCGACGGCGCCGAGGACGGTGGTGGCCTCGTGATCGAAGAGCGGACGAAAGGACTGCCCATTGTCGTCGGTTCGCCACAGCCCGCCGGTGGCATAGGCTGCGTAAAAGCTTCGGGGGCGGCCGGGCACGAAGGCCACGTCGACGACCCGTCCGCCCTGGATGACGGGACCCACGCTGCGCCATTCGAGGCCCTTGAAAGGCTGGGCCTCTTGAAGCTCGCGGTGTTTTTCCCAGGCGGCCTGTCTCTCGGTCGGGCTGAACGCCTTGTGGGGCGCCGGGCGCTGTGCGGAGCCCATCGGCGCCGCACCGAGGATGGAAGCGAGAAGCCAAAGCCGTGTCAACTGTCGCATCGGAAGTCTCCCTGTGGAAGTGATACCCGCCAGATGCGGATTCCCTTCACCTGCAATGGCGTGGATCAGCCGTCGATGACGAGTCGGACTCCGACGTCGGACTTTGCCCCTTCATAGGGTCGAGCATCGAGGGGGCCGGTCGTCTTCGATTTGTATGAGGAGCCCATGACCTGCCAGCGACCGCCGGGACCGGTGACGATTTCGCTCACGTTCCCCGCGAGGTGGAAGAACGATCCGTTGAGACCGTGCCTGCCGTACTTCGGGTCGTCGACGAGTTTGAGCGACAACTTCTTCCTGCGTCCTCGTCCGAGGCGGCGGGGATTGAAGATCCGCGAATTGCAGTTGGGAGAACGCACGTCCGGATAGGCTTGGAGATAGCGTTTCGTTCCCGCTTTCACGTCCGCGAAGGTCTCCCATTCGCGGCGTGTGGGGAGGCGCGCGCCGATGGAGCGGGCAAATGCCTGGAACGTCTCGGCCGTGACGCCTGTGACGGGAACGCGGGCGGCCTTGGGACGAACCCGCGGGTTGATTCGACTCCCGTTCGCCGCCCACCAGCCCGCGAAGGCGCCCCAGGGCAGCTCCCGATCGCAGACGTAAAGCGGTTTGCCCGCCACATTCACCCGAATGAATCGAAGTCCCGCATGGGTGGCGCTTGGCCCTCGGAGGCGCGGCTTGGGAATGACCGGGCGCGGGTTGACGGGCTGGGGAGTGGGCTTGGGTTTCGTTTCGGCAAGCAGGTTCCGCGCGTCGCGGAGGCGATCCGTGATGGCGGCGAGATCTCCGGGTTGGCGGTTGAGAAACTTGGCCCGGAGCCCCTCTTCGGTTCGCTGGAGGCGTTCCAAGGTGGTGATCACGCCGCGGAGGTCGCGGCGCTGCGCGAGGAGGGTGACGACCGCGCTCAATTCTTGCTGCGTGAGGTTGGAGAGGGCGAACGGCTGCCCGATGACGTTCCACGATGCGCTGACCGACCGCTGACGGGCGTCTTTCATCGAGACGAGCAAGGTCCCTCGCGCGGAAGGCGCAGCCGGATTCGTGAGACGCAGCCACGCGTCGTCCAATCGGGCGGCCAGAGGTTGCCCGTTCCATTTGGCCTGGAATTCCAAGGGTTCTCCCTGGCAGTCCAGGCGGATCTCCAAATCCTCGAGCCCTCGCACGGTCACAACCCCACCGTTCTCGAGAGGCCCTTGGGGACCGGAGCACAGGATGCGTGGGGCGCGCCGTGAACTCTGCCGCTTCGTCTCGAGCTCCTCGCGCAACGCGGTCAGCGGCGCCAAAGCGGCGTCCTCGCGATTCAGGCGGGTTTTCAGGGCGAGATGAAGCTCGAGGTCGAGCGCATCCAACGCTTTGGACGCGCCGTCCAGGTCTCCGCCTTGGATGTCTCCGCGGACCTTCTCGAGTCGCGCCGTGACGTCCGGACTCAACTGGAATGGTCGGCCGATGACCGTGAGACGAAAACTGGTCTCGATCCCGGCCTTGTCCGTCACCTTGACGAGAAGCTCGCCGACGCGTGTGGGGGCCGTCGGCTCACGGATCTGGACGGTGCTCGCCGACTCGCCCTCTCCGACAACCTCACTCTCGTACTTCGCAATCCACCTCGCGAGACCGTTGGGCGCCGAGATCTCAATCGCGACATCGGCAAGACAGTCCACCTCCACCTGGCCGCCCTGGGGAGCGGCTTGGCCCGCCACACTTGCCGTGATTTTCGGCGGGAACTTCGTGCGTTCCTTTCGATTCCGGGCGGCGGCTACGGCGCGACGAACCTCGTCGAGGGGGGAGGTGTCGATGGCCGAGGGGTTGAGGACTCCGGCCGACGCTTCTTTCCATGCGGATTCCAAGGCGCGGAGTTCGGACTCGGCTTGCCCCAGATCGTCTCGGCGAAGACAGTCGAAGACGGCGTCACGACGGCGCAGAAGGGTTTTCGGCGGAGTGAAAGGCAAGGCGCGAATGGGCAGGACGAGGCGTGTCTCGTTCTTCCAGCGATCCTTGGCGGTCATGATCAGCGTGCCCGAGACAACGGGCTTCGAGGGCCTGCCGAGGCGGAATTCGCTTCCCGATGCGGTGACGGTGAGTGGCTCGTCATTCAGCTTGGCCGTGACCTGCAAGCCCTCCCGAGGGGCTTCGACACGAACGGTGACATCGTCAAGCGTGACCAGGCTCCACTCGTCATCCGGTTTTCCCGGGAAGCCGGGGCCTCCGACGCGAATGACGGGAGACGTCGAACGTTCCGCGAGCAACGAACGGGTGGTCTCCAACGCCGACTGCAAACGACTCGCGAGAGGAGCTTCCTTGCTCAGTCGTCCGGCCAGCAGGGTCTGGACGCGTTCGCTCAATTCTTCCAGTTTCCGGACGCGAGTCTCGAGCTCCCGTGGAGGGCTTGTCGAAAGGTCCGCGGCAAGAAGAGCTTCCGCCGACTCGACCAACGCTTTCGGAGGCGCCCAGGGCTTCGCGGTGACCTTGAGGCGATTCTCCCTCACCGCTTCGCCCTCGGCGCCGAATCGGAGCGACACGACACCTCCGGTGAAGGAACCCAGGGGATCGGAAAGCGTGATGATTCCGTCGTCGTCGGTTCGGGTGGCAAGGGTGAGCGTGGTCGCTCCCGCGGTCCAAAGGGCCTCGTGAAGGATCTCTCCCGGTTCGAGCCGAATGCGCAGCTCCGAAAGTGAATCCAGCTCCACGTCTCTTCGGTCGGCGAGTTCGGTTTCACCGACCATGACGTGGACGGTGCCGCCCGTGGAGTCCGGAGTGCCGTTCAACGACTTGAAGAAGAGAACCCCGGCCAGAGCCACGGCGAGCACGATGATTCCGTAATTGATGTATCGCAGCCCTCGCGATCGGGGCGCCATCTCCGCCGTCGTCTGGCCTCCGCTCGGAGCGACCGCCGAGGCCGTCTGTCCGGATGAGGCCTTGGCGAACGTTCGGGCCAAGGCGGCCCCCAGGGCTCCGGCGTCCTCGTAGCGTTCCTTCGGGTCCTTCGAGAGGGCCTTCATGATGATTCGCTCGATCTCGTCGTTCACGGGGCAATCGAAGCGGAATCTGAGAGGGTGCGGTTGATCGAAGAAATGCTGTCGCCAGACATCGCGGCCGGTGAACGGAGGTGCACCGCTGGCGAGTTCGTAGAGGAGACATCCGATGGCGTAGACGTCGGAGGTGGGCTTCAGCTTTTGATTCTCGAATTGCTCCGGCGACATATACGCCGGTGTTCCCGAGACGGTGCCGCCGCCGTCGCCCATCATTCCCGTCTTCTGCAGGGCATGGGCGATGCCGAAGTCCGCGATTTTGTGCCGTCCGTCGGCGGCGACCATGACGTTGGCGGGCTTGATGTCCTTGTGGACCAAGCCGTGGGCGTGGGCATGGGCGACGCCTGCGCAGATGTCTCGAGCGATTCGCTGGAACCGGTCGAATGTCATCTTGGGATCGCGACGGAGCTCTGCACGCAGTGATCCGCCTTCGATGTATTCCATCACGACGTAAAGTCGGCCGTCCACGAGCTCGTCGGCCGCGAACACGGCGACGACGTTGGGATGGACGGGAAGACGCGCCATCATCCGCGCCTCGCGCACGAGTGAATCCTCGCCGTTTTCCGCGTCGATCTGGGTGATTTCGTGGAGTTTGATCGCTACCTTGCGATCGAGTTTCTTGTCGCGAGCCAGATACACGACGCCCATCCCACCGCGCCCGAGGACGGACTCGATTTCAAACGGTTGGTCGCCGCCGAAGTCGGACTGACTGAGGCTGCCGGTCGACCCGGAGGGGGCGGCGGTTGAAGCATCCGCGGTGCGATCCGTGAGAACCGTCGCATTGTCATCGCCGCCATCCAGTCGAATGGCCTGGATCGTCCGCGTGGCGGCGATGGAGAATTCGTCATGGATGAGGCTGAGCTCCTCGAGGAAGGCGTCGGCGTCCTTGGGGCGCTGGGAGAGGTCGGCGCTTCGGCTCCTCTCCAAAAGTTGCAGGAGTCTGTGAGGGAGGGGCTCGGAGCGAACCGTGGCCTCGGGATCGCAGCGTTCCAAGTCGGAATCCGCCACGTCCTCGGTCATTCCCATGATCAGTCGGGTGAGCAAACAGCTCATGTCGAAGACGTCGGTGCGCGCATCCGGCACGGAGTCTGCGGATGCATACTCGGGAGCTCGACTCGTCACACGCCGATAGGGCGAATCCTGACTTCCATCGAGGGCTCTCCAAAACCGCTCGCCGTCAATCCAAATTCCTTCCCCACCCTGTCCGACGTGGACGGTCTGGAGGTCGAGACCCAGGTGTGCGACGCCGACCCGGTGAAGCTGGGCTACGACGCGGGCGAGCTTGAGCCCGATGTCGACGGCCGTGGCCGCCGGCACCGCGCCCTGGTGGGCCGCGAGAACTCTCAGGTCGTGGCCGTCCCGCCACTCCGTGGCCCGCCAGACCAGGGGCCCCTCCGCCCCGACTTCACGGGCAACGATGACACCGGCCATCGACGTGACGGCGCGCGCGAGTCTCGGTTCGTGACGGATCGTTTGGGCCGGGTCGGAAGAGTCCTCGTCCACGAAAACCCGTAAACGGACTCTCCCTCCCTCCCGGACGCGGTCCCGCGCGGAATAGGTCGCCCCGTTCCGAGATTTTTCGAGTCTTTCCGCGACGACATAACGGTCGCCGACGATTTGACCCGATTCCAGCCTTGGATCCACCCGGTCAGCCTCCTCGATTTCTATCGGCTCCTGGCCGGCGTCCCTGGAGGCGGGATGCGGCTACGTAGGGGCCTGACGACGCTCGGCGTGTGTCCCGACGGCCCCAGGACGCGGAAAAACGTCCCTCGACCCTCAGGAAGCTGAGAGTAACCTCTTGCCATCGTGTCTTCTATGGGTTTATGCTCGTCACCGAAGGACCGACCAACCATCGCGCAGGGATTGAAAGGAAAAAGGGATGCTCATGTCTCAGAGTCGTCTTGCAGTGGGGGTTTTCATCTTCACGACGTTGCTGTTCGGACCGAGGACGTTCGGACAGGAGAACTACGACAGCCTGAAGGCCAAGATCGATCGTCTGGAATCGGAGTTGCTGAAGACGCGCGCGGAACGCGCCGCGGATCGTGCGCAGATCGCGCGGCTGGAGGGGCGCCTGGAAGATATGGAGAGCGGGGCGACTTCGGACCGGAGCCTCGAGACCCACATCAACAGCGTCCTTCAGGACGAGGAGTTGCCGATCGGGACGGGCGTGGGCTCATTCGGAGAGGTTGCGCAGACCCTGACGTTCTACGGCGAAGCCCGAGCGCGCATGCTTTACTCGAAAAACATCGTCACTTTGAAGGATGGAGTGGACGACCAGGGCCTGTACGCGGATGGCCGCTTTCGCCTGGGCATGGATTTTCGATTCACCGAGAACGTGCGAACCGTCTTCGAGATCCAGGCCGTCGGCCGGTTCAACAACAACAGCGTCCTCGAGACGTCCACGCGCATCGGCTCCGAGATTCGAGACCCGCTGGACGACCTGAAACTCTACCAGGGCTATCTCGAGTTGGCCGACCTTTTCAACGGTGGCGAGAATACCTTTCTGCGCGCCGGGCGTCAGGAACTCGTCTACGGCAATCAGTTCATCCTCGGTTCCGACGACTTCTTCGCGGGCCTGACCCATGACTCCGTCCGATTCGACGCGGACCTCGGCGAATGGCAGGCTTCGCTCTTCTACGCCGTCGAGGCCGATCCAACGGATTTCTTCGCCGCGACCATCAACGGTTTGGGGCCGACGATCTCGAAAGACCAGGAGTGGATGGTCGGTCTCTACAACACATTCACGTTCGAAGCCCTGGACCCGGTCACGATCGAACTCTATTGGGTCTTCTTCGAGAGTCGCGATGACACGGTTCTCGGCCCGGCGACGTTCGGCACGAATTTCCTGTCCGAACGCACGCTCTCCCAGTTGATCTTCGGTCGGTTCCACACGATCGGCATGCGTTTCTGGGCGGGCGACGACGCTCTTCGTGAGGGATTCTACGAGAGTTCCGAAAGCTTCTGGGCCTCCGTGGAATTGGCGGTCCAGACGGGAACGGGCGGTCGCAACATTCGAGGCGTCAATACCGTCGGGGGCTTGACTCCAGCGGTGGTCGCCTTTCAGGAAGAGGACTACACCGCCTTCGCGGGGGAGGGCTTCTTCTCGTACCGCTTCGACGGCGAGTGGCGCTTCACCATTCATGCCGGGTTTCGTTGGACCGAAGGAGGAGAGTCGAACGAGGTCGGGTTCAGTCCACTCTTCGTGGGAACCCATGGCACTTGGGCGTCTCGTTTCGGCAACATGGATATCTTCCCGCTGTCGAATTCAGTCCTCTGGAAGCTCGGCGTGACCTTCTGGCCGGAACCGGATCTCCAATTCGGGGCGACCGTCATCGGGGGTTACATCGACAACGAGGAATATGACTTCTACACCAGCCACGACTACGGCTACGAAGTCGACCTGTACGCGAACTGGCAGCATTCGGCGAATGTGCTTTTCACCGCGAATCTCTCCGTGTTTTTCCCGAGCGACAACCTCGACGCCGATCAGATTCCTGTGCCGGGCTCGCCGGGGCTCTTCATCGCCCCGACGTATCAGTTCTCCGGCTCCGACCCCGCCGTGTTGCTGTACATGCAGGCTCAGGTGACCTTCTGAGCTGACGGCTTTCACCTTCATCGACTTCGGGCCGGATCCGAAGGGATTCGGCCCGGCTTCTTTTCGCGGTCGGGTGGACATCCGAACCTACACCGACGTTGGCCGTCCATTGAACGGCGCCCGTCCCGTCGCTACACCCTGACGATCGAAACTTTCCGCGATGCGGAATTCAAGGGAGAGTGCAGCCGTGAGTGACGACGACCGCAGACTCGAGATTCGTCTGGAGGATTACACGCCCCCGAGGTGGACGGTGGGGAAGGTGCAGCTCAGCTTCGACATTCGGGAGGACGAAGTCATCGTGACGAGCCGCGTTCCCTATGCGCGCATCGGCGGGCACGCCCTTCCGCTCCGACTGGACGCCGCTCCCCAGACCCTACAATCTCTGTGGA
Source organism: uncultured Planctomycetia bacterium (assembly GCA_964559135.1). Lineage (GTDB taxonomy): Bacteria > Planctomycetota > DRQF01 > DRQF01. The sequence goes on from CAZLGG010000051.1 coordinate 17,179, forward strand.
TCGACGATCGCGCTCTCACGGCGGATGAGTACACGACGGAGGAGGATGCGGTGGTCATCACGGCGCCACCCGACGCCTTCACCTTGAAGGCTGAAACCCGCTTCCGGCCCGCGGACAATCTCACCCTCGAGGGTCTCTACGAAAGCAACGGTGTGCTTTGCACCCAGTGCGAGGCCCAAGGTTTCCGCAAGATCACCCCCTTCCTCGACCGCCCGGACGTTCTCACGCGCTTCGAAGTACGGATCGAGGCGGACCGCAGTCGCTTCCCGGTCCTTCTTTCCAACGGGAATCCCGTTCGGACCGCCGTGTTGGAAGGGGGGCGCCATGAAGCGGTTTGGGAAGACCCCCATCCGAAACCCTGTTACCTCTTCGCACTCGTTGCCGGAGATCTGGGACATATCGAGGACGAATTCACCACGTGCGGGGGCCGCAAAGTCGCGCTGCGCATCTACTGCTCGCCGGGGCACGAAGATCGGCTGGGGCACGCCATGGCGTCGCTCCAGCGGGCCATGCGATGGGACGAGAAGGCCTACGGTCGCGAGTATGACCTCGACCTTTTCATGATCGTGGCCGTCGACGACTTCAATTTCGGTGCGATGGAGAACAAGGGCCTCAACATCTTCAACGCCGCCCTCATCTTCGCCGATCCGCGGGTCGCGACGGACTTCGACTACCAGAACATCGAGCGCGTCGTCGGGCATGAATACTTTCACAACTGGAGCGGCAACCGGGTCACTCTCAAAAACTGGTTCCAACTCAGCCTGAAGGAGGGTTTCACTGTTTTCCGGGAGCAGTCGTTCATGGAAGCGACGGCTTCGGCGTCGGTCCAGCGCATCGACCAGGTCTCGTTCCTACGCAGTCACCAGTTCTCGGAGGATGCAGGCCCTCTGGCCCACCCGGTCCGGCCATCCTCTTACCGCGACATCGACAACTTCTACACGTCGACGGTCTACGAGAAGGGGGCCGAAATCATCCGCATGATCCGCAACATCGTGGGGCCGGAGGCGTTCCGCAAGGGAACCGATCTGTACTTCGAGCGCCACGATGGTTGCGCGGTGACCTGTGAGGACTTCGTCCGCGCCATCGAAGATGCCTCGGGCCGCGACTTCGGCGATTTCTTCCGGTGGTATGAGCAGGCGGGGACGCCGAAAGTTCGGGCCGACATTCGATACGACGCCGAGAAAAAGGAGGCCGTCCTCGATGTGCGTCAGTGCACGGCTCCAACGCCGGGGCAACCGGAAAAACGGCCGGTCGAGATCCCGCTGGCAATAGGATTTCTAGGGTCGGACGGAGAGGATTTGGCATTGACTCTGGAAGGGGAGGAGCCGCAGCCTCCAGGGACGCGTGTTTTCATCTTGGACGACGAGAAGGCCTCTTGGACGATTCCGGGTATCCCGGAGGGGAGCGTGCCTTCCCTTCTGAGGGGTTTCTCGGCACCTGTGCGTCTCGAGATGGACATGTCGATGGCGGACTTGGCGTTCCGGGTCGCTCACGACTCGGACGGCTTCAATCGCTGGGACGCCGGGCAGATGTTGGCCCTTCGACTCCTGATCGAGGATGTGGAGGCACGACGGGCCGGCCGAGCGGACGGCCCCGACTTCGGGCCCGTGCCCGAGGCGCTGGCACCGGTCCTCGAGCTGGAAGCGGACCCGGATCTCCAGGCTGTCATGCTCATTCTTCCGGCCGAGACCTGGGTGGCCGAACAGATGTCGCGACACTATGTGGAAGAGGTCCACGCCGCACGCCATCGTATGCGCGTCACCCTGGGCCGGCACCTCCACGATCGTCTCGTCGCCCTCTACGAAGAACTCAGCGCCGACGAGTTTTCCATCGAGCCCCGGGCCCGTGCGCGACGCCGTCTCAAGAACACGGCTCTGGCCCTTGCCACCGCGGCGGACGAGGCATGGGGTATCAGGACGGCCTCTTCACAGCTCGAGTCCGCCCGCAACATGACCGACGAGATCGCGGCCCTGGGGGTCCTCGCCCAATATGACGTGCCGGAGAGAGCGCGAGCGCTGGCTCTCTTCGAGGAACGGTGGCGTGACGAGTCCTTGGTCATGAACAAGTGGTTCGCGATCCAGGCGTCTTGCGAACTGCCGGGGCGAGCCGACGACGTCCGCAAGCTGGCTCGTCACGCCAGCTTCGACATGAAGAATCCGAACAAGGTTCGTGCTTTACTCGGAGCTTTCGCTCGCACGCCGATCCACTTCCACGCCGCCGACGGCTCGGGATATGACCTTCTCGGCGAGTGGATCGAGCGTTTGGACGAGAGCAACCCGCAGCTGGCCGCCCGCTTGGCGGCGACGTTCTCGTCGGCGGCGCGAACGCCCGACCACCTCCGCGAGAAGGCCGCTGCGCGTCTCGAGAGACTCCGTAGGCGCCCCGGCCTGTCCAGAAACGTCGAGGACATCGTGGACCGCACGTCCAAGTCGCTGAACCGGGCGTCCTGAGGGTGGGTTTTCGGCTCAACCATGAATGGGCAGGAGATCCGAGTGCGCCCAAGGTGCTGCTGGTACTCCACGGCATCATGGGAAACCTTCGCAACTGGCGGAGCTTCGCCCGCCGTATGGCCGAGAACGTGCCGGGTTGGCGGGTCCTCACCGTGGATCTCAGGAACCACGGCCGATCACTCGGTGCTCCGCCCCCGCACGATTTGCCGTCGGCCGCCCGAGATCTGCTGGATCTCGGCGTGGTGGCGGACGCCGTGGCCGGGCACTCCTTCGGGGGCAAGGTGGCCATGGAGTACCTGAGACTTGAACCTCGGGGTCTCGAGCGCGTCATGATTCTCGATTGTCCCTTGAGCGCCGTCCCCCACGAGGAGCGGGGGACGTCCCAGGTCGCCCGCGTGATCGAGGCCGTCGCCGCGATTCCCGTGCCGGTGCAACGCAGGAGCGAAGTCGCTGAGATCCTCCGAAACAGGGGATTCTCGCGAAGCCTCGCCGGCTGGATGTCCACCAATCTGCGGGACGCCGACGGGGGTTGGACCTGGTCCTTCGACCCGGAGGGTGTTCGGGCTCTTCTGCAGGACTACTGGTCGAGGGACGAGTACGATCTTTTGGAAACTCCTCCGGGCGGCGTTCACATCGACCTCGTGCGTGCCGTCGATAGCGACCGCTGGTCGCCCGCGGAGCTGGAGCGGATGGCTGGGCTGGGTGGGTTGCCCCACGTCTCCCGCCACCTCTTGGCCGACGCGGGGCATTGGCTCCACGTGGACAACCCCGAGGGTTTGCTCGCGCTCATGGAAAGAGTGCTGAGTCCGTGAGTTGCGGGGGTGGCCCCGCCGGATATGATGCGCGTGGAGGTGGAGATGCAGGATCATCACGACATCGACCCGGTCGAGACCCAGGAATGGTTGGACGCTTTCGAGGCCGTTCTCGATCACGACGGAACCCCCCGGGGGCGGTTCCTCTTGTCCAAGCTCATCGAGGAGGCGAGGAGTCGCGGAGCCGTCCCGCCTGACATTCTCAACACCGATTACGTCAACACGATTCCTCCCCAGGACGATCCGCCGTACCCGGGAGATGAGGAACTCGAACGGCGTATCCGGCGGATCAATCGGTGGAACGCGGCCGTCATGGTGGCCAGGGCGAACAAACTTTTTCCCGGCATCGGTGGACATATGTCCACCTACGCGTCCTCGGCGACTCTTTACGACGTGGGCTTCCACCACTATTTCCGCGGGAAGGACGCTCCCGGCGGAGGCGATCAGATCTTCATTCAGGGACACGGCGCGCCGGGGATCTACGCTCGAGCTCTGCTCGAGGGGCGGCTTTCCCCGGACCAACTCGAGCACTTTCGCCGCGAAGTCGAGCGCGGGCGGGGGCTTTCGTCCTACCCGCACCCGAGGCTCATGCCGGACTTCTGGGAATTCCCCACCGTCTCCATGGGCATCGGTCCCCTCACTGCCATCTACCAGGCGCGTTTCAATCGATATCTCTTGGCCCGCGGCATCAAGGACACCTCGAACCAGAGGGTCTGGTGTTTCATGGGAGACGGCGAATCGGACGAGCCGGAATCCCTGGGCTCCCTTTCCATCGCGGCCAGGGAAAAGCTGAACAATCTCATCTTCGTGATCAACTGCAACCTTCAGCGTCTCGACGGCCCGGTCCGGGGGAACGGGAAGATCATTCAGGAGTTGGAGCGCGTATTCCGTGGCGCCGGGTGGCGAGTCATCAAGGTGATTTGGGGCCGCGACTGGGACCCGATCTTCGCCAAGGACAAGGAGGGAATTCTCGTCGATGCCCTCAACCGCGTCGTTGACGGCGAGTGGCAGAAATACGGCACGGAATCGGGCAGCTACACCCGCGAGCGGTTCTTCGCGCAGGACCCCCGGATGCTGAAGTGCATCGAGGGAATCAGCGATGAGAAGATCCTCCGGTTGCGGCGCGGTGGTCACGACGCGGTGAAGATCAATGCGGCCTACAAGATGGCCACGTCCTCGAAGGACGCACCCACCTGCATCCTCGCCCACACCGTCAAGGGTTGGACCTTGGGGGAGGGGTTCGAGGCCAGCAATGTCACCCATCAGATGAAGAAACTCACGGTGGAGCAGCTGAGGATCTTCCGAGATCGCTTGCGTCTGCCGATTGACGATTCGGAGCTCATCGACGCGCCGTTCTTCCACCCCGGGGAGAACAGCCCCGAGGTCCGTTACCTCAGGGATCGCCGCATTGCGCTCGGGGGTTTCGTGCCGGAGCGACGTTCTCAGTGGTCCGTGCCCATCGACCTTGCGGACGAAGACGTCTACGAGGAGTTCCGAGCGGGCGGGCGACCCGGGCGTGGAGTCTCGACGACGATGGCTTTCGTGCGCCTTTTGACCCAGCTTTTGAAGGACAAGAAGATCGGACGGCGATTGGTCCCCATCGTGCCCGACGAGGCACGGACCTTCGGGATGGATCCCCTCTTTCGCATGATCGGAATCTATGCGGCGGGCGGGCAGCGGTATGAGCCCATCGACCGAAATATGCTTCTCTACTATCGGGAGACCCCCGACGGGCAGATCCTCGACGAAGGCATCACCGAAGCCGGCGCCATGAGTTCGTTCACGGCCGCCGCGACGTCCTACGCCACCCACGGCCAACCCACCATCCCCTTCTTCATCTTCTATTCCATGTTCGGTTTCCAAAGGATCGGCGACCTCATCTGGGCGCTGGGGGACATTCGTGGACGGGGATTCCTCGTCGGCGCCACGGCCGGTCGGACGACTTTGAACGGCGAGGGGCTCCAGCACGAGGACGGTCACAGCCACGTGCTCGCCACGACCGTGCCGAACGTCATGGCGTACGACCCGGCGTTCGCCTACGAGATCGCCGTCATCGTGAAGGACGGGATGCGGAGGATGTACCGGGATGGCGAGGATATCTTCTACTACATCACGGTCCAGAACGACAACTACGAGATGCCGGCGATGCCGGAAGGAGAGGGCATCGAGGAGGGCATCCTGAAGGGGCTCTATCGCTATCGATCCTCGTCGAAGAAGAAGGGGCGTCGTTTGCATCTCTTCGGCAGCGACACGATCCTCAACCATGCGCTCGAGGCCGCCGACATCCTCGAGAAGAAACACGATGCGAGTGTCGACGTCTGGAGCGCCACGAGCTATCAGCAGTTGCGCAAGGAGGCCCTCGAGTGCGAGCGATGGAATCGCTTGCACCCTGAAGGGGAAAGGCGCGTCAGTTATCTCGAGACATGTCTCGCGGACATCGACGGCCCCATCGTGGCGGCCAGCGACTACATGAAGCTCGTTCCGGAGCAGATCGTTCGGTGGGTGGATGGTGTGTTCATTCCCCTGGGAACGGACGGGTACGGCATGAGCGACACACGGGAAGCGCTACGTCGACACTTCGAGGTGGATACCGAGAGCATCGTCGTGGCGTCGCTCGAGGCCTTCGTGCGTTGCGGCAAGGGCGAGCCCGACGAGGTGAGTCGGGCCATCGCGGACTTCGGGATCGACCCGGACAAGATCGATCCCCTCATGATCTGAGCGTCAGGGAGTCGGCTTGGCCGGAGTGAGGCGGAAAAGCGATCGTCCGTCGTCCTCGATCTCCTGCACCTCGAGGCCCGACCTTGCCGCGACCTCGGCGAAGGCTTTCGCTTGGGGCCGTCCCGGGTCCGCGATCCAGGCCGTCCCGCCCGGTGCGAGGTGGGCCGCGACGAATCGCCCCACGGGCTCGAGGTTGCGGGCCTCGTAGAGGACGTCCGCCGCGAACACCACATCGAAGCGAGGGAGAAGGGGAGGATTTCGCCAATCCGCCGCCACCGTTCGCTCGACCTCGATGCCGTTTCGCCGCGCGGACTCCTCCACCAGGGCCAGGGCACGACTCTCCCAATCGAAAAACGTCACGCGCGCTCCTCTTCGAGCGGCCGCCAGACCCACGAGACCCACTCCGCAGCCGAGATCCAACACACGAAGGCCCTCCAGCGAAGGTCCCCCGGCGATCCATCGCGCCAGGCGATGGGCGGTGGGCCAAAGGGTGGCGAAATAGGGCATTTTCTCGTCAGTGCTCTCGAAGATGTCGCCCTCCAACTCGGCAAGGAGGGAGTCCTGATCGACGGGCACCCAGACCCCGAGCGGTCGCTCCCAACCGGCCACCACTTCCCAGCGGCATTCGAGTCCCTGGATCGACGTTCGGTTCATGGCCGAGCTTAGCGACGTTCGGGGTCCACGCCCATCCCGCGGTCTTGACCCGCGGCCGCATCGTGGCCAAGGTGCAGCCATGAGCATCTCGTGGAAAGAATTGGTCGACGTGTTGGAGGCACTGGCCCCTCTTCGCTACGCCGAGAGCTGGGACAAGGTCGGCGTCCAGGTCGAGGGCAAAAAACGCAGGATTCGTCAGGCGTACCTCACCATCGATCTCACCCGCGAAGTCGTCGAGGAGGTGGTGGCCGCGGGCGCGGACGCCATCGTCTCGTACCACCCGTTCATTTTCGAGCCGTTGGCGGCACTTCGTCGCGATGACGCGAAGGAGGGGTCCGTGCTGACCTTGGTCGAGAAGGGGATTTCGGTCTATTCGCCTCACACCGCGCTCGATGCCGCTCCGGCCGGGATCAACGATTGGCTGGCCGAGGCGTTCCCCAAGGCGAAGACGGAACCGCTGCTGGCGGCCTTTGAGCATCGCCAAGGTCAGGAGATGAAGCTTGTCGTCTTCACGCCGAAGACGGCCGTTTCCGTCCTGAGAGAGGCCCTTGGAGACTTGGGCCTGGGAGTGATCGGTCTCTACGACCTCTGCAGTTTCGGAGTCGAAGGGACGGGCTCGTTTCGCGGAGCCCCCGAATGTCGGCCCGCGGTGGGTGAGTCGGGGCGCCTCGAGGAAGTCGAGGAGGTGCGGTTGGAAATGGTGATGCCCCGTCGGCTGATGAAGGAGGCCGTGCACGTCATCCGAAGGCTACATCCTTACGAAGAGCCGGCCTTCGATGTCTACGAACTGGCGCCTCCCCCGATGAACGACGTGGGGGTCGGCCGCCTCGTTCGACTCGCTCGACCCGTCACCCTCTCCACCGTGGTCCGGCGCGTCAAGGAGCATCTGGGGCTGACCCATCTTCGGGTGGCCGAGTCTCGCGAGGGGGCGAAGAAGATCTCCACCGTGGCCCTGTGCGCAGGGGCGGGGGGCTCGGTCCTCGCCGGGGCTGCCGCCGACCTCTGGTTGACGGGAGAGATGCGCCATCACGACGTTCTCGCGGCCACCCAGAGCGGAATTCACGTCATCCTCAGCGAACACACCCATACGGAGCGCGGCTACTTGCCCCGTTTGCGATCGCGACTGGAGGCCGCGTGCGAGGAGCGGGTCCGGTGGGTCATCTCCCAACGCGACGTGAGCCCTCTGCGTATCCGGTGACGATGCCCGGACGGATTCGATCTGCGGGTTGAGTTCGGTCGCATTCTGTGGAGCTGCGGGAATTGCACGGTCGATCCTTGGAGTAGACGGGAGGTCATGATCGACGTGCAGAACGTGTCGACGACAAGCCATCGAGTCCCCTTGCTGCTCGCGGTCGCCACCGTTGCGGCGGGGATTCTCGTGCGCGTCGTCGAGGCGGGGAAAAGCGTGTGGTTGGACGAACTCCACACCATGCAGTTGGTGCGCCAGCCCGGCGTGGGAGACCTCATCGCGCTGATTCGCCATGACGTCCACGCTCCCCTGTTCTACCTGGCCCTGATGCCGTGGGGGGGCGCCGCCGTCGCGTCTCTGCGTTGGATCCCCCTGCTGACGGGCCTGCTCGCGATTCCGATTCTGATGGATCTTCTCCGCCAGTGGGGCTTCGGACGCGCGGCCGTCATGGGGCTCGCCGGGACGCTTCTGCTCGCCCCCTTCCAGATCCGCTACGGCGTCGAACTCAGGCCCTATGCCTGGCTGCAAGTCTTCGCCGTCATTGCCCTTTGGGCGGGGCTCGGTCGTCGCGGTTCGGAGCGATTTCGGATGGCCGTCTTCGCGGCTGCGGTGACCTGCGGTCTCTACGTGCATTATCTGATGGCGGTCCCCGTCGTGGCCTTGGGAGCAGCCAGGTTATTGAGCCGCCCGAAGGGGGTTCTCCCTCTGCAGAGACTCATGCTTGCAGGCGTGATCGGCGTCCTGCTCTTTTTACCCTGGATTTTCACGTCGGAAAGCTGGCTCCTCCACGACCCGTCCAGGTTTTTTCGCGACGAGCACGCGGCCGCCTCCGCTCCTGTCGAGCCCGAACCCGCAACACCCAGCGTCCTGCCGCAGCTCGCGCAGGCCCTACCTCGCATCCTGACTCCGTCCCTCAGGGGGCTGGGCGCCGTCGGGTTCGGACTGGTCGTCGCCGGCTGGGCGGCGATGATCGTCTTTCTCGTTCGCGCCGGCCGCGATGTTCTGGGTGGTCGTCGACTTCCCGGTGGACGGGGCCTCTTGGCGATTCTCTCGACGGGCTTTTTGGGATTCGTGTTGACGGTGGTGGCGTCCGTCGAGGTCTGGAAGCGGCTGCCCATTCAGTACTTCGCGACCGTGGCATGGGGGTGGGCCGTTCTGGTCGCCGTGCTGATCGAGGGGAGTCCGGAGCGACGCAGGCGTACGACGATGCTCATCCTCTTGGCGGCCTTGGGGCTGATGGCCGCGGGTCAGGCCGCGGGGCGTCCTCGGGAGGATCTGCGCGGCGCCGTCGATCTTGCCCGTGAGTGGGGGGCGGGGCGCGATCTCCACTACACGGCTTTGATGCGACAACCGGGGCACTACGATCCCATCGAGGTGTGGAAAGTCCTCGCCCCGGATGTCCGGGCCGTTTCACCCGAAGAGATCCCGCCCGGCGACGGCCGCGGCATCGTGGTCGTGGCGCGCAAGGTGGATCCGAGAACGGCCGGAGTTTCGAAGGCGGTCCTCGACCGCATCACCGAGGGCCGGGTGCTGGCCCGCGCGCGGAGGCTGGACGATGCCGTCCAGGTCTTCCTCTATCTTCCCGAGGGCGACGACGCCCGGTAGATCAACAGATCCCCGTCGCCGATCAGTCCGGGTCGGCGTTCGACCAGCTGAGCCTTCGTGGAAAGCCATCGCGCCAGCTCCGGATCGCGGCTGTCGGTGAACACGGGGAACGTGGTGAGGATCCAAAGTGCGCGGCCGGCCGGAAGGCTCGAGAGCAGATCACCCACGTTGTGTCCCGTGACCTCGGGGATGTCGTCGTCGTAGTACGCCTGGTAGGGCAGGACAGCGAGACCGGCGGCGACGATGAGATCTCCGCCGGTCGCGCGTTCGCGGACGACGCTGAGCGCTCCTTCGTAGTCCTGTTTCGGGAGTGTCCATACGGCGGGAAGCCTCCACGCCAGAACGATCCCCATGAGGACGAAGGCGAGGCGTCGAACCCAAGGTGCGATGTGGGGCCGTCGGACGGCGCGAGCCGTCCCGTGAGCGATGGCGTCGATGCCGGCGACCGCGACCCAGAGGAGAAACCCCGTCGCGAAGAAGAAGAACCGGGGCCAGAGGTTGCGTCCGGAGAGGACGAGAAAGGTTCCCCCGAGGGCCGGCGGCAAGAAGAGCAGCGCGGGAAGGCGGGGGTCTCGGCGCGCGAGACGGCGAAGTCCCAGGACGAACGTGACGAGCCCGGCCAGCACGACCGGCACGAGGGCCCAGAGCGGCACGCCGAAGCTGCGGAGGGATTCCTGTAGGGTCCAGAAGGGCCGCGTCCAATCCCAGTCCCCGCGCCCCGTCTTCGCGGCGGAGAAAAACCTCCACATGGGGCGGAGGATCGGAGCGTGGAGCAGGAGGGAAACGAGTCCGGCAAAGGCGAGGGACGCCAGGGGTTCGAGTCTCTTGCGTCGGAGGGAGCCTGGAAGGGCGACGAGGGCGTGGCCGAGGGCGACGAAGACGGCCGTCGTGTGCACCCAGGTGGCGAGCCCCATCCAAACGGCGTAGGGCGCCCGGGCGGAGCGATCCTTCTCGGTCAGGAGTTTCTGGTACGCGTCGGTGGCGAGGATCGTGAGCAGAAGGAGCGCGCTATAGCCCCGCGCGTTTTGCGAGAACATGACGGTGTGACTGGAAAGGGCCAAGAGAACCGAGGCCGCGAAGGCCGTCCCCCGTCGGTCGACGCGTAGGATGAAGCGATACAGCGCGAGGGGAGCCAGGACTCCGGCGACGAAGGCCGGCAGCCGAACGGCCCAAGGGGCGTCCCCGAGGAGGCGCGTGCTCGCCCAGGCGGCCCAGGTGTAGCCGGGATGATTGTTGTCCGAAGGATAGGCGGTGAGCAAGTCACTGAAGGAGCGGCTCAATAGCTCGACGCACATCTGGATCTCGTCGAACCAGAGCCCCGTGTCGAGACCCGGCACCCGGACGACGGCCGCCAGGGTGAGGAGGAAGAGGATGTCTCGACGTTCGCGGGTCATGAGGCTCGGCCCTTCGGGGGCCGCAGGAGGAAAAAGAGCCCTCCGAGGAGCCCCCCCGCGAAGAGGATCGATTCCCAGACCAGCGATTCCGCGACGGCGAGACGGGAGTCGCCGAACACGGAGGTG
>CAZLGG010000052.1:0-26752 GCA_964559135.1 uncultured Planctomycetia bacterium
TGACCATGCCCCCTCCCGCATTGCGCGAGGGGGCATGGCATTCGAGCCTCTTTGACGTTCAGGTTTTTCTCTCACGGAGGCACGGAGCCGCAGGGAAGAAGGTGGGGAATCGTCGGGTGCTCGCCGGACGAATCTCCGTGCCTCTGTGTCTCCGTGAGATGCCCCTTCTTCTCTGGAGTCGGGACGTCCCCGTCCCGTCGAACCTCGCCGGAGCCTCTTTTTCCCTGGCGCGCAGAGCTTGGCTTGGCACGTTGGAGCGCAGCGTGGGAAACTGGCGCGAGGCTCCCAGAGGGGAGGGACCGTCGTGGGTCAGCCCTTCACCTCCCAAAGGTCGCCGGAGTAGAGGAGCTGGTGGAGGTCGCCCTCGCCGAACTTCTCTTTCGCGACGTCGATCTGGTGGTGCACGCCACTCTCGAACGAGCCGCGCCGGACCTCGCGAAAGATTCCGATGGGGGTGGGGAACTCGTCCTCGGGCATGCTCGCCATGGTGAAAGAGATGGCCGGGTTGGCTTCCACGTCCCATGCCGGCAGCGAGTTCTCGTCCACGTCGTTCAGGCTGACCACCTTGGGCGACAAGCAATCGAAGTCGATGGCCTTGTCCTTGTTCTTCCCGAAGATGAGTTTCTTGCCCGGTCGGAGGTCGACCAGCCGGTCGTCGCGCACCTCTCGGCCTACCCGATCTTCCCATGCCCCGTCGTTGAAGATGTGGCAGTTCTGGAAGATTTCGATGAACGCGGAACCCTCATGGGCGGCCGCGGCTTCGATCATTTCCACCAGGTGAGGGACCATGACGTCCACGGATCGAGCGACGAAGGAGGCTTTCGCCGCGATGGCGAGCGAAATGGGGTTGAACGGCGTGTCGAGGGAGCCCATGGGACTGGACTTCGTGACCTTGCCGAGTGGGCTCGTCGGAGAGTATTGACCCTTCGTCAGGCCGTAGATCCGGTTGTTGAACATCAACACCTTCACGTTGACCCGCCGCCTGAGGACGTGGATGAAGTGGTTGCCGCCGATGGACATGGCGTCGCCGTCGCCCGTGATGATCCAGACGTCGAGGTCCGGATTGGCGATCTTCACGCCCGAAGCAATAGCGGGCGCGCGACCATGGATCGTGTGGAAGCCATACGTGTCCATGTAGTACGGGAAGCGGCTGGAGCAGCCGATTCCCGAGACGAACACGAGGTCGTCCTTGCTCTTGCCCAGTTTTGCCATGGCCGTCTGGACGGCGTTGAGGATGGCGTAATCGCCGCACCCCGGACACCAACGGACGTCCTGGTCCGACTTGAAATCCTTCTTGGTCAGCTTCGTCTGCGCGCTCGGTGTCGACATGGGTGTCATCCCAAAAGGGCCTCGATCCGTTCGAGGATTTCAGTGGTGGTAAAAGGCTGCCCCTTGATCTTGGTGAGGGACTCGACCTTCTTGACGAACTTGCCTTGGATGATCAACGAGAGCTGCCCCGTGTTCATCTCGGGGATCAAGACGATCTCGTGACGATCGAGGATGTCCGAAAGGTTCGCGGGGAACGGGTTGATCCAGCGCAGTTGGGCGCGGGCCACGGAAAGGCCCTTCTTCTGGGCGCGGTTGACGGCACCTGTGATGGCGCCTTCGGTGGAACCCCACCCGAGGACCAGGAGCTTGGCGTTCTCGTCGCCGTGGACTTCCAACGGAGCGATGTCCTTGGCGATGCGCTCAACCTTGTTGTGGCGCAGCCAGGTCATGTGCTCGTGGTTGTCCGGGTCGTAGGAGACGTCGCCCGTGACATCCGCCTTCTCCAAACCGCCGACGCGATGGTGGAGCCCCGGCGTGCCGGGAACGGCCCAGGGGCGGGCCAGGGTTTCCTGGTCGCGGAGATAGGGTTCGAACCACTCCGCATCGTCGGCCGTGGCCTTCCGGACGGGAATCTCGGGCAGGTCTTCGATCTTGGGCAGTCGCCAGGGCTCGGCGCCGTTGGCCAGATAGCCGTCGGAGAGGAGAACCACGGGCGTCATGTACTTCACGGCCACGCGTGCCGCCTCCACCGCGCAATCGAAGCAATTCGACGGCGTGCTGGCGGCGAGTACCGGAACAGGGCTGTCACCGTTGCGGCCGTAAAGCACCTGGAGGAGGTCCGACTGCTCCGTCTTCGTGGGAAGTCCGGTGGAGGGACCGCCCCGCTGGACGTCCACGATGACGAGAGGCAACTCGACGATGACGGCCAGGTTCATCGCCTCGGACTTGAGAGCAATGCCGGGGCCGCTCGTCGTCGTGAGGCCCAGGCACCCGGTGTAGGAGGCGCCGATGGCCGCGCAGATGGCGGCGATTTCGTCCTCGGCCTGGAAAGTGATCACCCCGAAGTTCTTGTAGGCGGAGAGCTGGTGCAGGATGTCACTGGCGGGCGTGATGGGGTAGCTGCCCAGAAAAAGCTGCAATCCCGACAATTTGGATGCGGCCACCAAACCGAGGCTGAGGGCGGCATTGCCCTGAATGTTCCGGTAGGTGCCCGGCGGCAACTTGGCCTTCGGCACCTCGTAGGTGGTCTGGAAGATACCCGTGATGTCCGCGTAGTTGTAACCGCCCTTGAGGCAGGCGACGTTCGCGGCCGCGATCTCCGGGCGCTTCTTCTTTTCTCCGAATTCCTTCTCGAGCCACCGGATCGTGGTCTCCAGGGGACGATGGTAGAGCCAGTAGACGATGCCCAGGGCGAAGAAGTTCTTGCACCGCAGGATGGTCTTGTTGTCGAGCCCGGAGTCCTTGAGGGTCTCCCGGGTGAGCGTCGTCAGCTTGACCTGAACGACGCGGTAGCCGTCCAGACTGGAGTCCTCGAGCGGGTTCGATTCGTACTTGGCCTTGGCCAATTCGCCCCGGGTGAAGGAGTCCGTGTTGATGATGACGATGCCGCCGGGCTTCAGGTCCTTGATGTTGACCTTGAGCGCCGCCGGATTCATCGCCACGAGCACATCGGGACGATCGCCCGGTGTGTGGATGTCGAAGCTCGAGATCCTGACCTGGAAACCGGAGACCCCGGGCACCGTGCCGGCAGGGGCGCGGATTTCGGCGGGGAAGTCGGGGAACGTGGCCAGATCGTTGCCGAGGATCGCGGATGTGGTGGTGAACTGGTTCCCGGTGATCTGCATTCCGTCGCCGGAATCCCCGGCGAAACGGATCACGGCCTGATCGAGAACCTCCACGCGGCTCTCGCCGCCCTGGGAATCGCTTGCATTGGACATGACGTGTAAGCTTTCGAAGACGGTTCTGGCCGTCCTCCCTCCGGGACATGGGACTCCGTCCGGCACGGGCGGGGCGGATTATAGGAACGCTTGCCAAGAGATCCAACGGCGATTCGGGTGGGTTTGCGCGCCTCGGCAAGACTCGGCAAGTGCTTGCGGAAGGGGGTCTTGCAGCAGACCCTTCCCATGCGCCGAGGTTCGGCCCTCCCATTGCATGAACATTCTTCCGAAATACCGGAAAAGGCCGCCAGCGAACCGGACGATGAATCTCATGTGCCCTTTTCTGCCGGCTCCCTCCCAGCCATGGAGGCCCGGTGCAGCCCATGTTTTCTTGGAGGTGATCATCGATGCGTTCGACTTTGGTCGTAGCAAGCATTCTGGCCGTCTGTCTGGCGCTGCCGGGCGGAGAGCGGCCCGCCGGAGCCGCAGTGATACCCATGGATCTCGACCGCCTCGTGGACGGCGCCGACGTGGCGCTGCGCGGCGACGTCGTGGCGGCCGAGCCCGCCTGGACGGCGGACGGTTCCATGATCTACACCACCTACACCCTGCGGACCACGGAAGCCCTCATGGGGCAGGTCCCGGGGGAGGTGCAGGTCCGGGTGCCCGGCGGAACATTGAACGGAATGCGGATTCGCAACGGCGAGGCCCCCGTCTTCACCCTCGGTGAGGACGTGGTCTGTTTCCTTCGCCCCGAGGTTTCGGGGGCCCAATGGACGACTTACGGGTGGTTCCAGGGCAAGTTCACCCTCGTCGAGGGGATGGTCCGTGAAATGGTGGGCGTCGACTACGAAGCCTTTCGCGCGGACATCCTCCAGGCCGTGGCCGAGAAGAAGTGAAAGGAACCCACTCCATGCGAATCACGATGAAACGATTCCTGGTGGCGGGCGCCGTCCTCGGCCTCGCCGTCCTTGCCCGGCAGCAAGCCCCGGAGGAGGCGAACGCCTTCGCGCTGACGGGAGACTCTTGGGCCGGCTCCACGGTGACGTATTACGTCAACCCGAGCTTCACCGACGCTCCCGCCGGCAGCGCGCAGGACCAGATCGCGGCCCTGCAAAGAGGCGCCTCGGAATGGAAGAGCGCGGGACAGATCCCTTTCCAGTTCCTCTACGGCGGGACGACCACGGTCAACACGGTTGCCCCCAATGACGGCACCAACGCGGTCTTTTATTCCAACATCGACGGCGGAGGGGCCTTGGCCACGACGACCTGGTCGTCCTTCAGCAATGGGAACATGGTCGGGTTCGACATCCAGTTCTACGACCGGACAGGGTCGTTCGATTTCATCTGGGCGACGAATCCCAACTTCTCCCAATTCGATATCGAATCCGTCGCCGTCCACGAGTTCGGTCACGCCCTCGGTATGGCCCACTCCGACGTGGTGGGCGCCACCATGTATCCCTCGGTCAGCGCCGGGAATACCCAGAACCGCACCCTCGAGGCCGACGATATCGCCGGTGTGCAGTCCATCTACGGAACCCAGGCCACGGGTGTGCCCTCCGTGACTCAGGTGAACCCGCCCTTTGCTCAGATCACGAGCGGGACGCGCATCACCCTCACGGGGACGAATCTCGCCGGTGGCGATCCGCAAACCGTGACCTTTGGCGGGATCGCCGCCACCGATGTCACGGTGGTCGACGACAGCCGAATCGAGTGCAACCTTCCCGCGGGCGTGGCGACGGGCTACGTCGATGTGTCGGTCTCCCATGCCCAGGGCAGCTTCGATCTGACCAACGGATTCTTCAACACCGCTATCTCGGAAGTCGCGCCGCTGTCGATCTCGGCGCCCGCCCAGTTCCAGATGGAATTCCCGGCGGACGGCAATCTGAGCTACCAGGTCTTCGTGGCGTACGGCTTCCAGGCCGGGCTTCCCCTGGCGACCTACGGCGATCCCACGGATAACCGGGTCATCCCCATCAATGACGATCCCCTTCTGCGGGCGGTGCTCGACAACCAGTTCCCGCAGAACTTCAGTGCACTGACGGGCACCCTCGATCCCCAAGGGATGGCGGACTTCTTCGTCTACATCCCGAACATCCCGTCCTACGTCGGGGCGTGGCTCTGCTTCACCGCGGTCACGTTGGATGCGGCTTCGCCCTCCGGTGTGAAGAACATCGCCGAGGCGGATGTCTACGTCATCCAGAACTGATTCGAGAGCGAGGGAGGCTCAGAATGGCAAGTCGTTCTGAGCCTCCCAGTCCCACTCCGCTTCCTCCTCCGCTTCAGGGAGCGGGTTTCCTCCGAATTCCGCGGCCGATGACGCGGATTGGGTCCTCGGACGGGATCGCTTCTCGATCCGCGGTTCCGCCGCACCCGTCACACTCTCCTCCGTCAGGGTGACGCGGAAGGCCCCTTCGCTCATCAGCGTCCCGATCTCGGCAATGAGGGGATCCAGCTGTTCCTTGACGAGACGGTCGAGGGCCCTGGCCCCCGTCTTGAACGTGATCGCTCGCCGCGCCAGCGCCATTTGAGCGCCTTCGTCGACCACGAGTTCGATCCCGTGATCCTTCATGAACGCCTTCCAGTGGGTGAGCGCGCCCTCGGGCTTGTCCAAGATGGCCAGCAGATCCCGAGCATCCAAACTCTCCGTCACGGCCAGCGACGTGAAGCGCCCCACCAGCTCCGGGATGAGCCCGAACTCCACGATGTCGTCCAATGTCGCCTGGCGCAGGAGGCGCTTCACGCGAGGCGCATTTCGGGAGGGCGCCGGCGTAAAGCCGATCATGTCGGGGACGTGAATGCGCTTCGCCACGATCCTCTCCAGACCGACGAAGGCTCCGGCGCAGATGAACAGGATTTTCTTGGTGTCGATGACGAGGCCGGAGTCCGGAAACCCCTGTTCCCCGGACTTCATCGGAACCAGCCGTCCGTCGAGAACGGTCAGCAGGGCGTGCTGCACTCCCAAGCCCGAGACGTCCGGACCCTGGCAGTCCCCCGCCCCCCGCACCTTGTCGATCTCGTCGATGAAGATGATCGAGCGCTCGGTCCGTGACACGTTTTGCTGCGAGAGGTGGAACACGTGACGGATCATGGCATCGACGGTCATCCCCACGTAGCCCGTCTGGACGAGAGACGTGGCGCTGATGATGTGGATCGGAAGGCCGGTCACTTCCTCCAGCGAGCGGATCAGATGACTCTTGCCCGTCCCGGTCCCACCGATGAGGAGCAGGTGCTGGGAGCCGTAGGGGCGGGGGTTCTCACCTCCTTGAAGAAGGCCCCGGACGTGGGCGTAGACGGCGTTTGCGAGGGCCGTCGTGGCGACCTCCTGTCCCTGGACGCGGCTGCGCAGACCTTCTCGGATCCATGCCGGTCCGCGGCGTCGGCCAAATCTCTCGAGCATGGGTTCTTTTCCTTCGCTGGCGATGTCGAGACGGCAACACGGCGACCGTTCATCTCACTGGACGGGGCGCCTTCACGAGAGTGCGGAGACTCTGTACGCGGGCCGTCCCGGATGTGGGAGAAAAGCCGAAAAAAAACCTCGGGCCGTCGCCGGCGATGTCTCCGACTCGAATCCCAGGTGACGTCTTGACGTCGGGGGGGCGTTCCGGAGACGATGGAAGGTGGAGGTTTTCCCCATGCTTCGCACCGCTTTTCTCCTCGTCTTACTCCTCGCGTGCCCGGCACGCGCCACGTGGTCGATCCTCATCGTCGACCTTTCGACAGGCGAGGTCGCCATGGGGATCGCAACGTGCATTCCTTTCTTCGATCTCCAACCCGCCACGATGCTCGTGATCCCCGGCGTAGGAGCGGCCGCGGCCCAGAGTTTCGTGGGGCCCCTCTCGCTTCGCCAACTCATCCGCACCCAGCTGCTTCTCGGGACGCCTCCGACCCAGATTCTGAACTTGCTTGCGGCTGCCGATCCGGGGCATCAGTCCCGACAGTACGGCATCATCGACACGCAAGGGGGAGTGGCGACCTTCACCGGCAGCGGCGCGGGCGCCTTCGCGGGCGGGCTGACGGGCATGACCGGTTCCCTTATCTACACGATCCAGGGCAACGTCCTCACCGGCATGCCCGTTCTGACCCAGGCGGAGCAGGCCATCCTCAACACCCCCGGCGATCTTGCGGCGAAACTCATGGCGGCGATGGATGCGGCGCGCGCGATGGGGGGTGACGGCCGCTGTTCCTGCAATCCCGTGGCGCCCACGTCCTGCGGCTCGCCGCCCCCTTCGTTCACGAACGCGGCCAATGCCGCTTCGATGATCGTGTCGCGGCCGGGCGACTTGGATGCCCCCTGCGGTGGATCGGCCGGCTGCGTGGCGGGCACGTACTGGATGAATCTCAACGTGGCGAATCAGCCGCCCACGGCCTTGGACCCGGTGCTGCAGCTCCAGGGGCTCCTCGCCGCGTTCCGCGCGGCCCATGTCGGGCGCCCGGATCACTTCCAGTCCACCGCGACGCTCAGTGCGGGCACCCTGCGTGCGAACGGTCAGGACGCCACGATGCTGCACGTCGTCCTCAGGGACGGCCAGGGAACGCCGCTCGCCGTCGGGGGCGCTCTCGTCACCCTGACGGCGGGGCCCCAGGGGACGACGACCGACATCCAGTCGGGGCCCGTCGTGGATCACGGCGACGGCACCTATGACATCCCGATCACGGCGGGGCTCACTCCGGGGACGGCCGAGCTTCTCGTGACCGTGGACGACGGACTGGGCGGCCCGCCCGTGCAATTGGGCCCTCCGCCCATCCTCGTTCTCGACGACCCCTACGGCCCCTGCGGCGCCAGTGCGGTGGCCGACGGACAAGGCGGCGTCCTCGATGTCTTGAAGGTGAACGGCGGGGCCGGAACCCAGCGCGTCGTCCACGTCGGCGTGGGACAGCCCTTGACCTTGAGCATGGACGCACCCATCACGGGGAGTTTCACGCCTCATTTTCTGCTTTCGGCCAAGATGGGGGTTCCCGCTCCCGGTACGGAGGTGAATCTCGGTCCGAACATCGGGTCTTTGTGCTTTCTCCCACCGCCCTTCGCCGTGGATCCCTCGGCGTTCATCCTTGTGAACACCTTTGCGCCCACGCCTCCCGGCCTCCTCGCGGCGACGCCCGCGCCCTGGGTGGCGACGAGTCCCACCGGATGGCCTCAGGCCATCGACGTCACCTTCCAGGGACTCATCGTGGACGGACCCGGTTTCGATCTGGCGGTGACCAACGCCGTTCTTCTGAGGGTCGAGCTGTTGGCCCCGCCCACCATCGACGCCGTCACGCCGGACACCGCCGTAGCCGGTCAGTCCGTGACCGTCACGGGGTCGGGCTTCCAGGTCGGAGTGGCGTTGACCCTGAACGGGACGCCGGTGACCCCCACGGCGGTCACCGCGAACCAGATCGATTTCGTCATGCCGGCGGGCGTGGGGTGCGACGCCTCCTTGACGGTGACGAACGTGGACCAGCAGAGCGCCACGGCGATCCTGAATCCGAGCCCCGTGATCACGGGCACCGTGTTCGGAACGGGGGCCGCGTCGGGAGGCCGCCTGTTCCTCATCCAGGGGATGCATCTCGGTTCGGTGACGGTCACCATCGGCGGTCAACCCGCCACCATTTCCAGCCAGAATCCGGGCGGCGTGGTGGTCCTCACGCCGGCCGGCACACCCGGCACCGTCCCGGTCGTCGTCACCTCGTCCGCCGGCTGCACCGCCTCCACCACGTACACCTACCTCTGACCTGCCGAGGTCCGAGGGGGGGCCACGGGAGCTCGATGGGAGCGGGCGCGCACCGGAATCACGCGATGGACCAGGTGGAAGAGGGTGGGGACGAGGAGCAGCGTGAACAGGGTGGAGACGACGAGGCCTCCCAGCACGACGGCGCCCAGGCCTCGATAGAGCTCGGCCCCGGCCCCGGGAAAGACGACCAGCGGGATCAATCCGGACACCGTCGTGACCGTTGTCATGAAGATCGGGCGGATACGGTCGCGGATGGAGGCCAGCAAGGCCTCTTCCACGGGCATCGCCTCCCCGCCGATGTGATTCAGCGTCTGGTGGACGATCAGGATGGCGTTGTTGACCACGGTTCCGATCAGGATGACGAAACCCAGCATGGTCAAGACATCCAGGGGCTGCGGTACGAAGAGGTTGAGAAGCGCCAACGCCGCGATCCCGCCCGCCGCGCCCAGGGGCACGGAAAGAATGATGACGAAGGGGTTCAACCAGGACTCGAAGAGCGCCGCCATCAAAAGGTAGGTGATCATCAAGGCCAGGAAGACGTTGAAGCGCAGGGCCTTCCACGTGGAACGAAGTTTGTCCGCCGTGCCGGAGAGGACGAAGCGAGCCCGCCCGCCGCTCGCCTGCCTCATGGGAGCGAGGACCTTGGCGTCGATGCTTTCCATCGCGTCCTCCAGGGCGATGTCGGGAGGCGGCGAGACCTGAATCGTGATCGTTCTTTGACGTTCGCGGTGATTGATCTGTTCCGGACCGCTCGAGAGGTTGACCCGGGCTACGGACCCCAAGGGGACGAGCACTCCCGATCGCGTGGCCAAGGGGAGCTGTTCCAGATCCTGCGTTCGCGAGGCCAGCCGCTCGGCGCCCACGATGGAAAGGTCGATCTTGTCGCCGCCGATGTAGTAGTCGGCGGCGTAGGCCCCGTCCACGAGAGCATCGACCGCGAACCCCAGCTCCGTGGCATCCATGCCCACGTCGGCGAGCTTGTCCCAGTCGGGTTCGACGTGGACTTCGGGATTGGCCAGGTCGAGGGAGGGCTTGGGGAAAACCTGGGCCGTCGGGAGGAGACCCCGAACCCGTCCGAAAACCTCACCGCCCAGGGCCACGAGCTCGGGGAGGTCGGGGCCCGAGATCTCCACGTCGATGGTGCGTCCGGCGCTCAACCCGCTTTCGAAGATGCTGCTCTGCTTGACCACGGCGAAAGTTCCGGGCACGGACCCGGCGATGCCCTGGATGAGCGGAATCAATTCTCCGGACCGCAGAGGATCCGCCGTGCGGACTCCCATGAAGATGGAACGCCCGCGGGCGACGTAGAAAAAGTCTCGGATGAAGGGGTACTTCAGACTATCCGCGGCCGGGTCGCCCGCGTCCACGTCCCAGTAGGGGCGCATCCTCTCCTCGATGTCCTCTCCCATGGCGGCGAGCTTGTCGAGGTTGTAGCCGGGGGGCGGCAGGAGGATTCCGAAGACCAGGTTGCGGTTGCCGGTCGGCAGGTATTCCACTTTGGGCATGAGCGCCCAGGATGTGGCCAAGGCGGTTCCCGTGAGAACGATGACGAGCAAGAGCTCCCGAAGGGCGCTTCGATGGATGAAGCGATTGACGCCCACGACCTGTCGGATGAACGCCGCTCCGGCTCGGTCCAGGATCGAGAGCGGAGTGCTCACGAGCCGGCGCCAGGCCGCGACTCCGGGCTCGCCGGTCGCCCCCCTGGCATCGCTCAAGATGCGGGCCGTCGCGGTGGGAATGACGATCACGGACACGAGCATGGAGAAGCCCACGGCCGCCCCGATGGCGATGGCGATGTCGCGGAAGAGCTGCCCCGCTTCCTCCTGAATGAAAAGAACCGGGACGAAGACGGCGAGGGTCGTCAACGTCGAGGCAACGACGGCGCCCCAGACCTCCTGAGTGCCCTTGACCGCCGCCGTCCATCGGTCCTCGCCTCCTTGATAGTGGCGATAGATGTTCTCGAGGACGACGACGGCGTTGTCCACGAGCATGCCCACCGCGAACGCCAATCCCGCGAGGCTCACGACATTCAAGGATCGGCCCATCAGCGCCAGGACCAGAAACGTTCCGATGATGCTGGTCGGGATGGCCAGGGCGAGCACGATCGTCGAGCGAGCGCTCTTCAAAAAGAGTAGGAGCACGAGAACCGTGAGAACGCCGCCGAGCAAGATGTTGCGACGGACGAGGCCCACGGCGGAGTCGATGTAGGTCGTCTCGTCGTAGACCTGGACCAATTCGAGGTCGTTCGTCGCCAGGGTGCTCGTATTCAGGTTGGACATGGCCGCACGGAGGCCGTCCATCACGTCGATGACGTTGGCACCCACCTCTCGGATCACGTTGACCGCGATGGCCGTCGTCCCGAAGTTGCGGACGAGGCCGTCGGGTTTCTTGTATCCCAACTCGACCTCGGCCACGTCTCTCACGTAGACAGCGCGCCCGTCTCGCCGAGCAATGACGGCGTCGGCGACTTCCTCGGGCGTGGTCATGCGCCCCAGCGTGCGCACGACGTAGCGGCGTTTTCCCTCCCAGAAGTCTCCTCCCGAACGGTCATCGTTTCGGAGTCGAAGGGCTCGCCGCAGATCGTCCAACGTCACTTGGCGACTCGCCAGCCGGCGGGCGTCCACCACGACGCGCAACTCGTCCTCGCGACCGCCGATGACGTTGCTGTTGGCGACCCCGGGGACCCGCTCGAAAGCCGCCTCGATGTTGTCCTCGGCGAATCTCCTGAGCTTCGAGACGTCGATGGCGGGAGGCAGGAGGGCTGCGATCGCCGGGCTCCTGCGGGCCAGGCGCTTCAGACGGGCCTGCCTGAGCCCCCCGGTCGCGGCGCGCCGAGCGGGCTCCAAGGAGCTAGCGAGATCCGGGTGCTCCGTCTGAAAGGCTTCGATCTCCTCCGTCGTCGGGACGCGCGGCCTGAGGATGAACCAGGCGATGGGGGAGTTGGAGGAGTTGGATGTGGTGATGACGGGCTCATCCGCGTCCTCCGGGTACTCCCTCACCTGCTGCAGTCGCGCGTTGACCTTGAGGAGAGCGCTTTCCATGTTGGTCGCGACATTGAATTCGAGGGTGATGCGCCCTCGGGAATCCATGCTTTCCGAGCTGAGCTTGGTCAGACCCTCGACGCTCTTCAGTTGCTCCTCTTGTTCCTGGACGATTTCGCGTTCGACTTCGCCCGGGCTGGCGCCCGGCCACCGCGTCTCGATGGTGATCGTCGGCGTTTCGACCTCGGGCGTCAGCTGCATGGGCAAACGGAAAAGCGCGATGCCTCCGAAAAGGGCGAGCAGGAGGACTCCCACCGACACCTTGACGGGGTTGCGGACGAAGGCTTCGACGAGCGCCACGGTCAGCGGCCCTCGGACGGATTCGGGGCGCCGTCGTTCTTCCGCGATGCGATCACCTGCACGGCCTGACCCGGTCGCAACCTCTCGTTGCCTTCCACGACCACATCCTGTCCGATGCGGAGGGCGCCTCGAACGAGGACCCTATTCCCAATGGCGCTCGTCACTTCGACGGGGACGGCACGCACGACGGACCGGTTCTTCGCCGTGTCGACCACGTAGACCATTTTGGCGGGGCCCCCCAGGACGAGAGCGTCTTTCGGCACGACGAATCCCTTCGTATCGTCCGCTCCTCGGAACGCGATGCGGCTCGTCATCCCGGCGAGAATCGTGGGGCGGTCGCCCACGACGGGGTTGTCGAGCCGGATCATGACGTCGAAGGTGCGCGCCAAGGGATCGCCCGCGGGATTCACGGCGAAGACCTGGCCGTCGAAGGTGCGACCCGGCAGCGCTTCGAAGGTCACCGTCGCCGTGGTCCCTTCGCCCGCCAGGTGAACCTGGTCTTCAGGGACGGGTGCGACCACTTCCATGACTTCCACGGCGGCCAACGTGGCGAGGGGCGCCCCCACGGAGAGCCACGCGCCTTCTTCCGTGTGCTCCTCCGTGACGTAGCCGTCGAACGGCGCTCGGATGACGTGGCGCTCGAGATCGTCGGTGAGACCGCGGATCACGGATTCCTGGATCTGGACCTCCCGTCGCGCCTGCTCGACGACCTCCTTGCGAGGTCCTTCGACGAGAAGCGCCAGCTTGGCTTCGTTTTGCAGGCGGGCCGCGTGCGCGGAGGCGGCGTTGAAGGCCGCGAGGTGTTGGTCTTCCTCCGGGGCGGCCCCCCGCGCCACCCGCAGGCGCGTCTGTTCCAACAGCCATTCCCGATAGGCTTCCTCGGCCTTCGCCGCGGCGACCAGGGCCTTGCCCTCGGCGATCTCTTCCGGGCGACTTCCCGCCTCCAGCTCCGCCAGCACGGCCTTGCGGCGCGCCAATTCTCCTTGGGCCTCCTGGAGTCGGATCTCGAGTCGGGTCGTGCGGAGCCGGGCGAGGGGTTGTCCGGCCTTCACGGGTCGGCCCGCCTCGGCCATGTATTCGACGACCATCTCGGCGACGGGGCTGCCCAGCACCACGGATCTCACCGGGCGTACGGAGCCGATGAACCTTCGGCTCTCGGCCCCCCGGGCTCTCTCCACGGTGGATGTCACGACCCGGGCCGGAGGCCGTTGGGCGACCGTCGAGGCCCAGGAGCACAATAGGACGAACAGAATCAGCGTCGATCGGGTCATGTGAGACTCCCCCAAGCGCATCGAACCCCTGATCCTAACCCGCGCCATCGATGATTTCGCGTCTCACGGGTTTCCTCTTCGATGCTCCAGTCATTCTGCTTGCCACAGCGTCCCGATCCGGCGAGAGCGCCGGACGGGGAAGATGAGACTGCCACCTCGGTGATCGCATCGCGGGCGAATGCCGCGAGAAGAGTGGTCAATTCAGGCAAGCGCCGAGGAAGGGGTCCTTTCCGTGGAAGTCATCGGCGGCGTTCAGCGCGGGCGCGATGCCGTCCAAATACTCCACGAAGAAGAGGGGGACTCGCGGAAGCCCGACGTCGGACCACCGAAGCGCCGTGTGGCTGTCGTGGATGAGTGCGACGAGGCGCATGAGCTTCGATGCGAAATCGGCGACGGATGTCTTTGTGTCGACACTCTTCGCAAGATCGAGCGCCGCCGTTTTCCACTCTTTTCGGGTGACGTTGCGGAAGAGATCCTTGTGGAGCCGCGGAAGGTTCTTGGCCGCGAAAATGATGTCCTGCTTCCAGAGCTCGGCGCGGGGGGAGACGGCCGCTTGAGCGACGAGCGAAGACGTCAGGGTAGCAAGGCAGAGAATGGCTGCGAGCTTGCGCATGACGGACACTCCGAACGCCTTATTCGGTACGACCCCGACGGGTCATGAGTGCGGTGACGGCGCGTCTTGGGTCCTTGTTGCGAAAGAGCACGCGATAGACCTCCGTCGCGATGGGCATCTCGATGCCCAGCTTGAGAGACTGGGCGTGGACGGATCGGGTCGTCGGTACGCCCTCCGCCACCTTCGGGGTCGAGGCCAGAATATCTCTCAATTTCTCACCTCGGCCGATGCGCTCGCCGACGGCACGGTTTCGCCCGTGGGGGCTGAAGGCCGTCGTGATGAGATCTCCGATGCCGGCCAGCCCATAGAACGTTTTCGGACGGGCGCCGAGGGCCTTCCCAAACGCGATGATCTCGTGGAGTCCGCGGGTGAGCAAGGCCGACTTCGTGTTGTCGCCGAAGCCCAGGCCGTCCACGATTCCCGCCGCCAGGGCGATGACGTTCTTGATGGCGCCGCCCAGCTCGACGCCGATGAGGTCGCGGTTCGTGTAGACGCGAAAGGACTCCGTGGAGAGCAAATCCTGCAGCTTGCGAGCCAGGGCCGGGGATGATGCGGCGACGGTCACGGTCGTCGGCATGAGACGAGCCACCTCCTCGGCATGGCTGGGCCCCGAGAGGGCCGACACGGGATGTCCCGGCGCATACTCCGCGATGATCTCCGTCGGACGCATGAACGTCTTGTTCTCGATACCCTTCGTGAGCGAACAGATGGGTACGCCCGCGGGAACAAGACGCGCCAGATTCTTCCATGTGGCGCGCAGGTAGCTGGAAGGGACCACGGAGAGGACCTGGTCCGCTTCGGCCAACGCCTCGGCCGCATCGCAGGTGATTCGGATCTCCTTGGGGATCTTGCAGCCGGGGAGGAAGGGGCGATTGACGCGGGATTTGCGGAATGCCCGGATATGGTCCGGGTCCCGTCCCAGAAGGGTCACGTCGTGGCCTGCCTTGTGGGCGATCACGGCCATGGCCGTGCCCCAACCTCCTGCTCCGATCACTGCAAAGCGTGTCATGGCCGTCATTCTCCGATCTTGTCTTCTTCACCCGCAAGGATGCGTTGGATGTTCGTTCGATGCAGCACCACGACGAGAGCCGCCACGACGGCGAGGAAGATCGTCCTGGAGAGGTGCGGGCCCGACCAGCCCACGAGGAAGCCGTACCAGATGGGAAGACTCACCGCGGCCAGGAGCGATGAGAGGCTCACCATGCGAAACGCGAGCAGGCTCACCACCCAGGTGGCGAGTGCACCCAGGGCCGTCCACGGGGAGAGTGCGAACACGACGCCGGATCCCGTCGCGACACCCTTGCCGCCCTTGAACCCCAGCCAGAACGGAAAGATGTGTCCCACCACCACGGCGAGTCCCGCGCAGAGTTCCAGGGGAACGCCGCCCAGGTCAGCGGGGAAAAGATGCCGAGCCGGAAGAACCGCTCCCAATCCCTTCAGGAAGTCGAGGACATAGATACCCACGGCGAAGCGCCTGCCGAGGACGCGCCCGGCGTTGGTCGCGCCCAGGTTCCCGCTCCCGAATTCTCTCAGATCCGTCCCCTTGACCTTGCGAACGATGAGGTAGGACCAGGAGATCGTTCCCAGCAGGTACGAAAACACGACCCACCCCAGGGCGCCCCATGGGCTCATTGCTGGACCCCGCAACGGAAGAAGGCCTCGCGCAGCTTCATCGCCTCGTCCGTGGCGTTGGGATCGATCGTGACGACCCAGTCGGATCGCGGGGCGTTGCGCACCACCAAGGGCAAGGTCACTTCGCGGCCGTTCCTCCGTACGGTCACCGTGGTGAGCGTGCCCTCTCCCAGCGTGCGAAGGCCCTTGGAGAGGTCGCCTCCCACATCCTTGCCGCCTACCCGCAGGACGGTGTCGCCGGGATGGAGCCCCGCGCTTGCGGCCGCCGTTCCCGGTCGAACAGCAGCGATGCGCTCCCCGTCTTGGCTCACGCCCACCGCCGAGGCCATGGGGACGCCGCCATGCCTCGCAACCAGGCCGATCGGGCGGAGGATCTCTCCATAGGGCGGCACGTCGGTGCCCCGGACGTACCGTTCGAAGAACCCATTCATGCGTTCCCCCGCCACCGCCTCCACCGCGTCTTGGAAATCACGACCCCGATAGCCCTCCCTCATGAGGTCCTCGTCGGCCATCATCCGATGAAAGACGTCGACGAGCCCCGATTCTCCCTGTGTGGCGGTGCGGATCTTGGCGTCGAGCAACAAGCCCAGCACGGCGCCCTCGACGTAGTAGTTCACCCAGGTGTTCGCCTGGTTCGATCCCTCGTGCCGAGGGTTGCGGCGCTCCCACAACCACGTGAGGAAGGAGGCCTCCTCCGCGCTCATGCTCGACCGGCCCGGCGCCGATTCCATGCGGGTGATCCATCGGCCGAGACCTTGGAGAAATCCCGGGCGATCCATGAGACCCGCCTCGAGGGAGATCCGATCGCCGAAATAAGACGTGATGCCTTCGGCGATCCAGAGGGATCGCGTGTACACCTCGCGGGTCAGATCCTGATGCATGAGCTCGATGGGGCGCAGACGCTCCACGTTCCACGCATGAAAGAGTTCATGGGCCGCGGTGTCCATGACTCCCGCGAGGACACCCGGCCCGTCGAGCGCTCTCTCCGAGATGATTTGCGTGGACTCCCGATGCTCCATGCCGTCGCCCTCCCCGGGATGGACGCCGAAGTGGAACAGGAACGTATAGTGCTCGAAGGGTAGTCCGCCCATGATGCGGGCCGCGGCATCGACGATGCGTCGGCAGCGCGCCACGAGTTCCTGGGTTCGAGAGGGGGCCTTCGCCCCGGATTGGTGGACCACCACGTGGATGGGGACTTCACCCGAGGTGAAGCGAAACTCTTCGAAATCACCCAGCTCGATGGGGCTGTCGATGAGGTTCTCGTAGTCGTCGGCTGCGAATCGGAAGGGCTCGTTCGTCGCCCTGAGGGCTGTCGCCGCTCGCCACTTCTTGCCCACCGGCGGGTCGATCCAAAGATCGATGGGGGAGGAGTCCAGACCGTCCACGAACATGAAGACGCTCGGCCCGTTCACGTTCGCGTGCCGGTCGTCGAGTTGGCTGAACGTCCCCGACATGAAGTTGCACCACACCCTGTAGGAAAAGAGGACGCCGGGTCCGCGCCGGGTGACGCGCCAGCGATCCTTCGCGACGCGCTCGACGGGGAGGCCCCCTCCTCCCTTGGCCGCGGCCCGCACGTCGGTCACCTGGGCGGCGAAGTCGTAGATGATGTATCGACCTGGAGACCACGAGGGCATGACGAAGTCGATCTGCCCGTCGCTGACGCCCTCCACCAGGATCTTCACCTCGAATTCGTGGGAACTCGGTCGCGGCATTCCCAGCCAATACGTCAGCTTTGCATCTCTGCTCGAGGCGATGCGGGACCGGGTCGGGCCGGAATCGCCGCGGTGGGTCCCGCGACCCGAGGAGTCGCAGGAGACCGCCAGAAGCAGAAAGGACAACAGGACGGCCATTCTTTTCATCACGATTCTCACATTGTGGTCGCGTCGATTCTATTCCCTCGGCGGGGTCTTCGGTATCCTGACGCCATGAAGCCCGCATCTCCCATGCGATGGTTGCTCGGAATGTTCTTGGGCCTGCTCGCCCTGAACGGTGTCGCCCTGTTCATCATGGGGCGTATCGCCACGAGTGACGTCCCGCGCGACGTGAGAGTCGCCGAACGATTCCTGAATGAGGTGATGCGCGGCAACGATCCTTCATCGGAGAACGAGGAGGTCGTCGGGTACGCGGCGGCCCATGATCTTCTGACGTCCCGCGCCAAGGAATCCATGGACTTCGGGACGTTCGTCGCACGCTTCGAGGACAAAGTCCCCCACTGGGGCTTCGTGGACGGGTATAGACGAGAGAGTCGCGAAGAGGGCGATTTCACCCGGAGGATTCTCCATTTCCGTCTCCGATTCACCGGCACGCAGGGCACTCCCATCGAGATCCCATGCCGCATCACCCTCGTCAGGGAAGGCGACGGCTACCGGATCGATGCCTTCTCCATGGAGGGCGAACCTCGATGAGTTCCCCCTTCCTCGGGATCGACGTCGGCGGAACATTCACCGACATCGTGACTCGGTCCGGACGGGTCCTGAAGCTTCCGTCGAACGCGGAAGATCCGGGAGGCGTTTTTGCCCGAGCACTCGATGGACTGGGCATCGAGGACGCCGCCGGCTTGGAAGTCGTCCATGGGACGACCGTCGTCACGAACGCGTTGCTCACGGGCGCTCTCGCCCCCGTGGGAATCCTCGTGACGAAGGGATTTCGAGATCTCATCGCCCTGGGTCGGCAGAATCGGCCGAGCCTGTTCGCGCTCCATCCTCGGCCGACTCTCCAGCCGCCGCGCCACGTCGCGGAAGTGCGGGAACGCATCGACGCCGCGGGGGGCGTGCTCACGTCGCCCGATGCCGGCGACGTGCTTGCGGCCGGACGACGACTCCGAAAGCAGGGTGCGAAGAGCTTCGTCGTCTGCTTTTTGCACTCCTGGCGCAACCCGGAGAACGAACGGTTGGCGGTCGACATCTTGAGGGATCTGGGCTGTCCCGCGGCCGCATCCAGTGACCTCGTGCCCGAGTTTCGGGAGTACGAGCGATTCGTCACCGCCTGGACCAATGCGGGGCTGCGCTCGCTCATGGAAGCCTATGTCGGCCGAATTCGCGCCGCGTTGCCACGGGCGAGCATCCGGATGCTTCAGTCGGACGGCGGGCGACTGAGCTTGGATCGCGCCCGTGAAGAGCCCCTGCGCCTCGCGCTCTCAGGGCCCGCGGGCGGGTTGTTGGGCGCCTGGGCCGGAGCCCGAGCGAAGGGGCGGCGTCGCCTCATGACTCTCGACATGGGCGGGACCTCCACGGACGTGGCTCTCATGGAAGCGGGTCCCGGCTTGGTGTCCGAGTGCGTGATCGGAGGGCGCCCCCTCAAGATCCCCGTCATGGACATCCACACGGTGGGGGCGGGCGGTGGTTCCGTGGCGTGGGTGGACGGCGGCGGAGCGCTCCGCGTGGGGCCCCGCTCCGCGGGCGCCGATCCCGGCCCCGCCGCCTACGGGCGGGGCGGACCCTTCACGGTGACGGATGCCCACGTGCTCTTGGGGCGCATTCCCGAGGGGCGATTCCTGGGCGGCGACTTCGATCTGGACGGCGGCGCCAGCCGCCGCGCCGCCCGACCCTTGGCCCGAAAGCTCGGCCTGGCCCCCGAGGCCCTCGCACTCGGTGTCCTCCGCGTGGCGGAGGCGACGATGGAACGGGCGCTTCGCACGATTTCCCTCGAAAGAGGTCACGATCCCCGACGCTTCGCGCTCGTGGCCTTCGGCGGTGCGGGAGGATTGCACGCCTGCGCCCTGGCGGAAAACCTGGACATGGACACGGTCGTCGTTCCCTGGGACCCGGGTTTGCTCTCCGCGCGAGGGATGTTGAGTTCCCGTGTCATCGAATCCCGAGCCCGCGGCGTCTTGGGGGTCTCGCTCGAAGAGCTGCAGACGAAGCCCGCTCGCATGTTCGCCGCTCTCGAGAAAAAGGCTTTGCGCACCATGCAGGAGGAGGGCTTCTCGGCCCGAGACGTCGTCGTGGAGCGACTCTGCGACCTTCGCTACGTGGGGCAGAGTTTCGAGCTGACGATCCCCTTCTCGGCCGGCCGTCTGAAGCAAGCCTTCGATGCGGCCCACGAGTCTCGCCACGGTTTCGCTCTTCCGAATGACGACGTGGAACCCGTCGCTCTGCGCGTGCGCGTTCTCGGGCCCAAACCCGGGCGTCCGCGGCGTCCCCGCCTCGCGAAGACCCTCGATGTCCGCGCTCACCGGGACGACGTCGTTTTCCCGAAGGGTGTTCGGCGCACGGCAATCTGGAGCCGGGCCGACCTTCCCTCCGGGTTCGTCGCGAAGGGGCCCGCCATCGTGGCGGAGTATTCGGCCACCACGGTCGTCCTTCCGGGCTGGACGCTGGAAGTCGAGGCCGCGAGCGCGGCTCTGGTTCTTCGTCGCCAAGGGAGGAGGCGCCCATGAACCCCATCGACGTGGAGGTCTTTCGTCACCTTTTCCAGTCCGTCGCGGAGGAGATGGGCGTCGTGTTGCGCAGGACGGCGTTTTCTCCGAACATCAAGGAGCGCCTCGACTTCTCCTGCGCCGTCACCGGGAAAACGGGTGACATGGTGGCCCAGGCGGCGCACATTCCCGTGCATCTCGGTGCTTGCCATCTCACAGCGCGGTGCATCCTCGAGAGAGTGGACCTCGAGCCTGGCGACGTCGTCATCCTCAACGATCCGTTCCTCGGCGGGACCCACCTCCCCGATATCACGCTTTTCGCGCCGGTGTTCCTTCCCGGGCAGGTGGGGAAGGCCGCGGCCTTCGGAGTGCTGGCGCGTGCTCATCACGCGGATGTGGGCGGCGGTGTGCCGGGTTCCATGGGCGACTTCGACGAGCTGTACAAGGAGGGATTGATCCTGCCTCCCGTCAAGTTGGTGCGAGGCGGTCGCCGGATGGGGGATATCGAGGCCCTCTTGCTCGCGAACGTGAGAACGCCCGATGAGCGGCGCGGCGACCTTCGTGCTCAGGAAGCCGCGGTGCAGCGGGGGGTCATCCGCATGCAGGAGGCCGCGGAACGCTACGGCGCCAAGCGCTTGGCCGCGGCCGCGAAGGACTTGCACACCCGGGCGGCCCGAGCGATGTCCCGCGTGATCTCCGATCTTCCTGGAGGGCGTGCCTGTTTCGAAGATCGCTTGGACGGTCCCGATTCGCCTTCGATCCGCGTGACTCTGGAGAAACGGAAGGGGCGATTGCACGCCGACTTCGCCGGGAGTTCGCCGCAGGTCGCGTCGGCGGTCAACGCTCACGAGTCCATCACCCTCTCCGCGCTGTTCTACTGTCTGCGCTGTCTGGCCCCGGAGGACATCCCCACGAACTCCGGCCTTTTGGAAGCCGTGACTCTCGAGATCCCCGAAGGCAGCGTCGTGGGGGCGCGGCGTCCCGCGGCGGTTGCGGGCGGCAACGTCGAGACGTCGCAGAGATTGGTGGATGTCATCTTGGGCGCTTTTCACCAATTGCTTCCCGGTCGCATTCCCGCGGCGAGCCAGGGCAGCATGAACAACCTCTCCCTGGGGGGGCGAGACGTTGGCGGAGACCCGTTCGCCTACTTCGAGACGATCGCTGGAGGGGTGGGAGGAGGCCCCGAGGGCCCCGGTGCGTCGGGCATGCACTCCCACATGACAAACACCCTGAACACGCCCATCGAGGCCTTGGAATCCGCGCTGCCACTTCGCGTCACGGCCTATCGGTTGCGGTCGCGGAGCGGAGGGGCCGGGGAGAACCCCGGCGGAGAGGGCGTCGTGCGTGAGATCGAGGCCTTGGTCCCCATGACCGTCACCTTGATGACGACCCGCCGTGCCGAGGGGCCCTACGGCCTTTCCGGAGGGTCGTCCGGCTGCCCCGGCCGGAACCTGCTCGTCCGTCCCGACGGCCGAGGGAAGACACTTCCCGCGAGGGTCACCTTGACCCTCGAACCCGGGTGGCGTGTTCGCGTGGAAACTCCGGGTGGGGGCGGGTTTGGCGCTCCTTGACTCGGGCGTTCATGCCCGCGGGGTTTCAGAAAACCTTGTGTGACCGACGAGGAACCCGGTATTTTGAGGCTCGCCGTCTCGCGCCGGAGCGGCGGAGCCGTATACCGAGTGTTTTCAGTTCGATCGTCCGCATTCCGGAGACCGCCATGTCCGCTTTCATCAGGCCCCTTCTTGTCCTCTGTCTCGCCCTGGTGTCCATGGGGCCTGTCGTGAATGCCCAGTCGGTGGAGACTCCTGAGGGTTACGTCCTCGTCGACGACACCTGGCTTCCCGAGGATGTGGTGATCGGCGATTCCACGTTCAACGCCACGCTCTGGACCAACGGCATCATCCCCTATGAGTTCGACGCCAACGTGAACGCCACCAATCAGGCCCGCGCCTTGGCGGCCATGGCGGAATGGGAGGCCGTGGCGAATGTCGACTTCATTCCCCGGACGAGCCAAGGGAACTACATCCACATCCAGAGCAGCAACGTCAACAGTTCATTCGTGGGCATGATCGGCGGCGGCCAGAACCTGAACATGTTCAACTGGTCGTTTCGTTTCATCATCGCCCATGAACTCGGTCACGCTCTCGGAGTGTTGCATGAGCAACAGCGTCCGGATCGCAATTCCTTCGTCACGATCAACACAGCGAACATTTCGTCCGGCGCCCTCGGAAACTTCAACCTCGTATCGGGCGCCAGCACCGTCGGCACATACGATTTCGATTCCGTGTTGCATTATGGGCAGTTCGCGTTCTCCAGCAACGGTCAGCCCACTATCACGGTCTTGCCCCCCAATCAGGCCTTCCAGAGCCAAATCGGTCAGCGAGAACACCTGAGCATTCTTGACGCTCAGGGGATGGCGAACATGTACGGGGCGCCCCTGCCCCCAACGATCACCGGTGTGTCGCCAGCCAACTACACCCTCGGCGCGACATTGACCCTGACGGTCACCGGTTTGCGCTACCTCGCCGGCACTCTCAACGGCGGCGGCGTGGACGGCAGCCGCGTCCTCGTGGACGGCACGCCCGTGACGACCACCTTCGTCAACCCCACGACGCTCACCGCCGTCGTTCCGGGGAGCCTCACCGGCAACGGGACCCTGGGAATCCAGGTAGAAAATCCCGCTCCCGGCGGCGGACTCTCGGCGACGTTCCAGATTGGCAACATCGGTCCGCCCACGGCGAGTTTCTCCGCCAGTCCCACCAGCGGCTTCGCGCCTCTCACGGTCAACTTCACGAATACATCGACGGCGGGCACCGGTTACATCTGGAATTTCGGCGACGGAACGTTCTCCACCGATGTGAGCCCGTCCCACGTGTACACGACACCGGGGCTCTACGACGTCAACCTCGTCGTGACGGGCCCGGGGGGCACCGACCAGCTCACCATGAACGGGCTCATCGACGTGCAGATGCCCGTCGGACCTCCGACGGCGGCGTTCACCGCGACGCCCACGTCCGGAACGGCCCCCCTCACGGTCAACTTCACCGATCAGTCCACCGGGTCGATCACGACCCGGACCTGGGTGTTCGGCGACGGCTCGACCTCGAACGCGGTCAACCCCACCCATGTCTACGCGAATCCTGGCACCTACACGGTGACCCTCGTGGCCATCGGTCCGGGAGGCAATGACTCCGTCGTGATGCCGGGTCTCATCACGGTCACGGCGCCTCAGCCTCCTGTTGCCGACTTCGCGGCGACGCCCACGACAGGCCCCGTGGGGACGAGCTTCGCATTCACCGACATGTCGACAGGAAGTATCACGTCCTGGACTTGGACTTTCGGAGACGGCACCTTCTCGAGTGTGCAGAATCCCAGCCATGTCTACGCGAATCCCGGGCTCTACACGGTTTCGCTCTCCGTGGCCGGCCCCAACGGTTCGGACGTGATGGTCAAGACGGACTATATCGACGTCACGACGCCTCCGGGCGGCGAAACCGTCTACCTGAGCTTCAACGAGAATGTGACGCTCCCCGGACTCGGAGTCGTCAACGACGAGGACATCGTGGCCTATGACACGGCGACGGGCCTTTGGTCCATGCACATGGACGGGAGCGACGTCGGCTTGGGAGGGACGGACGTGGCCGGATTTCACGTGTTCTCGGATGGTGCCGTGCTGTTCAGCATCTCCTCGCCGACCTTCAACCTGCCGGGGATGATCCTCGGTCCGAACGGAGATCAGTTCACCTACAACGACCTCGTCTACTTCGCGCCGACGAGTCTGGGAAGCAACACTGCGGGGACCATGGTCTTCGTCTTCGACGGCAGCGACGTCGAGCTGGACTCGGCGCAGGACGCCATCGACGGCGTCTACATGACGTTCGACGGCTCCGTGCTCGTCGTCTCCACGGTGGGCAATCCCACGGTGACCGGGGTCGGCACTCTGGGTGCGCAGGACGAGGATGTCTTGGCCTTTTTGCCCACGAGTTTCTTCTCAGCGACATCCGGGTCCTGGCTCATGGGTTTCGATGGCAGCGACGTGGGATTGGGCGACGCGGGCGAGGACCTTCAGTTTCTCGACTTCGATTTCTCCGGGCGCATGCACTACGGGTCCTCGGCCGCCTTCGCGGCACCGGGGGTGACGGGAGACAACCGAAGCATCGCGCGTTTCACCCCGATCCTCTACGGTCCTGCCACGTCGGGCACCCACGAGTTGCTCTTCGACACCACGACCTTCGGCGTTCCCGTGAGTGCATCCTCCATCGACGGGTGCACCATCATTCCGAACTGAGGCGTCTGCGGGGGGGCGTTCGCTCCGCCCCCCCCCTCCCCACGTCGGGATGCCCTCGACGGGTTTCGTATCCCTCGAGCGAACTGCTCAGAGTTACAGTCTCGACCCCTTCTCGGCCGATAAAAGAGAAGCGACCTACCCTATTCGGGTCGTAATCAACATGTCGAGTACCTGATGGGTGAAGACTCCGTGGCGGTTGGCAGCCGCGAGTTTCTTCCCTGCCCCCGGAAAGGTCCTCTGGTAGGCCCATGGGCCTCAGGGAGGATACTGATGGCGTCAAGAGGTGGATTCAGGCGTAGTTGGGTGACCGTGGCCATCGCTGCTCTTGTTGCGGCGTCGGTCCAGGGCCAGGTGGCTTACGAATTCTCGGCGGGGACCGGGCTGGGTTTCAATGGTGTGACCGCGAAATCCCCGGTGGTGCGAATCAACGACACGACCGGTGTCGTCGTCAGTCCCTCCGCGACCCCCGACCTTCAAACTCCCACGGCGTCTTTCGTCGTCATCCACAACGCCCTCGGACTCTGGCAACAAGCCACCCTGGTCATGCCTCAGTATGGTGGCAGCGCCTTGCGCGTCTTCCCGCGAGTCTACCGTCTCGACGACAAGAGTTTCGTTTCGCCGGCCCCCGGCCCCGACGACGAGTACGGGACGGCCGACGACGAGATGTTGTTCGTCGATGGATTGGATTTTCCCGGCGCGGCCCAGGTGCAGCAGATCGCGGTGGGCGCGGGGACCATCTACCCCGGACAGCAGGACCTCATGGTGCTGTCTCCCGATGACGTGGCTTGGGTCGACCTGGGAGGAGACAAATCCTTCAACAACGGGAACGACAGCATCGTCGTTCTTCGCGACCTCCGCGGGCATCCTTATCTCGAGACCGTTCCCTTGGGCCTGCCCACGGGAATCGAATCGAACATTTTTTCCATGGGAGAGGGGCGGTACGGTTTCACTCTGACGGGGGCCGACCAACTCCTCGGGACGGCGGATGACGAGATCGGGACGCTGCGCATCGACGCCGTGAGCGGCAACGTCGTATTCAACAGGTTCCCCTTGGGGAGAAGCATCGACCGTCCCGCCTTCGGCGCTCGTTGGCCCCGCTGGGCGGGCGGCGATCGTGCCGTCTACACGAACGCCGGATCGGACGGAACTCTCGGTACGACGGATGACCTCCTCATGGTCGTCGATGGTCTGTTCGGAAACTCTCCCGTGCAGCGCAACGTGGACACGGCTGGTCAGATTCTTTGGAACTTCCTCTACGGTCCCCAGGACGTGGTCGTTCTGGACGACGGCACCCTCGTACTGCCGGCTCCCGGAGCCGATCGGAAGTTCTTCAGTCCCGACGACGGACTCTTCTTCGCTCCGAACCCGTTCCTCGCCCACGGCGCTCAGCCCGAGGTCGTCCCCGTGGGGGGGGCGTTGGGCACGGGCGCGCTCCTCGGGAGCGGCGGTTTCCTTGTCGACGTGGAGGGCATGGGCCTAACCGCGATGGTGGGCCACCTCGGTGCGGACAAGGCCTTCAGTTCGGATGACGGTTTCACGGTCGTCGCGCCCGACGCCGCGGGCGTGAGACAGGTCGCGTCGTCGTCGTTCTTCCAGCCCGTGCTCCGGGTCGATCCCCTCTCGGGGAGCAGCGCGTTGGTGTTTCTCGGGAACGGGACGGCGATTCAAGGGACGGGGCTGGGTATGTCTCAGCCGTCCTTCGAGGTCCTTGCGAACGTGAATCAGACCTTTGAGAACGATGTCTGCATCCTGAATCCGACCCTCGCGATGGGAACGCGGTCGGGAAGCGTGACGCCTACAGTGGTCAGCGACTTCGTGCAGCTTTGGAAGGTGCAGGGGGCGTTCGTCTACGGCGAAGCGACCGCGAATGCTCAGGGATACGACTTGACGCCCGGCCTGGGTGGTGCGGGAGCCCCCGAGATCGGCGGCGGGCTCTTCTTTGCCACTCTCCAGGGGGCGCCCCCTTCCAGTTTCTGCTACCTGATGATCTCGACCGGCCGCGACGAAATCCAAGTCCTCCCCGACGCCAAGGTCTTCGTCTCCTTCGAGGAGGTGCAACGCATTCAGTTCTGGCTGACGTATGCGGACGGCTCCGCCCAGGTGCCCTTGATCGCGCCGACGGATCCGAGTTTGGCGGGCTTGGCGCTCCACTTCCAATGGATGGTCTTCAACCCTCTCAGCTTCCGAGGATTCGAGCTCTCGAAGGCCTTGACGCTGGTGATGTGAGTCAGGCCGTCCCCGTCCGGCGCGCTTCCACGTTCCTTGAGGTTCTCATTCTTCTCTCACGGAGGCGCAGAGCCGCAAAGAAAGGGGGCGCGCCCGACGCCGGGCGACTGGGCGCCGGGTCAGTCCCAGCGGACGATCTTCAGGGTGTCCACGTCGGGACGGAT
>CAZLGG010000053.1:0-26518 GCA_964559135.1 uncultured Planctomycetia bacterium
GACGCCTCCCTTCGCGTCTTCCAACGGACTGGAGTTCCTCCTTCTGCCATGAACATGACCCCGAAGCGTGCGGCACGTGCGGGCCAACACCCTGGCTGTGGAAGCCTCGAGTCTTGATGGCGTCCTCGGCGTCAAGCGACGCGCTGTCCGCTCATTTTCCTCTCACGGAGCCACGGAGACACAGAGAAGAAGGGGACAGATCGGAGGCCTCTCGGCAGATGCGTCTGTGTGTCTTTGTGTCTCCGTGAGAGGTCCTTCTCCCTGGAGCCTGGAAGCCCTCGTCGGGGGATGTCTCCCCCTGCGCCTACCTTGAGCCTCGGTCGGCGCGGGTGTCGGCCATGTCTTTCTCTCCCGATAGGGCGCGGTCATGTTCGGAATCATCGACAAGTTTGCTGGTGTTTTTTCCGTGGATATGGGGATCGACCTGGGCACCGCGAACACGCTGGTGTGCATTCACGGTCGAGGCGTCGTCATCGCCGAACCCAGCGTCGTGGCCGTCCGCAAGGGAACGAATCAGGTCCTCCTGGATGGGGAGGCCGTGGGGACGCGGGCCAAGGAAATGTTGGGCAAGACCCATTCCAACATCCAAGCGATCCGCCCCCTGAAGGACGGCGTCATCGCGGATTTCGAGGTCACCGAGGCCATGCTCCGCTACTTCATCCGCAAGGTGCAAGGAGGCAGAAAAATCCTCGCCAACCCTCAGGTGGTCATCGCCGTGCCCTCGGGCATCACCCCGGTGGAGAAGCAGGCCGTGATCAATTCCGCCGAACGGGCCGGCGCTCGTCGGGTCTTCCTCATCGACGAGCCCATGGCCGCCGGTCTCGGGGTGAACTTGCCCATCCGGGAGGCGGCGGGTTCCATGATCGTCGATATCGGCGGCGGCACCACCGAAGTTGCGGTGATGTCCCTGGCCGGCGTGGCCTGCTCCGAGAGCATCCGCGTCGCGGGCGATGAAATGGACGAAGCCATCGCCACCTGGATGAAAAAGCATCACGACCTGCTCATCGGCGTCCAGATGGCCGAGAAGATCAAAATCTGCATCGGCTCGGCGTTTCCCCTGGAGCAGGAATACGAGATGCGCGTGCGGGGTCGGGATCTCTCGACCGGTCTGCCGCGCAGCGTGACCGTCACGTCAGAGCAGATCCGCGAGGCCTTGAGGGACCCGGTGGACCAGATCGTGGCAGCCATCCGCAGAACCCTCGAACGCACGGATCCCGAGTTGTCCGCCGACCTCGTGCACCGGGGGCTCATGCTCTGCGGCGGTGGCGCTCTGCTGCGGGGACTCGACAAGCGCATCCAGGGCGCCGTCGATCTTCAGTGCTCCGTCGCCGACGAGCCTCTCACCGCCGTCGCCCGGGGTACCGGATTCATCCTGGACAACCTGGACATCCTGAAGGAGATCCTGGAGAGCGCCGAGGACCTTTGATCCATCGGGGGCGTCGTCGGCATCCCGGGTGAATTCAGACGGCGACGGCCCCCGATGAGTGAAGCGAGCATGCAGGCATGAGCCGCGGACAGAAGAGCATCCTGCTGGCGGTCGTGTTGGCCGTCCCCCTGTTCGTCGGTGGGGCGTCCCTGGAACCGGTCCGCTCCGCGGCGGCGCTTGCTCTCTCTTGGCCCTTTCGCGTGTTCCACGCATCCCAAGTCTCCACGCCCCCTTCTCCCGAACCTTCCCGCGCCGAGGGCATTTGGGAGGACTATCTGGGGAAGAATCGAGAGAACGAGGCGATTCCCGTCGTTGCGCGTTTCCCGGGGGGACTCGTTCTGGGCGCCGGCGCCAAGGACGGCGTGAAGCCCGGAGACGCCGTTTCGGCGGGGGGCATCTTTCTGGGAGTCATCGACCGGGTCACGGGGGGGCTTTCGCGGATGGCGGCCGCGGACCGGCCCCAGGTGCGCTGCCCCGGGCGAACTCCCGGCCCCGTGGACGGTGCGCCGTGGCGTCACGTCCTCCTTCGAGGAGGGGGAGGAGGCATGGACGTCGCCGCCGCGGGGAGCACCTTTGATGCCTCCTCCGAGGGGCGCTCGGTTTTCGTGGCCCACTGGGCGCCGGGCGTCGACGATCTCCTGATCGGGGAGGTGACCCTGGACTGGGGTCGGTCCGAGCGGGTCGTACGGTGGGCCGGCCGTTTGAGCGATGTCGATCGCGTCCATGTCCATGGCGGGAACGATGGGGAACCCATCCCGGACCCGGGCCGTTCCCTTTTTCGCCCTCTCCGGGCGCAGGTGGCTCTCGCCGGCGATGCCTCTCCGTTCCAGCACTCCATGCTCTTGCCCGTAGGGTCGGATGACGGGGTGCGAAAAGGCGACTGGGTGAGTTTTCGCCGCCGCATCGTTGCCAGGGTGACCACCCTCGGACACCACGGTTGTCGGGCCCAGTCCGC
Organism: uncultured Planctomycetia bacterium; assembly: GCA_964559135.1. GTDB lineage: Bacteria > Planctomycetota > DRQF01 > DRQF01. The sequence continues at coordinate 2,382 of CAZLGG010000053.1, forward strand.
GGACCTCGCCGGGGTGTCTCTGATTCGCGCTCGGCCGACGCCGGAGGGATGGCGTTTCGAAAGCGCTGCCCTCGAAGGGCTCGACGTCGGTGAGCCCTCCTGTTTTCTCTTCACGCGCGGAGGCAGCACCCGCGGGCCGGTTCCCCCGGGTCTTCTCGCGTCCGGCCGTTCCGCGCCTGGCGTCGAAAGCGGGGCCACGGTCGTGATTCATGTGTTTCTGCCCCGCGCCGAACTCGAGGCGATCCTCCGAGGTGTGAAAACGTGACGCTCACCCTTCGCATCTGCCTCTTGGCGATCTGGGAGTCGGCGTGGCTGGCCACCGGCGAGCCTCCCTCGTTTCTTCCGGACGTCGCCCTGGTCTTCGCGTGCCTGGGAGGCGTCGCGCGCCGTCGGGACGAGGATCTCCTTCACGCGGTGGTTCTGGGACTGGTCGCGGGCGCCTTCACGGCCGGGCCCTGGACCCTCCCGGCCCTCGTGTGTCTGACGGGTTCGGTTGCGATGGGTGTGATGCGGCGCACTCTCGTCTCCACCGGTTGGGTCGAGGTCCTCGGCGCGGCGAGTCTCGCCGTGGTTCTCGCCATCACGGTCGGTTTCTTGGCCCGGATGGCCAGCCCTCTCGCGCCGATGGATCTCGCCGGTGTACTGGCAACGCTCTCCGCGATTCCCGGCACCGTATTGCTCGTCGTCTTGGGCAAATCCCGCGGTCGCCGCGACCTGGTGTTCAGATGACGGACCTCGGCCTCCTCATCGAGCGGCGGATGGGTCGCCTCTTTCTCTTCTTCGTCGGAGGGTTCTTGGTCCTCTTTCTTCGCCTGGCTTGGCTGCAAGTCATCCGAGCCGAGGACTTCACGAGGAGAATCCTCCGAGACAGTCTCGTCGCCATCGATCTGCCGGCGGGGCGAGGGCGGATTCTCGATCGACGCGGTCGACCTCTCGCGGACCGGGTCGAGAGTTATACGCTCTCCGTGTTTCCGAGCCGTTTCCGAGAGCGGAATCGGCTGGATGCTCTGACCGATCTGGTGGCCGCATGGCGCCCTGCCTGGGCAAAACGATGGACGGCGCCGCTGCCGAAGGCGCGGGGGGCGGCCATCCGAGAACGGATGCATCGCTTTTCGGCGTCCCGACGAGCGGCCGCGCGCTGGCTGGGCGCTCTTCTCGCGGCTTCGCCCGACGCGTTGGATTTCCGGGGTTCTCGCCGCGAGGAATTGAGGCGGCGGTTCGAGGGGAGAACGTGGCCGAATGGGGTGCTCGTCGTGCCGGCGTCCCGTTACGGTGCCCGCCTCTTGGACGCGATGATTCGCATTTCGACGGATCCTTCGCTGACGTCGCGGGTTCAGCTCCGCAAACGCCTGGCCACCGCACCGACTCTCGGCGCCGCCCTCGGATCGACGCCCGCGGCGGCCCTTCGGGCGATCGACGTCGAGCTCGGAGAGTTCGACGCCCTCGCCATCGAAGTCGGCGAAAAGGACACCGACGCCCTGTTCCTTCGCCTCTTCGAGCGGGAGCAACAGGATCTCGATCGCATGGAACGTCGCGTCGAGGGCGTGCTCCACGATCGCATCGCCATCAGCCGTTTCGGAACGCCGGACTTGGACAAGATCGACCGGGAGGAACGCCGAGCGCTTGCCGCCGAATTGAGGGTCCCCGATACGGATGTGAAGCGGCTGGCCGCGGTCTGGGAGGATCTCGAGGCGGTGTCTCGAGGAGAAGCGGACCCGGATGACGCGGCCAAGATCGATGAGGGGCGTCGCATCCTCGCCGGGCGTTCGGTGACGGAGCTCGATCGAGCGGAACGCAGTGCGTTGGCGCGCGCCATCGAGTTCTGGAGCGACGACTCCACCTCCTTGAAGCGAGCCCTGGGGGAGAAGGTGCTGCGGACGGGAGACGAGCGGCGCGAGTATCTGAGTTTCTCGAAGGAGTGGGCGCGTCGCCTCCAATTCAAGGGTGGAGTCCCCTTCGATCTGTACCGCGGAGCCGGATTCCCTCTTGCCGCCCGAGTCTGGCGCAATCACGGCCTCGGCGATCTGGGCTTCCGCGTGCGCGCGGCCTATGGCCGTGTCTGGGCGCACGACGACGAAGGGACCGCCGTGTTCCTGCTCGGGCGCGTGACGCGACAAGGCAAGGCGCTCGGCGGCTTGGAACTCGTCCTGGGGGAAGGCGGCGGAACTCGGGGAGGTCCCCTTCTCGGCCGCCCGGGCCGATTCGTCCGCCGCCGCGAGCCCGATGGTACGTTCAGGGAGCTCCCGGAGTCGACGGCGCCGGAGCACGGGAAGGACGTTCGACTCACCCTCGACATGGACCTTCAGCGCTCCGTGGAAGACGACCTCGAGGCTCTCATGCGGCGCCATCCGGAGGCAACGGGAGCGACGGCTGCCGTCATCGACGTCGCGAGCGGGGACATCCTGGCACTGGCTCAGGTGCCCCGGGTCTCCGGTCGCGAATGGATCGAACGGTGGGTTCGGGACGGCGATCGTCTGCGCGAGACCCGCGCCGCCCGGGAGGCCTGGAAGAGAGGCGATCTCGACGCATCGGCTTACCGCGAGCGCCGTGGCCGCCTGATCCTCGAGGCCGATCAGAGTCCCGTGGCGAATCGCGCCGCCGACGGAGGATTCCTGACCCGCTATCCACCAGGAAGCGTCATGAAGATTTTCGGGGCGACGGCGCTTCTCGAGGAAGGGATCATCGATCCGGAGGAAGTCGTCCCGACCAGCGACCGAGGCCCGGTGGATCTGCACCTCGCTCTGGTCAAGTCATCGAATCAGTATTTTCGCAGGAAGGGCCGCCCACTCGGAAAGAGGCGACTCATCGACTGGTACGAGCGCTTCGGGATGTTCCAGCCGATCAAGTATCTGATTCCGCGCCGATCCTGCGATGCTAGGCGAGCACTGGCGCTCGGTCCGGACTCCAGCCTCAAGAACGCCATCATCGGACAGGGGAGCCTCAGCAGCTCAGTCCTCGAGGTCGCGTCCATGACTTCGACCTTCGCACGACGTGGCCTCTACCGCGCGCCCCGAATCGTCCTCGACATCGCTGGGCGTCCAGAACCGCGCCGCCCCGGCCGTCGCGTGGGGATGTCGGACGAAACCTTCAGGCGCGTCGTGAGCGCCATGCGCGTGGTGGGGCGGAAGAAGGGCGGTCAGGCGGGCAAGGAGATGGATCTCGCGGCCAAGACCGGCACCGCCGAGTTGCATGGGTACTGGGGGCGACTCCACAACGCCTACAGCACCGGATTCGCGCCCGCCGAGGCCCCCGAGGTCGTCGTTTGCGTGTGCCTGGAGCGTACGCGCGCTTCGGGGAGCAGGACCGTGCCGACCTTGGCGGTCATCGCCCGGCGAGCCCTCCGTGGGCCGAAGGAAGTGCGATGAAGCGCGCGAGTCCCCACGAGGTCTTTCTGCTCATGGTCCTCCTCATTCTGCTGGGTATCGGCACCATGATGCAGGTCTCCATCGGAGATGCCCAGGGGCTGGACCGGGGATCGGTCTTTTTGCGGTGGGCCGCTCTGGCCCTCGCGGTCGGGTTCGTCGTGCGCGTCATCCCCTACAAGTTCATCGTGCGCAACGGGGCGGTCATCTATCTGGGCGCGCTGGGGCTGTTGGCCCTCGTGCCCATCGTGGGGCACGTGGTCTTCAACGCTCGCCGATGGATCGTCATCGGCGGCGTGAGTTTTCAGCCCTCGGAGCCCATGAAGATCGCTTTCGTCATCTTCATGGCGCGCTTGCTCCGACATGAGAGGAGTGTCAAGCACCTGCGATCACTCGTCGCACCCGGGATCGCGCTGGCCCTCCCGCTCTCGCTGATTCTCTCGCAGCCGGACCTGGGGACGTCGTTGCTCTTCATTCCGACGGCTCTGTCGATGCTCTTCGTGGCCGGCATCGGGAGGCGTGAAATCCTCGTCATTCTACTCGGGGGACTTCTTCTGGGAGGTGTCGGATACTCGGCGCTGCGTCCCTATCAGAAGGAACGCATCGTCTCGACGTTTCTTCGGGAGCGGTTGACCCGAGCGGAGCGTGCGCGCGAAGGGTATCAATTGGAGCAGAGCCTCCGGTCCGTCGCGGTCGGAGGGGTGTCCGGGCAGGGCCTGGGCGATGGTATTCAGAACCGATTGAACCGATTGCCTTCACGCCACAACGACTTCGTCTTCGCCGTGATCGCGGAAGAGTTGGGCCTCGTGGGAGCCGCGTTCCTGATGGGAACGTTCCTGTTGCTTCTGTTCACGATCTCGAGGATCGCCCAGCGTACCCGCGACCCGCAGGGGCGGCTCCTCTGCACGGGTCTGGCGACGCTCTTCGGTTTTCAAGCGTTCGTCCACATCGGTGTCAACCTGGGGATCGTGCCCACGACGGGAATGACGCTTCCCTTCGTCTCGGCCGGGGGAACATCGCTTTGCGTTTCTGTGGCGGGGCTGGCCCTCGTGGCGTCGGTGGCGCGCCACCCGTCGCGTGTGCTCTCGGGGTCGATCCTTCGCGAGCAGCTGGGACGTCTGCGGCTCGTGCTGGGTTCCCGTTCGAAGCGCTCGTCCCGCCCGGTGCGTTTGCAAGGGGGGAAACCCATGGTAGATTCGAGCTCCCTCGCGGATACCCGGAATGGAAAGGGAGCATGGACCGAGACCTCGCATCGAGGCAACAGGCCCGCGACCTCGTCGCGGTAACCCGTTCCGCCTTTGAACGCTACCGCACCTTCGACCAAGGAAGCGTCGATCGCATCTGTCATGCGGTGGTGGAGGCCGGTTATCGCGAGGCGGAGCGACTGGCTCGCATGGCGGTCGAGGAGACCGATATCGGGAAGGTCGCGAGCAAGAAGGCGAAAAACGAGTTCGCCACCCGTGGGTTGTGGCGGGGAATTCGTGACATGGCGACCTGCGGCCTCGTGGGTCGCGACCCCGCCCGTGGCGTGGATGAATACGCGGATCCTTTCGGGGTGGTGGCGGCGATCATCCCCACGACGAACCCGACATCGACGGCGCTGTTCAAGGCCATCATCTGCCTCAAGTCCCGGAACGGAATGGTGACCAGCCCCCATCCGCGTGCGGTCGGATGCATCCGCGAGAGCATCCGTGTCGTCATGGACGCGGCGGTGGCCGCCGGCGCGCCCGAAGGGTTGATCACGTGCATGGATCAAGTGTCTCTGGACGGCACCGAAGAACTCATGAAGCATCCAAACGTCGACCTCATTCTCGCGACCGGAGGCAGCGGTCTCGTGCGTGCGGCCTACTCCTCCGGCAAGCCCGCCTTCGGCGTGGGACCGGGAAACAGCCCGTCCTATGTGGATCGCAGTGCGGATCTGGATCACGCCGCGCGATGCATCGTCGACAGCCAGACCTTCGATAACGGCACGATTTGCTCGTCCGAGCAGAGCCTCGTTCTCGACCGCCCCATTCGAGACGGTTTCCTCACCGCGATGAAGGCCCGCGGCGCTCATCTTTGCACTCCCGATGAAGCTGAGCTTCTCGAGAAGATCGTGATGAAGGGGCGGGGCATGAATCCGGACATCGTCGGCAAGGACCCCTGGCGTCTGGCCGAGATGGCCGGCTTCCAGGTCCCCCGCGATACCACGGTGTTGCTGGCCCATTGCGCGGGCGTCGGCTTCGAGTTTCCCCTTTCCATCGAAAAGCTCTCTCCGATCCTCTCCGTGTTCGTCGAGGACGGTTGGGAAAAGGGGTGTAAGCGTTGCCTCGAGATCCTCGCTCTCGGCGGGATGGGGCATACCCTTTCCATTCACTGCCGTGACGAGGCGATCATTCGAGAGTTCGCGGAGAAAAAACCCGTGAACCGAATTCTCGTCAACTCTCCGTCGAGCCAGGGTGCGGTGGGATTCACCACGAACCTCTTCCCGAGCATGACGCTGGGCTGCGGGTCGTTCGGCGGCAACATCACATCGGACAACATCTCGCCCCTGCATCTTTTGAACATCAAGAGGCTGGCACGCGTCAAACCGGAATACGACGATCCTTCCTGGACGGGTGCGTTCGAGGACGCCGGGCCGTCGGGGAGTGCGCCGGTGGGCGATGCTCCGCGCAGCGACATCTGGATGAGGCGCTCGGACGACTCGGCGGGCGAAGACGTCGCGGATTCGAAACGTCTTTGGCAGCCGCATCCCGCGGAGGCCCCGGGTGGCCCTGCGGAGCCGCTCCCGGACGAACTCGAGACGTTGGTTCAATCTCTGCTCGCGAAAACGAGAGATGACGGTTGCCCGTTCGGGAGATGTGCGGATTGCCCGCCCTCCGGCGGCTCGTGTGACGAGAGCGGCGCCCAAGCCCGCTCCACGGTTTCAGTATCCATGCATAGGAGTGATCAGCGATGAGCCAGATCGCATTGGGAATGATCGAGACGCGCGGTCTCGTCGGATCAGTGGAAGCAGCCGACGCCATGGTCAAGGCGGCCAGGGTCACGCTCATCGGCAAGGAAAAGATCGGCGGGGGCTTCGTCACCGTGATGGTCCGGGGCGAAGTCGGCGCCGTGAAGGCTGCCACCGATGCCGGCGCCGCGGCGGCTCGTCGCGTGGGCGAACTCGTCAGCGTTCATGTCATTCCCCGTCCCCATGAGCAGGTCGAGGGCATCCTCCCGCAGTCTCCGGCCCCGGCTGAGTAGCCCCGGTGGCGAGCATCGACCTCAGGACGTTCGTCTTTCTCGATCGGATGCAACCTCAGTTCGCCTCGTACGTGGCGACGACTTCGCGAGGTTATCTTCCGGTTTCCGGGGAAGCCGCCGTCTACATCGAGATTGCGCCTGGAATCGCGATCAACCAGATCACGGATGTGGCTCTCAAGTCGAACGACGTGAGACCCGCCCTCCAGATCGTGGAGCGCGCCTTCGGTCTTCTCGAGGTCCACGGCCCCTCGCAATCCGAGGTGTTGAGCGCGGGCACTCGAGCGCTGGAAGCGATCGGCCTGGTTCCGAAGGATCGGATGAAGCCTTCCGTGAAATCGTCCCAGATCATCACGAATCTGGACGACTACCAGGCTCAGCTCATCAATCGGATGCGCTACGGAAATATGATCCTTGGGGGGCATGCCCTCTACATCCTGGAGGTCGAACCGGCCGCCTACGCCACGCTCGCGGCGAACGAGGCGGAGAAGAATGCTCCGGTGAGTCTCATCGACATGAGAAGCTCCGGCGCATTCGGGCGTCTATATCTCGGCGGGACCGAGTCCGCGATCCAGGAGGCCGTGGCGGCCATCACCGCGGCGCTCGAGGATGTGGAGGGGCGTTCACGGTGATTCACGGCAAGGTCGTCGGCGAGATCTGGTCCACCGTCAAGGTGCCGAGCCTCGCCGCTCTCAAGCTCCTGATCGTTCGCCCCGAGCCTGACGGGGACGGGGTGCACCAGGGGACGACTCGAGTCGTGGCGGTGGATTGCGTCCACGCGGGTGTTGGCGATGGCGTGATCGTCGCCATGGGGCAGGCGGCTCGACACGCCGTCGGCGACGCAGGGGCTGCCGTCGAGGCCGCGGTCGTTGCCGTCGTCGACGATTTTCACCTCGACGAGACGGCTCTTGCGGAAGGGGAAGATTCTCCTTCACCAAAGAAGCCGCCTCGATCGCGAAAGAAGAAGTCTCGGAGTAAGAAAACGAAGACCGAAAAACCTCGTGCCGAGATCGCCGATCTTTTTTCGGACGCGGAAGACGTGCCGCAGGGCGAGCCCGAAGACCTCCGGGTGATTCCCGACGAGCCCGAAGCCGCGTCGGACCTCCCGGATTTCGATGCCGTGGAAGATGTCTGGAAAGAAGACGAGGAGAGCTGACTTGGGTGTGCATGAGCCCTCACGAGACCGGTGTCTGGGATTGATCGAGATCGATTCGGTCCCCAGCGGCTTGGCCTGCGCCGACGGCCTCGTCAAGGAAGCCCCCGTGCGGGTCCTGGCGTCGCGTCCCATCACGCCGGCCAAATATATAGTGATTTTCGAAGGTGACGTGGAGTCCGTGCGTCGATGCTTGGCGCGGGCGCGCGATCTTGCGGGAAACCGGTTCCTCGGGGAGACGAATCTTCCCCATCCCCACCCTCAGCTTCTCGACGGTTTGCAAGGCAAGATGCCGAAGAGCGAGATCGACGCCGTGGGGATTCTCCAGACCACTGCGGTCTCCGCTTGCCTGCAGGCTCTGGACGCCGCCCTCAAGGAAGGGGAAATCCATCTGTTGGAACTCCGTCTTGCCATGGGTCTGGGCGGGTCTGGTTTTTTCTCGGTGACGGGCGAAGTCTCCCAGGTGACGGTGGCGATGGAGGCCGCCAAGCGGGTGGCCGGCGCCGCGACGTGCGATTCCGTCGTGATTTCTCAACCCGATCCCGAGTTTCATTCGTTCCTTCAAGAAGCGCCCAGTCCGTTTTCGGACCTGATTTGAGCGGTTTCCGACGGTCCATCGCCTTGGAGACGCACCGGATAGGCGTGTCCTTGCCTGAATGAGTGGAACCATGGATCCATCCGAGCGTCCAACCCGAAAGATTGAAACCGACGCCGACCTCATCCGCCGCGTGGCGGACGACGGCGACACGGGGGCCTTTGAGACCCTCATGAATCGTTATCACGCAAGGGTTTATGGACTGATCATGCGAATGGTGGGGAATCGGGAGCGCGCTGCGGATTTGACCCAAGAGGCCTTTTTGAAGGTCTGGCGGGCCCTGCCCCGATTCCAGGGGGACGCGGCTTTCTTCACCTGGGTGTACCGGATCGTCCGGAATCTCGTCGTCTCGGATCATCGTCGCCAAGCGGCCCGTCCCAAGGTGGCCCTCTCCCTCGATCGGGGAAGTTCGGCCGACGATGAAAGAATGGACGTCGCCGATCTCTCCATGGAACCGAGTCGGTGCGTGGAGGCGGAGGAGCGCCAGGCCGCCCTGCTCGGGGCTTTGCATGGGCTTCCCGCCGATTTCAAGGAGGTCGTCGTCCTGAAGGACATCGAGGGGTATTCGTACGAGGACATCGGTGAACTCTTGGATGTCCCCGTGGGAACGGTACGGTCGAGGTTGCACCGGGCTCGCCTTGAACTGAAAAATGCCTTCCATCGCAGAGTGGGTGGGGGAGCGGATGAATCATGAATTGCTCGACGTCGCGAGAAAAGCTTCAACTCCTCCTGGACGAACGACTTTCCGAGGCCGAGGCCGCCGAGGTGCGGGGTCACTTGGCCGGCTGCCAAGGATGTCGCGAGCAGTTCGAGGAGCTCGATGTGTTACAGCGGGCGCTCGGCGCACTGCCCCCGGTGGAGCCGCCGGCTGATCTCCTCCCGCGGATGAAGGCCGCCATTCGTAGGGAAGCGGCCGAGACTTCCCTCGGTGGGACCGCGGAGTCGCCGTCGCCGACATGGTTTCGCCCGGGACGCTGGCGGGCGGTGGCCGCCGTTCTCATGTTGGGACTGGGCGTGGCCCTTCTGATCCAGGAGCGGCCGACTCCGAGGGAGAGCGCGTCGCGGGATTGGGCCGCCGGGGACGACATCGACCACCCGGCTCCTCCTTTGGAACGACGTCGCTTGGACACCGAGGGGCCCGTGGCGAAGAGAAAACCCGCCGTTGCGGTCGTCGAGGAGCAAAGTGAGGATCGTGATGACATCGATGGTGCCCCCGCGCCAAAGGAGAAGAACAAGGGCGAGACGAAGGATGCCAAGGTGAGATCTCTCCTCGTTGCGGGAGAGAATGCCGCCGACAAGAAAGGCGATGCGAAAGGGTCAGGGAAGAATCCGCGGTCCTCGGCGGGCGTTCCGGTGGCCAGGCCTGCGTCTTCCCCAGAGGCAAACAAGGCACGCCGGAGGGAGAAGGTGGCACCGGGGAATGATGTCCGGGGTGGGTTGAACCGCCCCCAGGGCGGTGTCCTCGGGCTCGCGAACGATTCGTTCGCATCGGACGAGGCCCGAGGACTCTACGACTTGGCCGTCTCGAGCCTCGAGGAGGCCGAGCGCCGGAACGCCAAGAAGTCACTCGGGAAGGCTCTCGAAGTCCAAGGCGACGTCTCCAAGGCCATCGACCCCGTGTCGAAGGCCCCTCGTGACGTTGTGGTGGTCCTCCGTGGCGATCAGGCCGTGGCGCGGCTGAAGTCCTGGGCATCGCGGGAAAAGCTGAGGCTTCGGGACCTTCCCGTGGCTTCCATCGCGGGAAAGGCCGGACAGGGAGACGCGTCCCGTCGGGCCCGATCCTCGGGTCACCCGCCCCAGCCCGTCGGCGGTGGCGGATTCAAGGCGACGAAGACGGGCGGCCCTGCGACAAAAGGCCGCGTCTTTCTCCTCACGGTGCCCGAGTCGCGACTCGCCGCCCTGGAGACGTCTCTCGAAAGCCTGGGCCGACAGGGTGTTTCACTGCAGCGACTTTCTCCGCCCAAGAGACGTTCGCGGGCGACCGCTGAAGTGAGTGAAGCCCCGGCGCCAACGAGACGGAAAACGGCCCCACCCTCTGCACCATCCGCCCCGAAGAAGGCCTCCCGGAGGCAGGATTCCAAGCCGACGACCGTGCGCATTCTCGTCGTCATCCCCGACGCCGGTCGTTGAATCCTTATCCGATTCGACCCCCGGCTTCTGGTCGCGTATCCATGAGTGATCGTTTCATATCGAACGATTTATCGTTGCAGGGGATGAATCGATCTATACAATTGTGGACAAACCACTTGGGGCTTTCTTGGTCACTCGCGCTCAAGAGAGTCCCAGCGGGAGGGGGAAGGACCAAAGGAGGAGGAGGCGCAACCATGGCGGAAGAAGAGGTGAAATCTCAGGAGTCGGTGAGTTCCCCCGTCCGGCCGAAGAAGAGTCGGAAGGAACGGGAAGCGGAAGTCCTCAAACGTTATGACTTTTCCGTCATTCGAAGCTTGCGGCAGGCCCGCGGTCTCACCATCGAGAAGTTCGCGAAGATTTGCGGGCTGAGCTACGCCCCGATCTCGCGGATCGAAACCAACCTCATCAAACCGAATTTGGATACTCTGGACAAGATCGCCGGGGGACTCGGCATCACGACGTACAGTCTGGTGGCCCTCGCCGAGCGCCGGAACGCCGAGAAACTCGCGGGACGGACCTACCAGACCGGCGGATTCTCGTTCACGACGTTCAGTTTCGACCAGTTGGATATCTCATATGGGGAAGCGGTGGCGGGCGCGGAATCCCAGGATCTCGACGTTCGGGATCGCCAGTTCGAGTTCGTGACCGTCCAGCAAGGCTTATTGGAAGTCACCGTCAACGGACGTGCTTTCCAGGTCGCCGCCGGGGAGTCTCTGCGGCATGACCGTATTTTCCCGAGGCGTTATCGGGCTTTGGAATCCACCAAACTGATCGTCATCGGGCTTTCTCCCCGCTGAGAAGGGAGTGAGATCGGCGGGGTCACTTCATGTCTTGGGCGCATCGAAAGCCCAGGTCGCCCGCTCGTGTCGTTCTCGGGGGAGCGCGCCAACGCCATCGGAGACTGATGCTCTCGGGTTTGTCGGCGTACCCGCCTCCTCGCATCGCGACGTTTCCGGATTCGGGGATCTCCTTGAGGTCCTTGCCCTCTTCGGACGTCCAGAGCCACTCCCGGACATTTCCGGAAAGGTTGTAGATGCCGAACGCGGACCTCCCCTCCTTGTAAGAATCCACGGGCGCCGGGCCGCCGAGGCCTGCATTGCGGTCATTCGCAAGACCGGCCTTGTAGGTCTTGCCCCAGGGATAGAGTGACCACTTCCCCTCTCTGTAAGCACCCGCCGCGATCCATTCCGCCTCGGTGGGGAGTCGCTTGCCTTGGCTTTTTGCATAGGCCATGGCCGCTTCGAGGCTGATTCCGGTGACGGGCAGATCCATCTGATCGGGGGGGGGCTGGAATTCTCCCGTGTCCGGGTCTTGGAACCACAGGACGATTTCGTCGCCCTGGGAATCGGTGAATCGGGGGAGATAAGCCGCCTTCAGCGCCTTGTCTTCCAGCTTGACGTAGAACTTGGACCAGTAGTCGCGCTGACTCACTTCTCGCAGGTCCATATAGAAAGCCAGGACTCCCTGGGTGCGTTTCTTCCGCTTGAAACCGAAGGTGGACTGGATCGTCACCTTGCAGCTGGGAATGCGCGCCATGCCTTCGGGCGCATCGACCGTCCAGGCCAACTTGGGGTCCAAGAGGATTTCGATCGCCTGCTTGGCGGTCTTCACGGCCTTTGCGGCGACTCGAAAACGAAGCGCAGCCGGCTCCTTGTCGGCGAGTTTGTCATTCCAAATCTGGTGAAACGGGATGTCCGCGGGGAAGGCCTTCCCGACGAGCCGACGTGCGAGTTGGGCCGGGCGCTGGGCGAGCGCCTGCGGGTCTTGCACGAGGAGCGCTTCCGCCGCACCGACGATCCGGTGGGAGAGGGCGCCGATCAAAGGATGCTGGGCTTTGGCGAGTGCTGCGGCCAAACCCCTGCGGAAGACCTTGACTCGTCTCCGGGCCTTGGACTTGCCCGTGCCGGCGATGGCTTGACCGGCTCTCAAGGGTGCCTCGAGGACCCGTGCGAGTTCTTCCACCAGTCCCTTGTCGTCTCCGACCGACGCCTTCTCATAGAGGGCCTGCAGCTCGCTGTAGCGGTCCTGGAGTGCAAGATTCGCCTTCTCGAACTCCGATTCCGCTTGGGCAAGCTCCGATTTCTTCTTCGCCAACGCGGCGGCGGTCTTGGGGTCGAGATCGTCCTGAGCGCTCAGAGGGGCGCAGACCATGCCGATGATCAACAGGAAGGCGAGTGTCGTTTTCACCGATGAGACTCCGGAGGGACCTGTGGTCTTCTTCATACCACGGGCGGGGCGGGGGCGTCAAAGTCCCCTCGCTTCCGCATGGAAGGCCCGCGGGCGATCTCGCCCGAGCGTGATAGGATTTCGACCATGGGATACCGAGCCGATATGACCGTCGCGGACATCGTGGACGCCCATCCGCGGGCCAAGGACGTCCTCATGGAATTCAAGCTGCCGTGTTACCGGTGCATCGTGGCCTATGATGAGACGCTGGCGGAGGGCCTCTTCCCTCACGGTATCGATCCCGCGGACGTCATCGCGCGTTTGAATGCGGAGGCGCCCTTCGGTGAGGGTGGGGGTGAAACCTGAACCCCAGACGATAGGGATGGGGCTCCAGAACCTCCCTGGGATCGGTCCCGCGCGCGCGAAGAAGCTGCACGAGGCGGGGATCGCCGAACCGATCGACCTCGTTCGTCGATTTCCCACCCGGTACCGGCTCCTCCCGGAACCCACGGACATCGCGGCCCTGAAGCCCGGGGAGACGGCGACGCTCGTGGGGTCGGTCGTCCGCAGTCGCCGTCTACGTCCGATGAGGCGGGGAGTGGGGCATCTCCAGGCATTGATCGAGGACGAAACGGGGAGCCGAGCCGTCGTCTTCTACGGCCAGGGATACCTGAGCGGGAAACTCGTGCCCGGAGTTCGTGTTCGCGTGACGGGACGTCTCGGGCCCGGGAAGCCGGCACTCTTTCAGGCCACCGATTGGGAAACCCTGGGCCCCGGCGACCCCGGCGAGGGGGCCCGGATTCGTCCCCTCTATGCTCCCATCCAAGGTGTGCCCGAGGCCAGTCTTCGCAAGGCCGTCGCCGCGTGGCTGACCGAGAACGGCCCCCGGCTCGACGACCCCTTGAGTCGAAGTCTTCGTGAGAAGCATGGTCTTCCGGGGCTGTTCGAGTCCCTGAGCGTCCTCCACGCTCCTCCCTCGGCGAAAGCACTCTCCGCGGCGCTCCGTCGGGTGCTGTACCAGAGCATGCTCGGGCGAGTCATGATGACGGGCGGCGGTGGGGGCGAGCGAGAGGACGCCATTGCGGTTCGTCTCACCGAACGGGTCCGTCGGGATCTCATGTCCTCCCCACCCTTCCCGCTGACTCGGGATCAGAAATCCGCTTTGGAGGACGTGCTCGACGACATGGGGTCACCCCGAGCGATGCGTCGCATGTTGCAGGGAGATGTGGGAAGCGGGAAATCCGCCGTGGCGATCCTCGCCTGCTTGGCGGTGGCCCGCGCGGGCTTCCAAGCGGTGATTCTCGCGCCCACCGAACCGCTTGCTCGTCAACTCCATGGGGTCCTCGCGGCCTGGGGGGGGGAACAGGTCGCCCTCATCACCGGTTCCCAGCCCAAGTCCAGGATGAAGGACCTCGAGAATCGACTCGGCGATGGGCGGCTGCGGCTGGCGGTCGGAACGCATGCACTCCTGTCGGACGACGTGGTTCTACCGCGCCTGGCCCTCGTGGTCGTCGACGAGCAGCACCGCTTCGGCGTCCTTCAGCGTTTGAAGCTCGTGCGCAAGGCGGAGCAACCCCATCTGCTCTGCATGTCGGCGACCCCGATCCCTCGCAGCTTGGCGCTGGCGCTTCACGCGGACCTCGACCACAGCATTCTCGCGGAGCGTCCGGCGGGCGCCGCTCGCGTGACGACGGTTCATCACGATTTGGTTGCGGACGGACCGTTTTCCTGGGGCGCTCTCGCAGGTCGAGTCAGGGCCGGCGCCAAAGCTCTGGTCGTTTTTCCGGCTCGTGAATCCGGGGGCGAGCAGATGCCGTCGCTCTTCGAGGAGGGGAGAGCCATTGCGAGACGGCACTTCAAGGGGCTCCCCGTCGCCGCCCTACATGGCCGTCTCGAGGAAGAGGTGCGCTCGAGAATCTTGGATGATTTCCGAAATGGGGTCGTCCGAGTGTTGTTTTGCACGACGGTCGTCGAGGTGGGCATCGACATCCCGGATGCCGCGGAGATTGCCGTCGTCGGGGCGGACCGATTCGGACTCTCGCAGTTGCACCAGCTGAGAGGGCGGGTGGGCCGCGACGGTCGCGATGCCAGGTGTTGGCTGATCACCTCTCGAGCGAAGGAACGCGCAGCGAGGCGCCTAAGTCACCTGGTTCGGTGCAACGATGGCTTCGCTCTGGCAGAGCGCGATCTTGAAGAGCGTGGCCCGGGAGACATGATGGGAGTGCGCCAACATGGCGCGCGGAGTTTTCTGGCCGCTGAAGAGGACCGTGTTCTGTTCGCGGCTGCCGTGGAGGACGCACGCGGCCTCATGCGGTCGGGGCGGGGCGGACCGGACCTTGCGGAGCGTCTTCTTTTCTGGTCACCGAAGCGGTTTGGCCCGCGAAGCGTGATCCTCGAGAAACAATTGGATGCGGGTTGAATGATGAAATGGGCATATCTGGGACTGGCTCTTCTGCTCTTCCTCGGAGCCTGCAACAAGGAGGATAAGCAACTCGAGAGCGACGCTCGGGACGTTGCTGAGAAGTTTCACACAGCAGTCGGGCCGTTCGACACGAAAACACTGCTGAGACTCGTGGATTATCCGTTTCGCCTGGACGGAAAAATCGTCCACGACGAGCAGGAACTTCTGGAGGCCCTGCTGAAGAAAAAGGTGGCTCTCCGCAGGGCGGTGAGTCCCGCGACGAGGATGGAGGTCGTCTCCTACGAGAGTTTCATCGACGGTAAGCCTCTGAGTGGGCGCTCTTTCAGCCCGGAAGAGGCTCGGGCACAGGCGGACAAGATCGGTTTCAAAAAAGGCGGCGTCTTGGTGCGTTGCTACCACGAGGAGGATGGCCAGGAGGACGGTCGACAGTATTTTCTCGTCATGCACCCCGATGCCCTCGGTGATCTTCGAATCACTTCATATCATGACTGACGTCCTCTCCTGGAAGCCTCTGGAGTCATGAGCGATGAAGCGAGTTCACCGCGGCGCGACGGCCTTTTCGGCCTGCCTGGTTCTTCTGCTGGCCGGCCCTCTATGGTCCCAGGACACGAAGCCTCTCTTCTCGCCGCCCGAGCGGCCCCAGACGTCGGGCGCTTCGGAACCATCGGCGCCGCCCATCTCTCCCGGTCAAGACCTCGATGATCTGATCGAGAGCCTCTCGCGATGGCCCGATGCGAAGGGAATCCAGTCGGCGAAACTCCTGATCCAGCGGGGGAGCGGTGCGATACCCCGTCTCGTCGCCGGGCTTCGGGACAACGATTGGCGAATCCGATGCGGCTGCGCCTTCGCCCTCGGCGAATTGGGAGAGAGATCGACATATCCGGATGTGAAGCGTTGCCTCGACGATGTCGCCAACAACATCAGCATGGGGGTATTCTTTGACGCGCTCGTCAAGATCGATCCCGTCGCCGCGACCTCCGACATCCTTCCTCATCTCACGTCCGAGTACGCCCGCACGGCCAAAGCTGCGTTTCTTTCTCTCCCGAAGGTCATCGACGACTCCTTTGCCGACCGCCTCCTCGAACTCACGCGCCATCGTCGGAACGACGTGCGCTATCGCGCCGTTTCTCTGCTCGGTCGGTTGGCGACGGATGTCGATCCACGCTTCTATATCGGAATGCTCTCGGATCGATACGCCCGCGTTGCCCGCGTCGCCGCGAACCGGCTGTCACGCGTTCGCGACGAGGTCGTCCTCGGCCGGTTGAGAGAGCGGTTCCTGCAGGGGGGGCTTCGATCCGCTGCCTATGCGGCTCTGGCGCTCGTCCTGCATGAGGATCAGATGAGGCGCCTCGTGTTCGATGACGAAGCCGCGGCCGTCAAGCGGGCGGAAGGGTTTCTCAGAATCGATGACCAACTTGCGAACGCTGCCGGCGCCTGCGTCCTCGCGAACATCTCCACGCGCAGTACCGACAAGAGGGTTCGGAGCCTCGCGGACGGTCACCTCGTCCCCATCCTCTTGGGCGTGGTCTTCGGAGGTGTCGTCTCCCGGGATTACGGGGCCGTCAAGGACGTGTGTCTCCGCAAGGTCGTCATGCTCACCGGGCAGGATTTTGGTGAGAATCGGGACCTCTGGATCGAATGGTGGAGACAGCATGAAAAGGGGTTCGTGGCCCGGCGCGAACTCTTGAGGATTCCCCCGGAGGATCGACGGCGGCTGTTCGTCGAATACGCTCGCCGTCAGGAGAATGCTCGGCCGTCCGAGTTCCGCATCGTTGTAGGCGGCGTGCAATCGATGGAGCAAGACCAGTCACTCCGTAGGCCGATCATTCTCGACGACGGCGAACTCGAAACCCTCTGCAACGTCCTGGACGAGATCGACGTCTTTTCGAATCGTGGCGACGGTGAGAATCCCACCTGGACGGGGGACTTCGCTCAGCTCACTCTACAGGTGGGCGAAGCGGCCTTTCGGGCCATTCACTACAGCGTCATCCCGGCCAACTACCGTCGGCTCGAAGAGACCTTGAGGGATCTTCAGGATCGGGAGCTCTGGCAGCTCTTTTTCGATCCGTCGCGAGACGGTGATCGCTCCAAGTGGTTGAAGGAGCAGCGTCCGCGATGGTCGGGAATGCAACCTGGGGACCGCGAGGAAGCGCTGGCCGCGCGGGCCATCGAGGTCTTCGACCGACTCAATCGTCGAGGGCGACGCGCGGCCCTCGAGCTGTGGGCCGAGCGCTCCGACGCGTGGCTGGCCGATCGAGTGAAGGTGCTCTTGGAGTCTCTCCGTCTTCCCGCCGCCGATACGACGGAGCGCGGCCTTCTTTTGCGCTTGCTCGCTCGCATCCAGCAGCCGGATTTGGACCGGGCCGTGGTCGAGTCCGTGGGATACTTCGTGGAGGAAGGGAGGCGTCTCCTCCGAGAAGATTTCGTCAGCTCGATGGACCTTTCCCGCGTGAAGGCCTTGGCTGTCAAGGCACGTCCGGAGTTGAAAGCCGTGCTTGTAGGGCGGTTGATGCAGGATTGGGATGATGCCCAGGTGAAGGAGATTCTGCTTTCCTGGACAGTGGATCGTTCGGAGGTCGTCCGCGCTGCGTTTCGGGAGGCGTTGGAAGACTCTGACGCCGACTTCCTCTCGGCCACGGAAGAACGCTTCGAGACACTCGCGCCCAAGGACCAGGCGGATGTCTTGCGGTTTCTGGGTGCCGTGGGACGGGATCGCGTGGTCGATTTCTTGATTCGGTCCATGGGATCGAAGAATGACATCGTCTCCGGCGCCGCTGTCAGCGCGTTGGGGGGCGTCGGGAGCGACGCCGCCCTGAAGGCGTTGGCCGAGGCGGTTTCGGATGAGCAGGGGGATGAGCGAGGGGCCTGGGCCCTCGCGGCCATCGCGCGCTCGGATTCCGATGGGGCGAGGTCGACGATCAAGGGTTTGCTCTCGAGCTTGAGCGGGGGGGATCGGCTCCTTCAGGCCATGGACGCCGCGGCTGTTCTCTTTCGAGGTCGGAACGACAGCCCTCTGCGGCGGATGCTGGGGGCCGGCGACGAACAGGTGCGACGACGGGCGGCACTGCTCCTCGGTCGCGAAGGACGCATCGAGGCCATGCCGGAGTTGCTCCAAATGGTGGTGGACCGCCATTGGACCGCGGAGGCCCAGGAGTTGCTCGAGTTGATCACGTGCCGAAAGACGCTGGAGACCCGTCCGGAATCCGTCCGTCAGTTCTACGAGACGTTCCGACGAGAGCATCCCACCGAGACGTCCCTCG
Organism: uncultured Planctomycetia bacterium; assembly: GCA_964559135.1. Taxonomy (GTDB): domain Bacteria; phylum Planctomycetota; family DRQF01; genus DRQF01. Next base: position 20,692 of record CAZLGG010000053.1, read on the forward strand.
ATTGGTTCCTATCGGCCCTGAGAGACAAGGGGTATCCCTATCTCGACCTCATGGGTTTCGTGCGCGGCGACGCGCGAGACCTTCGAGCCATTTCGCTTCTGATTTCGGTGTTGGAGGACGGAGACTGGGCCTTGAGGGCCCGCGCGAACCTGACCCTCGAGGTCATGCGGGGCGGTCGCGTGGGGTGGATCGATCGACAGAGCTCGCCCGCGGAAATCCAACGCCTGCGCAACCGTTGGCTTCAGTGGTATCGAGCCCTGCAAGGCGAGAGCTGAGAGGCCGGAGCCTGGGGCGTTGGTCCCGCGTGGGGAAACCGATCGCACCCCCTCGGGAGGCCTGACGACTTTCTAGCCCGCCCGATCTTCCTTCAAAGATTCATCGACATCAGGAACTCGACGTTGTTTTGCGTCTTCTTCAGCTTTTGGATGAGCAGCTCCATGGCCTCGACGGGGTTCATGTCGTTGATGACCTTGCGAAGGATGTAAATGCGCTTCAGCTCTTCGGGGTCCAGAAGTAGCTCTTCCTTGCGGGTGCCCGACCGGTTGATGTCGATGGCCGGGAAGACACGCTTGTCTGCGAGGCGACGATCGAGCTGAAGCTCCATATTGCCCGTACCCTTGAACTCCTCGAAGATCACCTCGTCCATGCGGCTGCCGGTCTCGATGAGAGCCGTGGCCAAAATGGTGAGGCTGCCACCGCCTTCGATGTTGCGCGCGGCGCCGAAGAACCGCTTTGGCTTTTGGAGTGCGGACGCATCGACGCCGCCGGAGAGGATCTTGCCCGAGTGGGGGACCTCGGTGTTGTAGGCTCGGCCCAGACGTGTGATGGAGTCCAGGAGGATGACGACGTCACGGCCGTACTCCACCATTCGCTTGGCCTTTTCGATCACCATCTCCGCGACCTGAATGTGGCGGCTGGCCGGTTCGTCGAAAGTCGATGAGATGACTTCGCCGCGCACCGAGCGTTCCATGTCCGTGACTTCCTCGGGGCGCTCGTCGATGAGGAGCACGATGAGGTCCGCCTCCGGGGAGTTGGTGGCGATGGCGTTGGCGAATTTCTGCAGAAGGATCGTCTTACCCGTTCTGGGTGGGGCGACGATGAGGCCGCGCTGACCCTTGCCGATGGGGGCGATGAGGTCCACGATGCGCATCGAGATCTCTTCGTCGGTCGTCTCGAGCATGAACCGCTCTTCGGGGTAAAGGGGCGTCAGCTCCTCGAAGACGGGCAACTCCACCAGCTTGTCGGGTGGAAACCCGTTGACCTTGTCGACCCGGAGAAGGGCGAAATAGCGTTCGTTTTCCTTGGGAGGGCGAATCTGTCCTTCCACCAGGCAACCCGTCTTCAGCCCGAACCGACGAATCTGCGAGGGCGAGATGTAGATGTCGTCGGGACAGGGGAGATAGTGGTAGGCGGGTGACCTGAGGAATCCGAAACCGTCGGGAAGTGTCTCGAGGATGCCTCGTCCATAGAAGGTTCCACCGCGGGCGGACCGTAGCTTGAGGAAGCGGAAGATGAGATCCTGCCGCGTCATGCCGCTGGAATCCTCGAGCCCCTCTTTCTCGACGAGTGCCTGGAGATCGTGCAACGACATCGTCTGAATCACGGAGAGGTCGATGGGTTCCAGCTCTTCCGTGGGGGCGGATGCGTCCGTCTTTGGCGCCGCGGACTCGCTGGGCGCTTCTTCGTCCGCGGCGCTCGCCTTGGCGGTGCTCGCCTTGGTTTTCGAATCCGCCTTCTTGGTTTTCTTCTTTGCGGTCTTCTTGGGTCGCGGAGACTCCTCCGTCTGCTCCGCCTCCGTTTCGGTTGCGGTGTCTTCGATCTCGTCGGCGGATCGCTTGGATGTTTTCTTCTTGGCTGCTTTCGCCATGACCTTCTCCGATGCTTGGGTCTTCCAGACCCGGTGAAGCTCTTTCAGAGCGCTCTCGAGATCCTCGATCGAACCGCTGTTGTCGACGACCACATCGGCTCGGTCTTCCTTTTCCGCCAAGGACATCTGAGCCCGCTCACGGGCCTCCAGATCCTCCGGTGTCCAACCGCGCTCCTTCACGCGCGCCTGGCGTGTTGCGTCGTCCACCTTCAAGAAAAGAACTTGGTCGCATTCTTTCTCGAGGGGGGACTCCAAGAGCAGGGGCACATCCAGGATGACCACGGGAACGTCCGACTCCCGGGCCGCCTTCAACTCCGATAGGAGTGACTTGCGGACCTCCGGATGCACCAGCTCTTCCAGCCACCGTCTCACGTCCTCGTCTTCCGGTCCGAAGACCTTGGAAGCCAAGGCCGCGCGGTTCACTCCTGCGTTGCTGTCCAGGATCTCCCCGCCGAATTTCTCCACCAGCGCTCTCTTGACTTTTGCCGAGTTCAGGACTCGGTGAGCGGAGGCATCGGCATCGAGGACGAGAGCTCCCAGTCGGCTCAAGATGCGACCGGCTGCGGACTTTCCACTTCCGATGCCGCCGATGATACCGACGACCGTTGTCAAGGGTGATGTGTTCCGGTGAGAAAAGAACGATGGGAAATCTGATGGTCAGCTCCCGAGGATCGAGAACCGCTGAAATCACTATACCCGTGCCGGGGACGCCGGCAAGAAGGGTTTCCAGCCCCGCGAGTGAGCGTCTTTTTTTTTTTTCGGGACTTCCCGTTCCAGTTCTTGCGTTCCTTGGGACGAAGGGCATACTGAGGGTATGGGCTGAGGCCCGTTGAGCGGGAGCGAATCCTTGCAACGCACGGCACTTATTCTTGGACTCTGCCTGATCTCCACGGTCGCATGGCTGGGAGAGAGCGCTGCCGTGGGGCTGGGGACGCCGCCCTGTGCGACCGCTAAGGTCATGGAGGGCTGCTGCTGCGCACCCCGCTCAGCGACCGACTCATGTCCCTGCGACGTCGCTCCCGACCCGCTCCCAGTTCTCCCTCTCCACGAGGAGAGGACGCCGAACCGAAGCCAAGCCTGGACGCTGCCTGAATTCGAGCCGCTCCTGGAAACGGTTTCGGTGACTACGGATGAGGACTCCCTTTGTGGGGAGGCCTCCGACACCTGTCTCCCTGTGCCGACGCGCCACATGCGTCGCCTTGCCCTGATCGGCGTCTTCCGAAACTAGATCAACGTCTCCCAGTCGAAGTCTGTCCTCACTCCGAGTCCCTCGGAGTGACGAGGTCCGGGGTGTCCCCCGCCTCGCGTCGAGATTCTCACCGAACTGACTCCTGGAGAGATGGATCATGCGCCTTTTGCGCTCGCGGGCCGGCCGCTGGGTTCTCCCCGTCGCGGCCGTCTGGATCGTCGCCGGTTGCGGCACGTCATATGTTGAAGAAGAGATCGAGATCAAACGCCACGCCCGGCCCGAGTTGGCGGCCTTGGGGCAACAGGACTCTCTCGCCGAGGGGGAAGATGCGAGCAGCCCCGATCAATCCACCCTCGAGGCTTGGCTTCGCTACGGATTGATCCACAATGCCGGGCTTCGATCTTCCTATCAGGCTTGGCGCGCTGCGTTGGAAAGAATTCCCCAGGTCATCGCTCTGCCCGAGCCGCGATTCAGCTACTCCCAGTTCGTGGAGAGAGTGCAGACGCGGACGGGGGCTCAGGAGCAGAACTTCTCTCTCTCCCAAGCGTTTCCCTGGTTCGGCAAGCTCGAGGCGCGCGGGCGCGTCGAGGCGCGCGGGGCCGAGAAGCTCTGGTGGGACCTCGAGGCGGCGGCGCTCGCGGTCGATCAGGAGATTCGCGACGCTTTCTTCGAATACGTCTATCTTCAGCAGGTCATCGACATCACCAATGAGAATCTCGTTCTCCTCAAACGTCTGGAACCGGTCGCCCAGAGTCGTGTGCAAGGAGGCGGGCGCGATGACGAACTCCTGAGACTTCAGGTCGAGATCGGGAAACTCGAGAACGAGCTCGAGACACTGCAGACCTTTCGCAAGCCGCTGAGTTCTCGTCTTCGCGCCGCCATGAACTGGCGGGGCGACGAGCTTTTGCCGTGGCCGAGTTCGCCGAAACACGTGGAAGGCGAACTGCGCACGGAGGGGCTCCAGGACGCCTTGCGCGCGTCGAATCCTCGCCTGCGCGCCCTTCGTGAGCAGATCCATCAGGCGGAGGAGAGGATCGAGCTGGCGAAGCTCTCGGGGTACCCAGATCTCGGCCTGGGCGCCACGTACATCGCCACGGATGAGGCCATTTCACCGAATGTGCCCGGGTCGGGGGATGACCCCTTGTTCTTTACGCTGTCCTTCACGCTGCCGATCTGGAGGCAAAAGTACAACGCGGAAGTGAAGGAAGCCGAGGCGCGGAAGAGGTCGGCGACCACACGGCTCGTACAGACCGAAAACGATCTTCGCGCGGACCTGGATCAGGCGCTCTACAAGCTGGACGACGCGTTACGACAACGAGACCTCTATCAGTTGAGTCTCATCCCTCGAGCCCGGCAGGCCCTCGAGGTCACGCAGGTGGCCTATCAAGCCGACCGCGCCACCCTTACGGATTTCATCGACGCGCAACGCATCTATCTCGGCTTCGAGCGGGCCTACGACCGGGCTCGCGCGGATCTCGAGCAAGCCCGAGCACGGATTCGGGCTCTGACAGGAGGAATCATGCCATGACGCGACCCAAGGCCGTCTCTCTCATGTTGGGATTTCTGAAGCACGACTGGACTCACTGGATCGTCGCGGGCGTCCTCATCTGGCTGGCCTTCGAATTCGGGAAGGGACAGGCGCCCGAGCCGGTGTCCATCCCCCCCTCGGCGCAGGAGCAGGGGGGCGGGCACGTGGGACATGCCGACGAGAAGCCGCAGATCTGGACCTGCCCCATGCACCCCCAGATCAAGATGCCGAAACCCGGCAAGTGTCCCATATGCGGGATGGATCTTGTGCCTCTCGTCCAGAGCGAAGACGACGGAGGCTCTCCGAGCACCATTTCCTTGAGCAAGAACGCCGTCGCCTTGGCCCAGGTCGAGACCGCGAAGGTGGAGCGGCGTTTCGTTGCCACCGATGTGAGGTTGGTCGGAAAAGTCGAGTACGACGAGACGCGCGTCAAGGAGGTGTCCGCGTGGGTTCCAGGTCGGCTGGACAGGCTCTTCGTCGATTACACCGGGACTCGGGTGAGCGAGGGCGACCATATGGTGCTGCTCTACAGCCCCGAGCTCCTGGAGGCTCAGGAGGCACTGATCGAGGCGAAGAAGGGGTACGCGGACTCGAAGAATGAGAAGAGCTCCTTTCTGCGAGAGAGCGCGAAAAAGCTCCTTGGTTCCGCCCGGGAAAAACTCTCTCTCTGGGGGCTCAGCGACGAGCAGATCAAGGCGATCGAGGACCGGGGAACCGCCGAGTCCCAGGTGATGATCGAAGCGCCTCTTTCGGGGATCGTCATTCACAAGAAGGCCGTCGAAGGCATGTACGTGAAGACCGGGTCGCCGATCTACACGGTGGCCGATCTCAGCGAACTCTGGGTCCTCCTCGATGCCTATGAGTTGGACCTTCCGTGGATACGGTACGGTCAGGAAGTGGAGATCCGTACCGAGGCCTATCCGGGCGAGGTCTTCGAAGGTTGGATTTCGTTCGTGCCCCCCTTCCTGAACGATGCCACGCGCACGACCAAGGTGCGTGTCAACGTTCGGAACGAGGATCGCCGACTCAAACCCGGCATGTTCGTCCGCGCGATCGTGAAGTCGCGCGTCGCCGCCGGTGGTGAAGTCATGGACCCGGCCTTGGCGGGCAAATGGATCTGCCCCATGCACCACGAGATCGTGAAGGACGCCCAGGGAACCTGCGATATATGCGGCATGGCGCTCGTGACCGCCGAGTCCTTGGGCTTCGTGCCGGTGGGTGACGTCAAGCGCGCCCCCCTCGT
>CAZLGG010000054.1:0-11873 GCA_964559135.1 uncultured Planctomycetia bacterium
ATTCGGCATGAGGGGGGGCGTCTCATGGGCCGTGCGGTGCGGTGGCGAGAGTACTCCCGGCGGGACTCGAACCCACTACCTTCGGTTTAGGAAACCGACGCTCTATCCAGATGAGCTACGGGAGCTTGGAGGGGGATTGTGACATGGGGGCGGGAGGGAGAAAAGAGGCGGGGGCGGCCCGGCGGTGACGTGATGGTCTTCAGGAACCGGAAGCGTTGGGTTGATGCGGTGGGCGAGAGCGGTACGGCCGGAGCCTCGTGGTTGAGGGGACCCGTCGACTCGGCGATTCGATGACTGACCCGTTGACGGGTCAGTTGGGAGGGCCAGGTTAGCCGGGGGGCCAGGTGAGGGGGCGGCCGCCCAGGAGGTGGATGTGGAGGTGGGGGACCTCCTGGCCGCCGTGGGCGCCGTCGTTGATGACCAGGCGGTAGCCCTGGGCGAGGTCGAGATCGCGGGCCAGCTGGGCGGCGACGTGGAAGAGGTGCCCGATGAGGGCCTTGTCCTCCGGCGTCATCGCCGAGATGCCCGGCATGGGCTTGCGAGGGACGATGAGGATGTGGGTCGGCGCCTGGGGGTTGATGTCACGGAAAGCGCCACAGAGCTCGTCCTCGAAGACGATGTCGGCGGGGATCTCCTTGTCGAGGATCTTCTGAAAGAGCGTCTTCGATGCGCTGTCAGTCATGACCGGCTCCTTTCAATCCACCGCCTGGATCATTCCCAGTCGGGCCATCTCCGTCAATGCCTGCTGGATGATCCGGGGAGAAAGCAGATAGAGGTCCGGGTGCTCGGACGCCAGGGTGAGGACCTCATCCGTGCTGCGCGGAGCACGGAGGAACTTGACCAGGGGGGCCAAGGGCACCCGGCCGATGGCGTCGAACACCTCTCCCGAACCCGGAAGCCCCCAGCCTTCGACGGATTCATAGAGGCGCCCCTTGCGACGCAGAGCGGGGCGGAGAGACAGACCCTCGGAGACCTGGATCAACGCCGGCAAGCCCCGCAAGCCCTCCCGGTTTCTTTCCACCTCGACCTGGACGGCCTCGTGGCGCTTCGCCCAGAAGGGGCGGTCGGAAAACCGGGCCTCCTGAAGATAGAAGTGGAGGCTTTTTTGCGCGTGGGCGAAGTAGAGCCGCTTCTCCCAAAGAAAGTGCTGGTCGAGAACCTGCTGGGCGAGTTCAGGGTGCTCCAGAATCGTGTTGGCGGCGACGGCGCCCCACTCCGCCGAAACGATCGCCTTCTCCACGCCCTGACTGGAAAGAGGGTCGATGGAACTCGCGGCATCCCCGACGAGGAGAAAGGGATCGCGCGTACGGAGAAACCGAGGGGTCGCGCGACAGCCGGATCGAGGAGAAGCCGTGACGGTCGAGGCGGGGCCCGCCGCGTGGCGGCACGCAGACTCGAAAAGGTCGTTGCGGCCCACGGATTTCATCTCCTCGGGATCGCAAAACAGGGTGAGACTGATGCGACCGTCATGGAGGGGCAACCACCACAGCCATCCCTCGGGAACCGCTTCGACGACGGTGCTGTCCGTGTCGGTGACCGGGGGCGCGAGATAGGTCGTGAGGGCCACCATGGCCGGGAGCTGATGCACGAGGCCGAGCTGGGAGAGCTTGGGCGAGACCTCCTTGCCCGTGGCGAGGACGATGAGGCGGGGACGGATCTCGAGGACATCTCCCTCGGACGAACGGATATGGACCGTGTTTTCGTCGCCGTGGGCAACAGGCCCCAGGACTTCGTGATCCTCGAGGATGGTGGCGCCCATGGATCGGGCGATGTTGCGCAGGTCGGTGTCGAAGGTGGGACGGTGGACCTTGTAACCGCGCGCATCGGGCGGGTTCTTGCGGATCGTCACCTTGCCGTCGCCCCAGATGACGCCGTGGCGCTCGGTGCCGTGGAAGTCGTGGGCGCGGATGACGGTGAGCAAGCCGTGGCGCTCGAGGGCTTCGCGGGCGGCGGGGACGAGGGTCTCCTCGGGGAGGCTCCCCCGCCTGCGGCCGCGGTCGACGAGGAGGACGGATCGCTTCCACTCGGCGAGCTGGGCGGCGAGGACGGCGCCCGCCGGGCCGCCGCCGACGACGAGAACGTCAGGCTCGGTGGGAGGCAGCATGGGGCAGGTCTCGCTGGGGGGTGTTGGAGGCAAAGCAAGCTTTGCGCTCCAGGGGATGGCGCTGATGTGGGGCCTGACGTCCGGCGATCATTCTTCCTGGACGCCGATGATGCGGTCGAGGCGGAATTGCTTGACCGCGCCGTCGCTCATGCACTGGGCTGTGAGGTAGGAGTCGCCGTCTCGATCCACGATCTTGATGGGGCGGACGCGGTGAACCCGGTCCTCCGCCCGCTCTCCGTCGTACTGCACCGTGACGATTTCGCCCCGGTGAATCGCCTCCGGAAGAAGGGAAACGCGGGAGGTCAAACCCACCGATTGGGCCTCGTCCCGAAGCCCCCGCACGCGGCAGCGACGCAAGACCTCGCGGAGGGCGATCGTGTCCTTCTTCTCGCTCAACAGCCGCAGCAGAACCGTGAACAGATGCATCACGTGGAGGGAATCGCCGAGCGCCCGGTGATAGCCCACCTCCGGCAGATCGAAGTAGGAGATGAGGGTCGCCAAGCGAAGGTTGGGCAGGTCGAGCCCGAGGGCGCGGGCCAGCTTCAACGAATCGATGACCTCGTTCGCAGGCGCCGCGAACGACGCGCGCTCCAAGGCGCGGGCGATGAAACTCACGTCGAAGGACGCATTGTGAGCGATGAGGATGTCCTCGGCGTGGAGCCAGGATGCGAACTGACGGCAAGCCTCCTCCGGCGCGGGCGCGCGACGGACCATGTCGTCGCGAATCCCGTGGATGCGGATCACGTCCGGGCTCATCTCGTGGCCCGGATTCGCCAAGGTCGAGAAGCGGGCGATCTCGTCGCCTTGGCCCGTGAACCGGACACCAGCGATCTCGACGACCTTGGCGTCGCGGGGAGAAAGCCCCGTCGTCTCGATGTCGAAAGCGACGTAGATGCGTTCCTGAGGGTGCGTCATGATGGGCCGAAGCCGCTCTCCGAAATCTGTTTCGCCGATGTCCGCGTCGCTGTATCCGCGGGCGCGGAAGCCGAGTCCTTCGCGGCGCCGAGCCGGATCAGGTCCGAAAGAGCGTCGAAGGCGCGGTCAGTGACATCCACCGCCCGGGTACGATGCCGAAAATACCACCGCTTGAGGACATTCAGGTCATCGAGCAGGGGCGGCTCGGCGCCGACCAGGGCTTCCGGTCTCGGAAGCGCCCTGAAGAGAGCGGGGGAGGCCGTCACCACGAGCTTCTTTCTGGCCCGTGTGATCGCGACGTTGAAGCGATTGGGAAGGAAGAGGAACTCCGCGCCCCGCGCCATGGCGTCCCGGTCGGAAAGCGTCATCGAGAGGAAGACGAGGTCGCGCTCTTGACCCTGGATGCGCTCCACCGTGTCGACCTGGGGATGGGGGCCGTGAAAGCCCAGCAGACCCAGAAACTCGCGGATCTTCACGTTCTGCCGACGGTGCGGCGCGATGACGGCGATCTCCTCGGGCGGCACGCCGCCCTCCACGGCCTCCTTCACGAGGAGTGCGATCAGCGCCGCTTCCTCGGGGGACTCCTGCGACCGGGAGTCGTGTCTCACGAGAGCGAGTTGCGACGGCGTGTCGGGAGAAAGGACGTCGGCGAATCGCCCGTCGCATCGAAGCTGTAGGCGGCGAGCCTTGGCGCTTTCCGCGGAGACCAAGCGGCCGCCGTAAAACACGTCGCTGGGAAAGCGCACGAGGTCATCGTTCAGCCGGAAACTCTCCTCCAGCATGAACGCCTCGTGCCCGGCCTGCTCGACCAGGTGCTGGAAGACGCTGCGCGCCGGTCCGGACCCCGGCCGCAGGGTCTGCACGACGGGGGGAAGCTGCTTGTGATCGCCCGCGAAGACGAAGCGGTCCGCCTGCACCATGGCCATGAGCGCCGCCGGTACCGTGAGCTGCCCCGCCTCGTCGAAGACCAGCACGTCGAAGCGCTCGGGAAGGGCGTCCGCGACCGCCTCGCCATCGAGGTTGCGGGCGACGGGAGAAAACGCCGCATGCTGAGTGAAGCCCGTCACCGCGGGAATCGTCTTCGACCGAAAATACGCGCCTGGACTCTTCACCAACCTCAGCCTGCTTCCATGTCCCTCGATGCGGCCGTGCTCGCGGCCTCCAATCTTGCAGACGTCGGGAATGTCCGGATGGGACAGACATTCGAGAAGAAGGTTGTTGATGCCATGGTGGGTGAGGGCGCACACCCCCACCTTCATGCCCCGGCGCACGAACTCCCGGACGATGAGTCCCAGCAGGTGCGTCTTGCCCGTGCCGGGGGGGCCCTGGATCAGGGCGAAGTCGCGGCTCACGGCGGCGTCGAAGGCGCGGCGCTGGCTGGGGGTGAGTCGGAGGAGGGAGGGATCGGCCTCATCGAGGGGCGACGCGGCGGCTCCGCCTTGCGCGGGCTCCGCCCGGCGCTCTCCCGCCATGAGGCCGCGGATACGCTGGAGCCTCGGCGCGTCGCCGAGATCGCCCGAGACCAACCGCAAGGCCAGCATGGGCATCTCGCGATTCAAGTGGACCGTCGGCAGGGTGAGGTCCAACACCAGCTTCTGCCCGATGCGAAACCGTCCGAGAAACCGATGCACCTGCCGATAACCCGCCCGGATGCGACAGATCCCCCGCCGCGTGTCCAACGCCTCGATGACCCCCTCCGGCGCCGAGATCACCTGGTGGGGGGGCACGTCCAAGGCGTTCACGTAGACGTATTCGCCCACGCGGAGTTTCGAAGGGTTGGTCTTGAACGTGAGGGTGAGCCGCCCCGAATCCGGGTCCATCGACTCCACGACCAAGCCCGGCCAACAGGTGTAGCGATCCACCCGGTCCGCCACGGGCAGGCTGATCTGGTCGATCACCGCCCGGAACTTCGCCCGAAACTCGAGATCGACGAACGCGGCGAATTCGGAGAGGTCGAAGGTCACGGTCGCCGTCCCTTCAGAAGATGCCCCATCAGGCGCGCGCCCGCCTCGAGATCTCGCAGCAGGCTCTTTGCGATCACGTCGCTCCAAAGGGGCGCCGCGTCGTCCCGCAGTTCACGCACCGCCAGACGACGGAGGTGGGGCGTGGCTTGGCAGATGCTCTGGCCCCTGAAGCCGAAGTCCGCGGCCAGGGCTTCCACGTGCTGCGCCACCTCGGGATGGGCGCCGGGGGGCTCGCTCTCGAGTGCGATCCCGAAAAGTCGCGCCGCTTCCTCGACGTCGAAGGTGGCGAGGGGCAAATGGAAGCGGCGGTCCAGCCACTCCGGCAGCACGACCGCATCGCAGAGGACTTCCTCCACGAAACGCGCGGCCACCGCTTCGCCCCCCAACGATTCCGCCAACCTGCGGAAACGATAGGGCAGACCGCGGGAGAGGAAGATGGGCAAGACCGACTCCCTGCGGGAGGACAGAAGTCGATTCGTCTGGCTGATCTCGCGGTAGAGCCGCCGGAGCATCTCGCCCGGTGGGTCGGCGGCCCCGCGGTGGTGAATCACGGCGCCCGTTTTTTCCGTGGGCCGATCGCGACCGAGATCGTCCCGCCGCATTCGCCACACGCCGAGTGCCGCGTCCTCCCCGTGGAATCCGTCCGCGACGCCCGCCACGAGAAGGAAAGGCCCGCGATGACTCGCCGGGTCGGGCACGCGCCCACCGCCCCGGGCCTGGGGAAGCGCGCCCGGGTCCGACTTCGGGACGGGCCTCGCGAACTCCTGCGCCAAGGCCCGCAACTTCAGATCGCGGAAGCCGTCGCGCCGCCCGCCCCAGCTCTTCCCGAGGGCGCGGAGGGTGCGGTCGTCCTTCGCCGCGAGATCCGTTCGGTTGCGCACCCCCATCGCGAGGAGGGCGCGCTTCTCGCCCGGCCGACAGCCGGGGATGAGGGAAAGATCGTCGTCCGCTTCCGCCCGCTCGCGGCACAGGGTGCGCCACGCGCACTGGTCGCAGTAGGGAGTCAGGTGAAACGGCGACTCCCCCGGCTCCCAGGTCTCGTGGATCTCCTCCTCGAGGAACAGCCGTACCGTCCAGAGCATGGGTTCGATGGCGAAGTCCACCCGCTCGTCGGCCCCGGTCTGGATGAATCCCGTCTCGGGCATGACGCCCTGTCGCCGGGAGAGGACGAGGGAATAGAAGGCCACCTGCATCTTCTGGGGAAACTGGGCGTCCCGGCTCGACTTGACGTCGCCCACCCGATACGCGTGATCTCCGAAGTCCGAGTCGACGCCGTCCACCCGCTCCAGGATGTCGGTCTCGCCGCGCAACCGAAACGGCGACGCCTCCTCGCCGCCGCCGGGGATCACCTTCTTCACCTCGCCCGGTTCGGACTGGATCACGCCGTGGAAGATGACGCCCTTGCCCTCGCGCATGGCCTCGAGGGTCGCCAGGGCTCGCCGCTCGAGGTCCTCTTCATGGGGCAGCGTCGGGTCGCGCGTGATGGCGATGCAGTCGTCGGGGCGTTCTTTTCGGATGCGCTCGAAGACGTTCGCCTCGTGGCGATTGCCCCGCTCCATGAAGTAGCGCGTCAGAGCTGCGGGCTCGGTGCGGAGATCTCGGTCGCCGTGCAGGTCCAGGTGGAGGCGATAGGCGCATGGGTGGCCGAAGTGGTTGTAGACGACGGAACCCGTCACCGCATGGGGCGATGGACGGAGCGTCGGCCGCGTTTCACTGTTTTCAGTCGTCATGAACGGATGTGTGGTCGTGGATGACGCGCCAACCTTGGGGGAAGCGCCGCATCACCAGGGTGAAGACGCCGCCGGAGGGTTTTGCCACCTCTTCGATGCGCCAATGTCCGAGGACGACGAGAGCATCCGCGCAAAGAGGGGTCACGTCAAGGTCGCTGAAGACGAGATGCCCCATCGTCTCTTTCGTATACCCCTTCACGTAGCCGTCGAGCGCCGCTTGGAAACCTCTTCGCACCCGGCCCCCGCTCGTGAAAACCAGTTCCGGCGACTTCCAGTAACCTTCCATGAACCCGGGAATATCGCCTCGATTCCAGGCTTCGACTTGGGCATCCAAGACTTTCTTGGCCTCCGCGATGACGTCGGATGTCTTCGACAAGTCGCCTTCGGGTGGGGCTTTGGAACTTTGGCATCCGGCGGTCAGAAGGGCCGTCACCGCGAAAAAAATGAGCTTTGGGAGTTTCATGATTGTGAAAACGTCGGGGCCTTCGAGCACTTTTCGCTTCATCTTCCCCTACCGGGGGACGTAGGATGTGAGGGTCACGATGGCGTCTCCTCTCGGGGGAGAGAAACGCCGCGTGCGGGATGGAGTCGAGATCGAGGAGACCTGGCCCCCTATGAGATCCCTGCGATTTACGTTGTGCGTCATGGCGCTCGTGGCCGGAATGGGCATGCCGGTGCTCTCCCCGGCCGATCCCGGAAGAATCAGAGATCTCTCACCCACGAGCTTGCAAAGGCGGCTCACCGCCGTGGTCGATCACGCGGCAAGATGCACGGTTCGTATCGACACCGACGACGGCATGGGCTCGGGCACGATCCTCTCCTCCGACGGTTTGATCCTCACCAGCGCTCACGTCATCGAGGGCGCCGACGACGTGGTCGTCACCCTTACGGACGGGCGTCGTTTTCCAGGTCGCATCCTCGGCATCAACGGTCAGGGCGACATCGCCTTGGTGAGCATCTCCGCCAAGGGTCTTCCTCACGCCACCCTCGACGAGCGGGACGCCGTGGCACCCGGACAGTGGGTGGTCGCCGTGGGGCACCCGGTTTCCGCCTTCGACGACTTCCAGCCCACCGTGTCGGCGGGCGTGGTCCAACGGGTGGACGGCGTGATTCGGGCCGGCGAGGACAAGGTTTTCCGTCACGCCATCGTCTCGGACGTGCCGCTTTCCCCGGGGTCCAGCGGCGGCGGGCTGTGGGACTTGCAGGGACATCTGGCCGGCCTGAACGCCGCCGTCACACGCAATGAGCGGGGCGCTTTCAGCGTTCGTATCGCAGAGTACCTGGCGGATGCCGGCCGACTCCGCCGAGGAGAACGCTTCGATCGGAAGGCGGCCTCGTCCGACGAGGACGCGGAGGGCGTCGGACGCTCCACGGATCGCCGCAGCTACTTCAGGAACAACCTGGGTTATCTGGAAAGTCGCCTCGCCGCGAGGACCGTCACCCTCCGCGACGACACCAGCACACTCGGACGCGGTTTCATCGTCTCCGGCAAGGGCGAGGTTCTGACGCCGTCCGGGCTCGCCGAGGGCGAACTCCCCGGATTCCGCGTGGCGGCCCGACTTTCCGACGGTCGCGTGGTCGCGGCCCGACTCGTGGCCGTGGACCGCACGAACGACGTGGCCCTTTGGGCCCTGCCCGAGGACGACGATTGCGGGGACTACCCCTTCTTCCGGCTCGACGCGGCCGTGACGCCCGCGCGCGGAGCACTGGCCCTTCAAGGCGCCGGCGGACGAAGCGGCATGAAGGGCGGCATCGTGGGCGCGCCCCAAAGAACGCCCCCCTTGGTGATGACGGGTGAGGTCTACTACCCGAACGTGGTGCAGGTGGACCTGCGCCTTTATCGCCAGGACTTGGGTTCGCCCGTGATGGACATCGACGGTCGCCTCATCGGGATGGTGGTGCAGCACAGGTTGCGGCGCAGCGAGAATGCGTGGAGCCGCGAGCCCTTCGGCGCTTTCCTCCTGCCGCCCTCGGTTCTCATGGAAAGCTATCGCCTCCTGCGCCAGGGCCATGGTCGGGGTGAGCGCCCCGTGGGCTTTTTGGGCGTGGGGCTGGAAGACCTCACCGTCTTCGAGAAGCAGCGCCTTGGGGTTCAGCAGGGGGTGGCGGTCGCCTTGGCGGATCGTCGTTTCCCGGCCTATCGGGCGGGTATCCGGTCCCGCGACGTCATCCTCGAGATCGACGGGAAGTCGGTCGGGTCGCGGGGACAGGCGATTCAGGTCATCACGGGCCTCCACAGGGGCGAGCACGTCCCCATCGTCGTCAAACGGCGGGGCCGTCGGGTCACCTTCGACGTGGAAATCGCCGACCGTAAGGACATCTGACGCCCCTCACACCCTCTCCGACGGTTCAGAGCCTTGGGCTCTCGTGTTAGCTTCGTCCTCCCATGTCACCGGAGGACGTCATGAAGACCGCCAAGGAGATCCGTGCCACCTTTCTCGACTTCTTCGATAAGCGGGGGCACCGCATCGTGCCGTCGTCCCCGGTGGTGCCGCAAAACGATCCCACCTTGCTGTTCATCAACGCGGGCATGAACCAGTTCAAGGATGTCTTTTTGGGCACGGGCTCCCGCGACTACACCCGCGCCGCCGACACCCAAAAGTGCATCCGCGTTTCCGGCAAACACAACGACCTCGAGGAGGTGGGCGTCGACGGCTATCACCACACCTTCTTCGAGATGCTGGGGAATTGGTCGTTCGGCGACTATTTCAAGGAAGACGCCATCCGCTGGGCGTGGGAACTGCTGGTCGACGTCTACGGTCTGGACCCCGAACGTCTGTGGGTGACCGTCTTCGGCGGCGACGAGAAGGACGGGCTCGCGGCCGACGAGGAGGCGGAGGCGCTTTGGCCGCGCGTGACGGGCATCGCCCCCGAACGTGTCCTCCGCTTCGGCAAGAAGGACAACTTCTGGGAGATGGGGGAGACGGGGCCCTGCGGCCCTTGCACCGAGATTCACTATGACCGCGGGCCCGAGCTGGGAGAGTGCCCCACCCCCGGCGACCCGGCCTCCGCTGTCAACGCGGACACCGAACGGGTCATCGAGATCTGGAATCTCGTTTTCATCCAGTTCAATCGCAATCCGGACGGATCGTTGACGCCCTTGCCGGCACGCCACGTGGACACGGGCATGGGCTTCGAACGACTCGTTTCGGTCATGCAAGGCGCCAAGTCGAACTACGACACGGACCTCTTCCAGCCCATCATCCAGCGATTGAGCACGCTTGCCGGCATCTCGTACGGGGCGAGCGACTCCGCCGCCGATGTGGCCTGCCGCGTCGTGGCGGATCACGTGCGCACGCTTTCCGTCGCGTTCGCGGACGGGGTCCTTCCCGGCAACGAGGGCCGCGGGTACGTCTTGCGTCGCATCCTGCGGCGCGCGGCCCGATTCGGACGGCAATCCCTGGGGCTGGACCGCCCCTTCATCCACGCGTTGGTGCCCGAAGTCGTGGGGATTCTCGGCGAGACGTTCCCCGAGATCGCCGCCCAAGAGAAACACATCCGCGGCCTCATCGAGGCCGAGGAGAAGGCCTTTCAAAAGACGCTCGATCGGGGTTTGCAGCTTTACGCCAAACTCGCCGCGGACGTGAAAGCGGCGGGGGCTTCCACCCTCGACGGCGAGGCCGCCTTCGACCTCTACGCCACCTTCGGCTTTCCCCGTGATCTCGTCGAACTCATGGCGCGAGAAGACGGTTTGACGGTGGAGTCTTCCGGTTGGGATGCCGCGGAGGCCCGCCATCGCGAGGCCTCCAAGAGCGAAGGGAAGTTCGGCTTCGCGTTCGACCTGCGAAGGATCGAGGGCCTGCCGGCGACGCAGATGCTTTGTTATCGGGAGGGGCAGGCGGGATCGGGGGACGGCGTGTCGACGGAAGCCAAGGTGTTGGCGCTCATCGACGAGCGCTTCCTGGTTCTCGACAAGAGCCCCTTCTACGCCGAGTCCGGCGGTCAGGTCGGTGACGCCGGCGTGGTCGAGGTCGAAGGAGGCGCGCGTTTCGAGGTCGAGGACACGCAGCGTTACGGTGACATCCTGGTCCACGTGGGAAAGGTGGCGTCGGGAAGCGCCTCCGACTTGGAAGGCCGCACCGTCCGGGCGCGGGTCGACCTCCCGCGTCGTCGCGCCATCATGCGCCATCACACCGGCACCCACCTGGTGCATAAGGCCTTGAGAGAGGTGTTGGGGGACCACGTACAGCAGCAGGGCTCCTTGGTCGCACCGGATCGATTGCGTTTCGATTTCACCCATCAAAAAGCGATGACCCAAGAGGAGATCGAGGCGGTCGAGGCCAAGGTGAACGACGTCATCCAGAGAGACATCGCCGTCGTCACCACCGTGGAGGATTTGGATGCTGCCCGCGCTCGCGGCGTGACGGCGCTGTTCGGCGAGAAATACGACGAAAAGGTGCGCGTCGTGGACGTGCCGGGTTTTTCGACGGAACTCTGTGGCGGCACCCATTGCGGAAGGACGGGCGAGATCGGCCTTCTCCTCGTGGCCTCGGAGGGTGCGGTCCAGGCGGGGGTGCGGCGCATCGAGGCGGTGGCCGGGGCCGAGGCCGTCGGTCGCGTGCAGGCACAAAGGCGTTTGTTGCGGGAGACGGCGGCGGCTCTCAAGACGAAGGCCGAGGAACTTCCCGAAAGGGTGGCGGCCCTCCGCCGAAAAGTGAAGGCTCTCGAGAAAGGGGAAGGCGGCGGGGGTGTCGACCTCGGCGGGCAGGTGAAGGCTTTACTTGCCGCCGCGGAGGACCTGGACGGCGCCCGGATCGTGGCGGCGCGGCTGGACGCGGGGCCGAAGGCCCTGGCGGCCGTGGCGGATCTTCTGCGGAACCAACACGCGCCCGTATGCGGACTGCTGGCGGGTGCGTCGGGGGGTAAGGTGATGCTCTGCGCCTTCGCGTCGAAGGATCTCGCGGGCCGGGGCGTCCACGCGGGTCGCGTGATCAAGGAGGTCGCGGCGCTGGTGGGCGGTGGCGGGGGCGGGCGTCCCGACTTCGCCCAGGCGGGCGGCAAGGACGCCTCCAAGATCGACGACGCTCTCACCCTCGCCCGCGACCTCTTTCGCCGCTCCCTCACCTGATTCCCCCGCGGCTCGATCCGTGATGAAGGGCCAAGCTCTTCCCTCCTCATGCCCCTTCCTCCGGATCCGGGAGGTCCCCGTCCCGTCGAACG
>CAZLGG010000054.1:11973-26058 GCA_964559135.1 uncultured Planctomycetia bacterium
CTTCCCTCCTCATGCCCCTTCCTCCGGATCCGGGAGGTCCCCGTCCCGTCGAACGTCGTTGACGCATCCTCCTCGTTGTGCGACGAGAGCGTGGAGGTTCCGACCTTCCTCGACGTTCTGATTTTTCTCTCACGGAGCCGCGGAGCCGCAGAGAAGAAAGAGACCGAGCGTCGTGGCTCGCCCCCTCATACCCCTTCCTCCGGATCCGGGACGTCCCCGTCCCGTCGAACGTCGTTGACGCATCCTCCACTGGGGCGCAGAGCTTGCTCTGCACGACGAAGCGAAGCGCAGACAAATGCCGCAGAGCTTGCTCTGCACGATGGCGCTGCTCTCTTCATGACCTGGGGGAGATGATGATCCAGCCCTCGAGAGTCACGTCGCCGGGCCGACCGGTGAAACGGAGGACGAGCGGACCTTGGCCCGGCGTCAGGGGGAGGCGCAAGGCGCGTGGATGAGGGCCGCGGTGAACCCCTTGTTCGCCCGACATCCCCTCCCACCTCCAGCGGATCTTCGGGCGTGGCAAGAGGACAGGCGTTCCGCGAAGCAAAAGAGCGACCGTCGTTCCCCGCGCCACGGGGCCCACGTCCACGGAGAGAGCCTTCGATGTCACCTTCTCATCCAGACGACCCGCGCGGACGCCGGGTGGCCGGGGGTCGGCTGAGAAGAGGAGGCCGATCGCTTCGTCGGCCACCTCCCGGTCAGCGTCGGCGGTCGCGGAAATGACAGGGGCCCACCGACTTCGTCTCGCGAGACCCCGCAGAGCCACGATGCGCTCCATGGGAGACGAGGTTTTCGACGTCAAGACGTCCTCGAGCATCCCGGCGTTGCCCAGGGAATATGCGGCGACCGCCTCCAAGGCCAGCCGCCGTACCCAGGGATGTGTATGGGCGCGCCCCTTCGCGATCAGATCCTCGTCGGGGAGCACCCCGAACCTGGCGCGGTAGGCCGCTTCCGAGAGGTCGCCCACCAGGGCCGTGTTGAGGGGAGGCCGGCGTGGGATGTCGAGGAGTCGGTCGTCCCCGCGGCGAGCGAAGGCGGCAAGCAGGGAACTCTGCACGAACGCGTCCCGGGTGGACCGATAGAGCTCCGTCAACGTCTCCGCGTCGCCGGGCTCCTCGGTTTCCAGAATCCAGCGCAACAACGCACGGGTGGTCGCACGTTGTTTCGGCGCGAGTCGGGTGAAGGCCACCTGGAGAATGAGTGCGGTTTCCGGGTCTCCGTCGCGAACGAAAAGGGCCAGCAGGCGAAGAACGTGCTCGGGCGGGAGATCTCCCCACCGGGTGGGGAGCAAAAGTGCGGTGTGACGCGTCGCGTCCGGGTTCTCGAAGATCTCCAGATCTTTGGGTAAACGTTCCGCGGGAGCGCGCGGCGGTGCCGCGGTGACGGCTGCGCCGGGTCGTCGCAGCGCCTGGGAGAGGCCCCAAAGCCGAGCCAGCCTTCGGGGTTCCCGGCGGGCGAGGTCGGTCGTCTCTCGGGGGTCGGTCCTCAAGTTGAAGAGTTGGGCCTCCCCCTCCTGCTCCTCGACGACGAGTTTCCAGTTCCCCTCGATGACGGCGCTCTTGATGGGGAGAAAGTCGGATTCGAGGGGCGGGAGTTCCGACAGAACGAACGTGGGACGGCCGGGATCGTCGAGGCCGAGGGCCAAGGGCGCCCAACTTCGTCCGGCGTACAGCGGGCGGTCGCCGGATGACAGAGCGAAGAAATCGTCGACCGTGGGAGCCAGGTCGGTGAGGGAGACGAGGGTGTCGATCGTCCGTGGCCGGACTTTCGGCCCCAAGATGACGAGGGGCACATGGATGCTCTCCTCGTAGAGCTGGGTCGAGTGACGCACACCCCCGTGTTCTCCAAACTCTTCACCGTGGTCGGCGGTCACAACGACCCACGTGGAGTCGGCGAGACCTCGCCTCTCGAGTTCATCCAAGACTCCATTCACGAGAGTGTCCGCCACCCGCACTTCGGCCAGGTAGCGCTGCTTGGCCGTGGCGCCCTTGGGAGCTTGGCCCAGATCGTAGGGGGCATGGGGCGCCATGATGTGGAGATAGGAAAACCAGTTCTCATCCGGTTGGGAGGGAAAGAGGAGGTGCGCCACCTCCCCGGGTGACGGATCGCCGAGAGAGTGATCCCGCGACTCCAGAGACTGAAACCCCAGGTCCATGCGTCGAAATCCCGGACTGCGGAGGTTGTGGATGATGGGCGGAAAAAACGCGCGGGTGATGACGCCGTTCGTGTTCAGGCGCTCCGTGACCAGGGAGATGGAATTCCAGCCATCGGCCATGGCGGCGATCTGATTGGGATAGAGGCCGCTCAACGCGGAGACGAGAGTCAGGTGGGACGCGGCGGACGGAGAGTGGGCATTGCGAGCGAAAAGGCCCTTCCGGCCCCATCGCAACAGATGGGGGGTGTTCTTCTCGTCGACCGCGTCGGCCCGAAGGGCGTCGACGACGACGAGAAAAAAGCCGTGGGGGCGATCCTTCCCGTGCCCCAACGCAGCCTGGACCTTGCGACGCAGCGGCGTTGCGAAATAGGGTGCGGGCGACCAGGTGATTCGATCGGCCGTCGTCCCCTTGCGAGGGAGAAATCGACGGAGAACCCGCACAGGGACCGCGGCAGCCGTGCAGGAGCGGCGAGCCCAGGATCGGGCTTCCGCGCGGGTCAGCCCCGGCCAAGCCGCGAGCCACAAGACGAGGGCGACGAGGATCACGTGACGCCCCTTCGGGCCGGTCGAGGTTCCCGCGATCGGCCAGGCCGCACCCATGAGCAAGACCGCGCCCGCGGTGGCCGCCGCGGCTCGAAGATCCACGTAGAGCCCCCGGTAGGTGAACGCGGCGACAGCGGTGACGACGAGCCCCGCCAGTGCGAGGCCGAGGCGTATGCGTCGCGGGGTCAAGCGTCGTGCGGAGGTCATGCCCACCGCCGTCGCCCCGCCGAGGGTGGCGGCGATGAGACCCCACCAATTTGCCAGGGGCATCGTGCGTGCATGGGCGCCCACGCTCGCGACATGACCGATCCACGCCCCCAGGCTGACGCCCATCAAAAAAGGGCCGAAGCGACCGAGAAACACGACGGCGTAGGAAAGCGCCATCAACGCCGCCGGCACGGCGAGGAGGATGGAGAGCCTGAGGGGCCACGTCGGCGGACGGGCCACGCCCTGGAAACGGAAGGAGAGGCCAAGGTCCATCAGCGCGAGCCCCATTCCCACGACGAGGGGTGTCCATCCCGGGGACGACCTACTCATGGGCGTCTTCCAGCGCGATGTCGAGAATGCGAGGGCCGACAGGATTGGGGTGGACCAGCGGGCGCCAGGGTGCGAGGGGCGTGCGGAAAGAGACCCGCTGAAAGCCCTCGATGAGTAGAGATTCAGGGATATGCACGAGCCAACTGCCAGGACGATCCATGTGTTGAAGGAGATGTCCGTTGATGAACACGTCGAGAAACGCGGCATTCTTGGCTTGTCGCCATCGGAGTCGAAGGCGGTGGGCTCCCTTGGAGTCGGCAGGATTGAAGAGGAAGACGTCCGTGCGGGGGCTCGAGAGTCGCAGAGCGCCGCGGGTGATCACGGGACGAGGCCACGTGCGGACAAAGGCCGTCTCCGCCTGGGCGTCGAATGAAAGGCGTGATCGTCGGTCGCCCTCGGGAAGCCGTGGGGGAGAAGCGTGAGGCGTCACGGGATCTCCGAAGCGGAGCGTCGTGGCGGTGCGGCGACCGAAGGCTTCGATTTCGACGCGGTGGACGCCCCCGCGAAGGTCGGGCAAGGGACACCACAGGGCCGGGAAGGGATGGCCGAGCGGCGGGGTCAGAGCGAGCTCCACCGGTCGACCGTCGACGGTGCAGTGAACTTCATCCGGCATCGCGTCGTCCCACAGCCCTCGGGCCGCACGAACGAGAAGGCCGTAACCGCTTTCCAGCGTGGGCAAGTCCTCCATCGACGCCGCGTCAATGGGGACCGCCAGCGGGGCGGGCCACCAGTCCTTGCCGTTGTCGTCCTCGCGCCCCAGGTCCCACCGTCCGCGCTCCGCCCGGGCCCGGGCCACCCATTCGTCGCGACCGGACAGCCTCAGGCGCTCCCCCTGGTGGGCGACGGCGACGGTGCGCCGGTGGAGCACCGCGTCGCGGAATCCGTCGAAGTCACCGCTTTTCGCGAAGAACAAGGTGCGGGTCCGCAGACCGAAAGGCAACCATTGGAAGCATTCCTGGTGGGCGTCGTGGTTGCCGATCACGGCGAGGCGGGGGACATAGCGCGCCAACCATGGGCGTTCTTCCAAGACGTCTCCATTCCTGGCGAACGCCCACGAGACCATGAGCGCGTCCCAGCCTCCGGGAGCGCGACAGGAGTGTTCGAGTGCAGGGGAGAGCAACTCGCGATGGAGCCACGAGCAGGAAAGGACGAGGCCTCCGGCCTCCCGCACGGGTTGCCACGCTTGCGCCAAGGCATCGAAGCTCTCGTAGGCGCCGCGGTCCGCGACGTCGGCCCACGGCCGAAAGAGGATGTCCGATGCGTGGGTGGCGTAGCCAACGCCGGGTCGGCCCCACAGTCCACGCATGTATTCTTCTCGTCCGCACGCCGCACGGACATGGAGCCCCCGGGACGCGGCGATGGCGTTCATCCGTTCCGCGACTTCGCTTTCATGGTCGTTGGCCTTGACGAGGACGAGGTCCGCGCCGATGCGCCGGGCGAGTTCCACGGCTATGGATGCAGGCGGGCCCATCTCCACGACCGCTTGAAACAGGTGGAGTTTGTGCTCCGGGTCCTCCAAGAGGGGCGAGTTCACATCGCCCGATTCCACATCCGCTTCGAAGATCCGATGTGGGGCGATGCCGAGAGCGGCGACGATCTCCATGGCTTGCCAGGTCGCTTCGAGGGACGATGACTCCCCGGCTCCCGGCGCAACACCTCCGTCCGGGCGAAGCAAAGGGCGGAGCCATCGAAGGAGCGTTTCCGGCTGGGGCGGCGTTTTCCCGTCGACGGAAAGAGCAGCGACGACCCGCCGTGTGGCCTCCAAGTCCGATCGGAGGCCGCCCGTCCAACCGTATCCGCCGTCGTCCCGCCTCCAGCGTTCGAGGTGCTCGGGCCAGGAGGCCGGCAGGGGGAGTCGAAGAGACCGAAGGAGCGCCAGCCCCGCCGTCGTGGCTTCGAGGGAAGCCGGGTGATCCGGCCAAGCGTCGGCGGGGCCGGGGGGGCGGCGCGCGGCGAGGCAGGCGAAAGCGGCTTGCAATCCGAGGGGATAGCCAAAGGTCCCGCTGTCCCCGACACGGCAGGCGGTCAGATAGCGTTCCACGATGCGGCGGTCACCGGGCGTCCAGGGGCGGCCCAGTTCCGCGGCCATCCGTCCATAATCGGCGAGCCGCGTGAGAGGATCGGAGCCTTGCCAGCCGGCGAAGTCCGGCCACGCGGGGCGGACCGGGGCGCGCATCCTCACGGCCTCGGGGATGGGGGCGTCCAAGGAGCGGTAGCACCTCAACAGGGCCAAGGTCTCCTCGATCTCGGATCTCGGACCGGGCCGGAGCGACGCAAGGGACTGCAGCAATTCCTTGCGTCTTGGAGGTGTCGTGCCCAATAGCTCGTGGATACGTAGAGCCCACGCCGTAGGTCGCGCGGACCCGTCCGGAGCGCCCTCGAGTCCGTAGGCCCCGTCCGGCTTCCGATGGCGCTCCACGAAGTCGCGCATCGACCGAGAGGACGGCGTTTGGGCGGAAACGTGGGTTCCCACGGCCAAAAGGGCGAGGACGATTCTGAAGAGTCTGGAGAATGTCACGGCGGCATTATAGGAGAGTGACGATTCGGATCTCCCGTTTATGAGGTGCAAGACCCGGGAAAATCCGGCAAAATAGGGTGGTTGCTCGGTGGGGGCGCTCCCTCACCGCGTTAGCACACTCGTTGACTGCCGATGGAGTTCACGGACCATGACGACTTGGCGCGGACACTTTGCCTGCCTCGCCCTCTTTGCGGGGTTGGCGGGGCTGACATCCTGTGGAGGGGGAGGGGACGGCTCCTCGACCAACTTCGTCTCCCAACCGTTCAACGTGGGACAACCCCGCGCCGGTCTCACCCAGGCGGAGATGGAAGCCTTCGAACGGGGGAAGATCATTTTCATGAAGGACTTCAAGCCCAGCGAAGGCTTGGGACCTCTGTACAACTCGACGTCGTGCCGTTCGTGCCACAGCACCCCCGTTCCCGGCGGGAGTTCCCCTCGCTATCGGAACTTCTACATCACGGCCATCGGTCCGCCGGGTTTGCAGTTCCCGATTCCCGGTCTCCCCAGCGTGGTGGTTCCCGCCTACGGCCAGGGACCGCATCTTTTGGCGACGTTCAATCTCCAGGGGCGGCGCACGGCGATTCCCGACACCTTCTTCGGAGCTCCGGTGGCGACGACCCAGAGGAATGCCATTCCCATCTTCGGCGTGGGGCTCTTCGAAACGATCAGCGATGGCGAGATCATGTCGCATGCGGACCCCGACGACGCGGATGGTGACGGCATCAGCGGCCGCTACAACACGGATCAAGGGGCACTCGGTCGCTTCGGCGTGAAGGCGCAGGCCAACAACATCGAGCTGTTTACTCGTGCTCCTCTCCAGAACCAGATGGGAATCACCACCAACCCATTCCAGGGTTCCGCGGGCACGGTGAGCCTCCGGCGTTACGGACATTTCAGTGTTCTCCAGGCGTCGACGGATCCCAACGATCCCACCACGGACAACGACGGGATTCCGGATCCGGAGATGTCCTCGCAGGATCTGGGCGATCTCATCGCTTTCACGCGATTCCTGGCCCCTCCGACGAGGAAAGCCTTCGGCGCGGCGGAAACCCACGGCGAGCAGCTCTTCGATCAGGTCGGCTGCACCAAGTGTCACATTCCCTCGTTGATGGGTTCGGAAGGACCGGTGGAGGCCTACACGGATCTGCTTCTGCACGACATGGGACCGGCTCTTTCGGACGGCGTCTCCTTCGGCGTGCCTCAACTCTCGACGATCGACCCCGTGCCCGAAAGCTCCGGAGATGAGTTTCGAACCCAGCCGCTTTGGGGCGTGAGCCTGACAGCGCCCTATCTCCACGACGGCCAAGCCGACACCCTCGTCGAGGCCATCATCCTTCACGGTGGCGAGGCCGACGCGGCTCGTCAGGCTTTCCTTCAGCTTTCCCCCCCCGACCAGGGCGATCTGGTCCTGTTCCTGGAGGCTCTGTGACATGAAACGCATTCTCGGTGTGGTCATCACGGCGGCGACGCTCGTCGTGGTGTTGTCGGAATCGGAACCCCGCGGTCGCGGAGAGATCATCGGCGAGAACACGCCCGTGCCGTCCGTCGGCGAGTTGGGGGGGCCCGATCGGGTCCTCTCACCGCCGGAGTTGACGACGTGGATCGAGGGGCGGCGCCTCTTCGATCACGACTTTCACATGGATGAGGGGCTGGGGGCCCCCGAGTACAACGGGGACTCCTGCCGCGCCTGTCATCAGTTCCCAACCATCGGCGGTCACGGCGGGTTGGACCTCAACGTTTCCCGATTCGGTGACGACGGCTTCGGGACGCAGGCCTTCATGAATCTCCCAGGCGGTCAGGCGGCCAGCAAGTTTCGACGGGTCGATCTCGGGGGCCGGGAAGAGATTCCCCCGAATGCCACCGTCTTCGAGCAGAGACAGACTCCGCCGCTGTTCGGTCTGGGGCATGTCGATTCCATCTTCGAGACGGCGATCCTCGCCGGAGAGGATCCCACCGACGCCGACGGTGATGGCATCTTCGGCGTCGCACGCAGGGTGTCCGTCGCCGGTCTCACCGAGGTGGGCCGGTTCGGATGGAAGAACCAGGTGCCTCGTCTCGCCGACTTCGTACGCGATGCGATGGGGGGAGAGTGCGGGATCACCGTGACCGACAACGGTCGAGGTTTCGGCCTGCTGACGGACGATGACGGGATTCCGGATCCGGAGATCACGTCACAGGACTTGAACAAGATCGCCTTCTTCCTGCAGCACCTGGCTCCGCCGGCCCGCGCGGGGTCGACGGACCCGGCGGTGGCGCTGGGTGAGACTCTGTTCAACCAAGTCGGTTGCGCGAAGTGTCACACGCCCAGTCTTCCGGGGCTCGAGGGCGATGTGCCCCTTTACTCGGACCTTCTGCTCCATGACGTCCTGGGGCCCGGGTTTCGGGGCATGGCGGAACCCGGCGCCGACGTCGGCATGTACGGTACGCCCCCGCTTTGGGGTGCTCGCCTGAGCGCACCGTATTTCCACGATGGTCGCGCGGAGACGATTGCCGACGCCATCGCGATGCACCAGGGGGAGGCGGCCGGCGTCATCGCCGCGTTCAACCTTCTTTCCGCGTCGGACCGGCAGGCCCTCATCGACTTCGTGATGGACCTTTGACGCCATGAAGCGACTCGCGCGATGTCGGGTCGCCCTGCTCCTGGGGTTTTTGGCCCTCGCGGCGTGCGAGCGGGGGGCCGCGCCGGGTGATGAAAAGGAGACTGCCGCGTCCCAGGTCTTTCCTCCCTACTCGATCCGGGGGAGGCTGGACCTCGACGGCCCGATCTCGTGGTATCTGGACGAGAAGGACGCGCCTTTACCCGCCGCCACCGTCCGAGCGGTCCTCGAGAGGGCGTTCGATGTCTGGGCCGGCGCTTCGAGCCGGATCGCGTTTCGCGAATCGGATCGGTTTGACGATGCGGACATCGACATTCATTTTCACGATGGTTTGGAGAGGGACTGCGGGCGCTTTTCCGACATCGAGGGGAATCTGGCGCATTGCGGGCCGACGGTGCGTCTGCCCGTCTGGATTCACTTCTCCTCGGAGGTGGCCTGGTGCGCCGACGGGGAGGAGGGGATCGGCCTTTTTCAAACGGCTCTCCACGAGATCGGGCACGTCTTGGGACTGGGTCACTCCAGCGACCCCATGAGTGTGATGCGGCCGGTTCTCGACGGGGCATGGAAGGAACTTGCCGCCACGGATCGCCACGCGCTTCAGACCCTCTACGGGGGAGGGGAGGAGACGGCGGGCAGCCTTCGAGTGCTCGACGCCGAAGGACGCCGGCTTTCGATCTTGGTGGGTGCGGCGCCCCCCGAGGACGTGGACTTCGCTGTCTTTGACATCGAGGGGGACGGCGTGGCCGAAGTCGTGATGTGGCCCAAGCGCTCCTCCGCCGTGCCGTGGATCTGGTGGTGGAAGCTCGACGAGGCGGGGCGGGTGATGCGCACCGTCGGCCCCTACGTCTGCAACGTGGACCCGAGGAAAGGCGCCCATTTTGCGGGGGCCGAAGGCGGGCTGGGTGTGGCGGTCCTGCCTTCCGGCGAGGGACGGTATCGCGCCTATCGATTCTCCGCGACCGGGACGGCGTCCGTCCCGTGGCCCCGCGGTCGGCCCTTGCATCTCACCAATGGGATGGATGACGAAGACGGTGACGGCGTCCTCGAGGAAGCCCAGCCCCTTCACGCCTCCGATCGGGGGGATCTCACCGGCGACGGCGCCCTGGAGACGGTCGTCCGCTGAATCCGCGAGATTCTCAGAGCTTGCGGTACTTGGCCTTCTTCGACTCCTCGCCGAGACCGAGCTCCTCGCGGCGGTTCTTCTTCCACTGCAGGTAAGTGTCGTAGTCGCCCTCGAAGAAGTGGACGTGGCCGTCACCTTCGAAGGCGAGGATGTGGGTGGCCGTCCGGTTGAGGAAGTAGCGATCGTGAGTCACGACGACTGCGCAGCCCGGGAACTGCTGGACCGCTTCCTCGAGCACGCGCAGGGTGTTCAAGTCGAGGTCGTTGGTCGGCTCGTCGAGGAGGAGCACGTTGCCGCCGTGGCGAAGGAGCTTCGCGAGCTGGGCCCGGTTGCGCTGCCCGCCGCTCAACTCGCCGATGCGCTTTTGCTGGTCGCCTCCCCGGAAGCGAAAACGTCCCACGTAGGCGCGTGACGAGATTCGCGTGTCTCCGAAGGGGATATCCTCGGCACCGCCCGTGACCTCTTCGAAAACGGTCTTGGAATCGTCCAGGGCCTCGCGTCCCTGGTCCACGTAGCAGACCTGCACGGTCTTGCCGATACGAATCGCACCGGAGTCGGGGGTCACCTCTCCGGTGATCATCTTCATGAGTGTGGTCTTGCCGGCGCCGTTGGGTCCGATGACGCCGACGATGCCGCCGGGGGGTAAATCGAAGCTCAAGTCGTCGATGAGAACGCGGTCGCCGTAGGCCTTGGTGACGTGATCGAAGGAGATGACCTGGTTGCCGAGGCGGGGGCCCGGAGGAATCGGGATCTCGACGCCTTCGTCACCGAGTTTGACTTCCCTGTGCTCCTCCATCATCCGTTGAAACTCACGGATGCGCGCCTTGCTCTTCGCCTGCCTGGCCTTGGGCGTCTGCCGAATCCAGGCCAACTCACGCTCGAGCACCTTGCGTCGGGCGGCGTCGCGCCGCTTTTCCAGGTTCAGGCGGTCCGCGCTCTGCTCGAGATAGGAGCTGTAGTTGCCCTTGTAGGGGATGCCCTTGCCGCGATCGATCTCGAGCATCCACCCGACCACGTTGTCGAGGAAATATCGGTCGTGAGTGATGAGAATGACGGTGCCCTGATACTCCGCCAGGTGGTGCTCCAACCACGCGACCGCGTCTGCATCCAGGTGGTTCGTCGGTTCGTCCAGCAGGAGGAGGTCCGGATGCCGGATCAACGTGCGGCAGAGCGCGACCCGCCGCTTCTCTCCTCCGGAGAGATTCTTGACCTCGGCCTCCTTCGGCGGCACGTCGAGGGCGTGCATGGCGCGCTCGAGGTGGCGATCCAATTCCCACAGATCGCCGGCGTCGATTTCGGCCTGCAATTTCTCGAACTCGTCGTTGGCCTTGTCGAGTTCCTCGCCCTCCAACTCGCCGAGTTGGATGCAGAGCTCGTTGTAGCGATCGAGGATCGCTTTCTTGTCGGCGACGGCCTCCTGGATGTTGCCCCAGACATCGAGGTCTTCGTTGAGAGGAGGCTCCTGGGAAACGTAGCCCACGGTCTTTCCGTCCGCCAGCTTCCGCGAGCCCTCGAATTCATTGTCTTCGCCGGCGATGATTCTGAGCAGCGTCGTCTTACCGGCGCCGTTCGGTCCGATGACGCCGATCTTGGCGCCGTCGAAGAACGCGAGCGTGATGCCCTTGAGGACCTCATGATCTCCATAACGCTTATGGATGTCTTGAAGCTGGAAGATGAACTTTTCGCTCATGGCTTGGCTTTCCGGGGCGGCCGCCCCACTGCGGCGGGGGATGATAGCCCGTTGGCCCGCGGGATTCGAGGCCATACAATTCGTCGGCACGAGCCGGGAACTTTTCTCGTGAAGGAGGTCGAATGATGGAATACCGCATCGAAAGCGACAGCATGGGCGAGATGAAAGTTCCCGCCGATGCCTACTGGGGAGCTCAGACCCAGCGCTCCCGGCAGAATTTCAAGATCGGCGGCCATCGTTTCCCCCGGGAATTCATCTACGCCCTCGGTGTCATCAAGAAGGCCTGCGCTCTCGTCAACGCGGAACTCGGCCAGCTCGACCAGGAACTCGCCGATGCCATCGTTCAGGCCGCTGACGAGGTGATCGAGGGAAAGCTGGACGACCACTTCCCTCTCGTCGTCTGGCAGACCGGGTCCGGCACGCAGACCAACATGAACGCCAACGAGGTCATCGCCAATCGAGCCATCGAGATCCTCGGGGGCGAGATGGGCACGAAGACGCCGGTCCATCCCAACGATCACGTCAACCGCTCCCAGTCGTCCAATGACACGATCCCCTCGGCCATGTCGATCGCCGCGGCCGATCGCGTCATCAATCACCTCCTGCCGCAACTCGCCCGTCTCAGGGACACCTTGAAGACGAAATCCGAGGCCTTCAAGGAGATCGTGAAGATCGGCCGGACTCACCTCCAGGATGCGACGCCCGTCACCCTGGGGCAGGAGTTCTCGGGCTGGGTGACCCAGCTCGACCACGGCATCCGCCGGGTGGAAGGGGCCATGCATTTCCTCACCGAGTTGGCCCAGGGGGGGACTGCGGTCGGGACGGGCCTCAATACCCACCCCGACTTCGCGCGCAAGGTGGCGGAGAACGTGGCCAAAATGACGAAGATCCCCTTCCGAACCGCCGAGAACAAATTCGAAGCGTTGGCGGCCCACGACGCCGTCGTGGAAACGAGCGGCGCCCTCAAGACGGTGGCCTGCAGCCTCAACAAGATCGCCAACGACGTGCGGTGGCTGGCCAGCGGTCCTCGCTGCGGCATCGGGGAAATCGCGATCCCCGCCAACGAGCCCGGCAGTTCGATCATGCCCGGCAAGGTGAACCCGACCCAGTGCGAGGCGATGACCATGGTCTGCTGTCAGGTCATCGGCAACGACGTGGCCATCAACATGGGCGGGGCTTCCGGAAACTTCGAGCTCAACGTCTACAAGCCCATGCTGATTCACAACCTCCTGGAGAGCATTCGTCTCCTCGGAGATGCCGCCGAGTCGTTCAACGACCACTGCGCCACGGGTATCGAGCCCCGGCCGGAGACGATCCAGAGGAATCTGGAGCAGTCGCTCATGCTCGTCACGGCCTTGAACCCGGTCATCGGATACGACAAGGCGGCAGAAGTGGCGAAGACGGCGTTCAAGCAGGGCAAGACGTTGAAGGAAGTCGCCGTCGGCATGGGACTGGTGACGCCCGAGCAGTTCGACGAAGTCGTCGACCCCGGAAAGATGGTCTGAACGTCACAGGCGGGCTTCGGGCACGAGCACGGGCGAAGTGAAGCCGTCCCCCATGTCCGGGAACGCGACCCGGGCTCGGCGGGCTGCGTCGGGCCAGCGTCGGGCGTAATCTTCTGCGATGAGAGCGCGGAGAGGCTCTTCCTCGGCGTCGGGGGAGAGGATCGCCATCACCGCTCCGCCGAAACCGGCGCCGGCGAAGCGGGCTCCCAGCACCCCCGGGAGCCTCCGCATCGTTTCTGCCAGAAAGGTGAGGGCCTCGTGCCCCACCTCGAAGTCCTGGGAGCAACTTTCCCCGCAGGCGTTGACGAGACGCCCGAGCTCCCGCAGATCGCCACGCCGCCAGGCGGCCCGGCCGGCTTCGGCGCGGGACGTTTCGGTGAACACGTGACGCGCGCGGGACCGCAGGGGCTCCGGCAGAGACTTCCAACCGTTTCGTCGATCGTCGGCCACGTCCATGAGCCGACGACATCCCGGTTCCAAGGCTTCCGCGGCCGCGGCACATTCCCGGACACGGAAATTGTAAGGGGACGCATCGAGCCGGCGCTCCACGCCGGAGTGGACGAGAGCCCACCTCGGCGGGGGCACCTTCGCGGGCCACATGACGAGGCGTCGTGAAAGGGTTCGGTGGTCGATCTCGAGCAGCGCACCCCGGGCGGCGAACAGGATCGACATGGGATCGAGCGGCCCCACATGGACGCCGACGAAGGTGCGTTCCGAGGCCAGCACCGCTTCGCAGAACGCATCCGGGTCGACGACGAGGTCGTTCACCTGGAGGAGCGCCGCGCCGTAGGCGATCTGGACCGCCGCCGACGAGGAGACTCCGCCTCCGGGGAATTCCGCGCGGATCTCTCCGTGCAGCCCGCGGGCGAGCCCCCATCGGCGTTGCAGTTCCCCCACCATGCCCCCCAGATACGCGGAGCCGTCGTCGCGCCGGGGCCAGGGCTCGTCCACCCGGCCCGTGAAACGGGCGCCGAAAGAGGGGGCCTCCACCGTGATCTCGGGGCCCTGGACGGCTTCGAAGTCGAAGCGAATCCCCCGATCGAGAGCGAACGAAAGGGTCGTCCCGCCTTGGTGGTCCACATGTTCACCCAGGAGGCAAAGACGATAGGGGACGCAAATCCTTCCCATGCCCGAGTCTATCGCCTTCGGGGACTCGCCCCGTGCGTCTCGCTCTAAAGTTGCTCTCAACAGCACACGATATATCTCATCAGTCAGTGTGTGTGTTGAACTTGATGTGTACGGAGACCTGGGAGGAGCCCCCTTCCAGGTCTCCACCCCCTCCCTGGAGTGCATGGCGTGCCCCCGATCCGTATTCTGCGCAAACGACAGTTCTCGCTGGTCGAGGTCGTCTTGGTCCTCGCTCTCGTCGTGTCCCTGTCCGCGCTCGTCGTTCCCGGCATGACGCGGAGCGTCCTCC
>CAZLGG010000055.1:0-25950 GCA_964559135.1 uncultured Planctomycetia bacterium
GCGCGCCGGGGTCGTCCATGGGAGCGCCCTCAGCGGGACGGGTGGTCATCCAGTCTGGAGCCGACCTTTCCATCATCCGCGACCTTCTCGGGCACAATAGCGGCGCATTGTTCGGGCTGTCGCTTGCCGATTCGGGGGATTTTGACGGAGACGGTGTTTGTGACTTGGCGGTTGGGACGGGGGCCAACGCGAATCAGCTCGGCCTCACTGGTTACGTGGAGATCTATTCCGGAGTAAGCCTTCATCGTCTGGCGCGCATCCCGTCCCCGGTCGTGGACAACGGTTTCGGTTGGTCGATGGCATTCGTCGGAGACCTGAATGGCGATGGCCGGGACGAGCTGGCGATTGGCGCGCCTTTCCAACCGAATGGCGCCATGCCATTCGCCGGCGCGGTCTACGTCGTGAGTGGGTTGACGACGCCCCCGTGTGCCGTGGGCGGGGTGGGGCTGCCGAGTTCGGGGCCGGAGGCGGTCTTGACGATCAACGGATCGCCGGGGCCCGGAGCTCACCGGGTGCCGGTGGGGATCGGTCAGCCCTTCAGCATCGCGATGGCCCAACCCTCGACGCTGGGCGCTCCCGCCAAGTTTTCGATCTTCGGAGCGGTGGGCCTGCCGTCCTCGGCGACGGTGTATCCCACGTTGCTCGGGAACTTCTGTCTCGTGCCCCAACCCGCGGCGCCCGCGAACCCCTTGCTCTTTCATCTCGCGGACAGCCTGGGATTCGGAAGTCCCCTCATCGCCACCTCGCCCGCCCCGTGGGCGGTGGGGGTGCCGTCGGGTCTGCCCTTCCCGGGGTTCATCACCTTCCAGGGGGTCGTCGAACACATCCCAGGTGCTCCCCCGGGCAACCTGGCCATCACCAACGCGGTGATCTTGGACGTGCAGTAGCACGTTTGCCGTCCCGCGCGTGCTACGGCTGGGGAGGAAGCGTTCGGAGCCTCTTTGACGTTCAGGTTTTTCTCTCACGGAGGCACGGAGCCGCAGAGAAGGCGGTGGGGATCGTAGGCTGCTCGAACCGTGCCGCTCCGTGCCTCTGAGCCTCCGTGAGATACCGTCTTCCATGGGGTGGGGGCGCGGTCGGGTCTGCCCTTAACGGGATTCATCACCTTCCAGGGGGGCGTCGAACGCATTCCAGGTGCTCCCGCAGGTCCACCGCGCCATGTTCTTCACGCCGTGATTCCCAGCGGTGTTATCATGCGTGCTGGAGGACGCGATATGCCCAGGTCCGTCGAAGTCAAAGCCCTTTCGGGTTTCCGCTTGTGGTTACGCTACGATGATGGCGCGGAAGGAGAAATCGATGTCTCGGACCTTGCGGGGCGAGGGGTGTTCGCCGCATGGAACGATGAGGCATTTTTTCAAACTGTGCACATAGCGCCTCATGGAGCCATTGCATGGGGTGACGACATCGAACTCTGTCCCGACGCCATGTACCTGCGCCTGACCGGCAAACGGCCCGACGAATTCTTGCGAGCCCCCGACAAGACCGGGGTCGATGCCTGAGATCAGTCGATTCTACGGAATCGTGATCCGGATGTACTTCAGCGATCACAACCCTCCTCATTTTCATGCCTTCTACTCGGGGGACGAAGCGGTCATCGACATCCAAACGTTGGCAGTCCTTTCGGGGCGCCTCCCGGGGCGTGCGTTGGGGCTCGTCGTGGAATGGGGATTGTTGCACTCCGATGAGCTTCGTGATCTGTGGAAGAAGGCTCGAGACGCTCATGAGCTCCATAGGATCGACCCGCTGCCATGACGAGCCCCTCCCTTGCGACGCGATGAATTCGACTTCCAAGGTCTCATCGAGGACATGGCCGTTCCCTTCCCGATCCACCTCGCCATCACCAACACGGTGATTCTGGACGTGAGGTAGCTCCCATGGGCGAGGCGGGCCGGCGAGCGCCTGGACCTTCCTCGACGTTCAGGTTTTTCTCTCACGGAGGCACGGAGGCACGGAGCCGCGGAGATGTCCCTTCTTTCCTGGAGTCGGGACGTCCCCGTCCCGCCCGTGCTACGGCTGGGGAGGAAGCGTTCGGAGCCTCTTTGACGTTCAGGTTTTTCTCTCACGGAGGTACAAAGCCGCGGAGAAGAAGGGGACGGGGCGTGCGTCGCACGGGTCCTCATGCCCGAGGAATCTCCGTGTCTTGGCGTCTCCGTGAGATGTTGCCTTCTCTGGGGCGCAGAGCTTGGCTTGGCACGATGAAGCCTTCTTCCATGGAGCCGGGACGTCGCGAGGGGGAGGAGTGACAGGGGCCGTCGATTCGGAGATAATCGGGCTCTTCATTGAACGACCGGTCTTGTTCCGGCGTCCAAGAGGGTGTCACCGTACACCCTGGTCCCGCCTCCGAGGACACCTCCATGAACCCATTGCGACTCCGATGGATGATTCTGCTCCTGGTTTGCACCCTCGTGCCGTGCCTCACGGCTCAAGACGGCGCCGGTCATCTGGCGGTCCAGGTCGTGGGGGGGCGACTGCTCGTACGGTGCGACCTGGCCACCGAAAGTCGTCGCATCCCCGTGAATCTGGCGGTGGAATTCGAGAACCCGGCGAGCCTTCAGCTCCATCGCGGCGCCTTTCAGGGTTTGAGGGCCCGACCGGGAGACTCGGTCGAGGCCATTTTCCCAGGCTTCAAGATCCAGGGGATTGCGACGGAGCCGGGAGACGATGCGGCCCTGTCCGCGTTCACGGCCCGGTGGTCGCCCCAGATGGGCGAAGTGGCGTTGGTGGGGGTGATCGGTTGGGGTCTTCTTCGCCGCTACCAGCCCACCTTGGATCTCGCCGAGGGGTTTCTTCACCTGAATCCGCCCCGCCCCAAGGACGAGCCCTCGAAGGCGGGGGTCGAGGCGGAACAGGTCTCCCTCGACGTCACCCGGGGAGGTCTCTGGTTTCCGGTCGAAACACCCGCGGGCGGTCTCGGGATGATGCAGCTCGCCACGGGTGCTTTCGATACGGTGCTCGATGAGGACCTGTGCAAGGAATGGCAGCATCCGGCGGGCGACGTGGAATCCCTGGAACTGGGAGCCATCGATTTCGCCCGCTACGTGGCCTTTCGTCCCGCCCTGGTCTCCGCGTTTCACCGCGACACCGCGATCGGCCGCACGGGGATCAACCTGTTGCAGCATTTCCGGGTGGACGTGGACCCCATCAACCGCATCCTTCGCTGGACGGAGACCCGACCGGCCCGGTTTCCCGAGGACGACCGCGCCTATTTTCGCGCCATGGTCACCGGCCAAGCCGACCCCATCGAGGCGTGGTTGACGAAGCATCCCAAGAGCCGTCTGGCGGAAGAGGCCTCCGACCTTCTCCTTGCCCGGCGTCTGGCCGATCCCGCCACGAAGCCGGACCTGCTGCAACGCGCCGTGCGGCGAGCTGTGGAGACGCGTCCGGAAGAGCTCCGGGCGACGACGGCGCTTCAACTCATGGATGAACTTGCCAAGGCGGACCGCGGCAAGGCCGTGGTGTGGGCCGGGGAGGAGGGCATCCGGTTCGGTCGGAAGGACCGGGATTCCAACGCCGTTCACAAGATTCACGCGCGCCTGGGGGCGCGGCTTTTGGAATCCGGCGAACGCCGCGAGGCTTGGCGTCATCTTCTTTCCGCCGCGTTCGGGATGAAGGATGACGGTCCCGTCAATCTCAATCTGGCGAAGTTCTACGAGAAGGACGGGAAACTCGCCCGCGCTTTCGCCCGCTACGTCTACGCCCTCATCAAACCCGAGACCGGGGCGGAGGCCATCAAGGGGTTGGAACGCGTCCAGAAGAGAATGAGTCCCGGTGAATCCCTCTCCATCGACGTCCTCGAGAAACTCGTGGCGGGGAAGGTTCCGGGATTCGGCGTGGGGAACAAATTCCGTCCCACGAAGGAGAACAGTGCGAATCGGTGCGTCCTCGCGATGCTCTTCACCGGGGCACACTGTCCGCCCTGCCTCGGAGCAGACCTCGCTTTCGATGGCATCCTCAGCCACTTCCCCTCGAAATGGGTGACGGTGTTGGAATACCACCTTCCCATTCCCCGTCCGGAACCCCTCGTGAACGAAGCGGCGCTTCGACAATTCGAGTTCATGGGTTTCAACGGGACGCCCGTGGCGGTCTTCGACGGCGTCGAGACGATCTCCGGCGGTGGCGCCGAGGACAAAAAGGAAGAGATCTGGCTGAAGTACAAGGAGAAACTCCTCGCGAGGTTGAAGGTTCCGGCGAAGCACGAGATCGAGGCGGACCTCGCGATCAGGGACGGCCTCGTCCGCGGCAAAATCCGGGTGAAGGGCCCCGCGGTCTCCGGAGCCCGCCTGCATGCACTCATCGTCGAGAAGGGGGTGCTCTTTCCCGGTGGCAACAAGGTGGTCATCCATCATGCCGTCGTGCGGGGCAGCGTGTTCGCCGGCCCCTCCGGCGTGGCCTTCCGACCGGATGGGGACGAAAGGTTTCAGACGTCCTTCGAAAAAAGCCTGAGCACGGTGCGAAGGGATCTGGAAGATGTGCTGGACCAGATCGAAGCCGATAGCGGAGTGACCTTCGGCATGCGGCCGACCCGCCTCGACCCGGAGCAGCTGAGCCTCGTCGTTTTCCTCCAGGCTCCGTCCGGTGAGATCCTGCAGGCCCTCCAGGTCAGTCCCGTCGCGGACGAGGACCCCCTGGAAGGCCTTCCCAAGGAGACCAAGAACCGATGATGCGTCGCCGCAAGCTGGAACGTGAGCGCCGCCAAGCGCTGAGAGCCGACCTCCACGACGTCGCGCTGCGCGGCCGCCGCCACGTGCGTCGTCGGCGGGTCATGGAAGCGTTTCCCGCGGCCCTGGAATGGGCGTTCCCTCTGCTGTTCGTCTCCGCGGGAGGCGTCCTCGCGTTTCGGGCCCTCCTCTGGATGTCCGGTGCGGCGGCGCCCTTCGCCCCCGGGTTGCTCCTTCTCGTGATGCTCTTGCCCTACGCCCTGGCCGTCACGGTGCGCGTGCTGAAGGACGTCTTCCTCACGGTGGAGGACGCGGATGCCTTCGGTGTCATCGATCGCGAGCTCGGCCTGAAGGATCGCATGGCGGCGGCCGCCGATTTCCTCGAGCGCGACGCCACCTCGCCCTTCATGGAGGCCGCCATCGAAGATGCCCGGTGCAGGTTGGACGTGGCCCTTCACGGAGAACTCTCCGCGCCCCAACCCGTGGTCAGCATGCACTCCCGCACCTGGGGCTGGGCCGTGGGCGCCGCTGCGCTCCTGGGATTGGCCTTTCTCATCCCCGCGGGTTCGGGGGGGGAGAAGAGGCCCGCGGCGTCCTCCGTGCGCGGCGTCGCCTCCCGCCCGCCGACGCGGGAGGAGAACGAACGGGGTGCCTCGGACAAGCCTTTGGCCACGGAGGAAGAGTCGCCGCGGCCCGAGTCCCACACGCCGCCCATGCAGCGACCCTCCGAGGGGAAGGAGGCCTCGACCACCAACCCGGAGGGGAAACCTCGTCGCACCCGTGGACGCACGAAAAGTGGCGAAGCCGCGCGAGCCGGAGCACCGACGGGCGGTGCCGAAGCGCGGGGAGAGCCGAGCGATCAGGGCCGGCCGGCCAAGGGAGCCGGAAAGCCCAAGACGCGGCGTCCGAAACGTCCCGGCGCGGAGAAGCCCGCGCGGCGCGCCAGGAAGAAGCGCGTCGAGGAACCGTCCGGCGCCACCATGGGGCAGGGCGCGTCCGGCGGCGCCCATCGCAATCCGGTTGCCAGCGAATGGAGCAGCAAGGACAAGGTGCCGCCCGGCGTGGATCAACCCGCCGACGAAGACGAGGACGTGGACGACGAGAGCGAGGCCGAGACGGCCCGCGGCGGTCTCCAGCCTCACCTGAGAGACCGGCGTCCTCCCCCCAGCCGCGATCTCGGCATCGGTTTCGGCAATCAGGCCGGCGGCGATGGCCGCGGCGGCCCCGGTCAGCGGAAGAAATCCCGAGGGACGGCTTCCCTCGTCCTGGGCGTGCCGATCCCCGACCACGTGAAGGGACAGGTGAATCCCGGCACCACGAAGATCACGCAGGAAAGAGTGGAACCCCAGCCGGAAGACGCTCCCCGGTCCCGCGCCATGAAGCGAGATCCCCGCAAGGGCGCCGCGGCGGGCCGTTGGCGCCGACCATGGACTCCATGGACCGGTCGGTTGGTGAAGCGTTGGTTCGAATCCTTGAGATCCAAGAAGAAAGGACGTCCTTGATGAGTCGAGAACAGAGCACGGTCGCCGATGAGGCCGCGGCGGGATTCCGCGCGGTCCACGCGAAGATCAAAGAGCAGCTTCACCGCGCGGTGGTGGGGCAGGAGGCCGTCATCGACGGCGTTCTGACGGCCCTTCTGGCCGGTGGACACGTGCTGCTCGAGGGCGTCCCGGGTTTGGGCAAGACCTTGCTCGTCCGAAGCCTTGGTGAGGCGGTGGATCTGCCGTTTTCCCGCATCCAATTCACGCCGGACATGATGCCCGCCGACATCCAGGGGACGAACGTTCTCGTGGAGACCGAGGGCGGAGGTCATGAATTGACCTTCCAGAAGGGGCCCCTCGTTGCGAACATCGTCCTTGCGGACGAGATCAACCGGGCCACGCCCAAGACTCAGTCGGCGCTCCTGGAAGCCATGCAAGAGAAGCAGATCACGGTGGGAAGGCGAACCCTCGAACTCACCGAGCCCTACTGCGTGATGGCCACTCAGAATCCGGTGGAGCAGGAGGGCACCTACCCCTTGCCGGAGGCCCAGCTCGACCGCTTCCTCATGAAACTGGTCGTGGGCTATCCGGAAGAGAGCGAGTACCACGAGATCCTCGACCTCACGACGGGCACCGAGGATGCCCGGGTGGAGGCCGTCACGAACGGCGAGGAGATCATCGCCATGCGGCAGGTGGTGCGGAGCGTTCCGGTCCCTCGCGTCGTCCAGAGTCACGCCGTCCGCCTGGTGATGGGGACGCAGCCGGGAAGCCAATGGGCGCCCGCGGACGTGAACGAATTCGTTCTTCTGGGCTCGAGCCCGCGGGGCGCTCAAGGCTTGCTCTTGGCCTCCAAGGTGCGGGCCCTGCTGGACGGCCGTTTTGCCGTCTCCGCCGACGATGTCCGCGCTGTCGCGCCCGACGTGTTGCGACACCGCGTGATGGTGAACTTCCAGGGCCAGGCGGCCGGTACGGGTCCCGATGATGTGATCTCGTCCGTGTTGGCGGCCATCAAGCCCCCGGGGGGCGCCGCGGCATGAACCCATCGGCTCGCGATGCCCTGCTCGACCCGGAATTCCTGGCGTCCTTGGCGGGGCTCCGCATTCTCGCCCGTCGCGTTCCCCGCGGTGGACGTCACGCGGAACATCGCTCGAGGGACCTGGGGGGAGGCCTGGAGTTCCGCGACTTTCGACCCTACACCCCCGGGGATGACTTTCGGTCCATCGACTGGAACATCTACCGTCGCTTGGGGCGCGTCGTTCTCCGGCTCTTCGAGGAGATGGAAGATCTCCCCTTGTACCTCGCTCCCGACATGTCGGCGTCGGGTTGGTCCGAGGAGCCGCCCCGCGCCCTCGCAGGCCTCAAGGCGGCGCTCGCCCTCGCCTCCATCAGTCTGGGCCAACACGACCCCGTCGGCCTCTACCCCTTTGCCGAGGACCTCCTCGACACGACGCCGCCTCGTGCGGGCGGGGGCCGCCTCATGATCCTGGCCGATCGACTGGCCGCCCTTCCACGGGGTGGCGGAACCGATTTTCGCACGAGCTTCAAGCACTTGGCGTCTCTGCGCCTGCGGCCTGGCTTGCTCGTCATCCTCTCCGACTTCTTCGACCCCGCCGGTCTGGAGGCCGTCCTCGAATCCCTGACACCTCTTCGCCATCGGTTACTCCTGGTGCAGTTGCTTCGCTCCGAGGACCGCGAACCCACGCTGCAAGGGGATCTCCACCTTCTGGATTGCGAGACGGACGACGGCGTCGACCTCACGGTGACGCCCCAGGCCGTGGCGACCTATCGGGAGGCCTATGACCGTTTTCAGGCGGGTCTTCTCGACTTCGTCCAGTCCCGAGGACTGGCCTACTTGCCCCTCGACACCGATGCCCCGCTCCTGCCGCAGATCGCGGGGCTTTTCGAAGCGGGAGCCATGACCGTATGAGTTTCGCTACCTGGTCGCCCCTTGTCGTCGCCTCCGGCCTCGTCGTTCTCGCCGCGGGGCTCTTCGCGGTGCAACGGCTGCGCATCCGTTTTTCGGATCGTCCCGTGCCCACGTTGCTGTTCTGGCGGGAGGCCGTTCGAGAAAACCGTGCCCGGGTTCTCGTTCGACGCTTCCGACACCCCTGGGCCTACGCCTTCCTGCTGCTTCTCGCGAGTTGCCTTTGGCTGGCCGCGTCCCGGCCCGAGCCCACCGACGGCGAGACGTCCGGCGGGGTCGTCGTCCTCGTCGACAACTCGATGGCGACCAACGATCGCACGGTGCGCTCGCAGGTCGAGGCGTTGCTCTCGGAGACCCTGAGCGGCCTCGACGCCCGGTCGACGCGGGTGGTCGCCTGCGGCGGGCGCGCCAGGATCCTTCTGTCTCCGGGGGAGCCCGTCGCCCTGGCCCTCGATCGCTGGCGCGCACTTCGGGCGGAGGATGCCCATGCCATGATGGCGCGGGAGGTGGACCGCATCGTGGACGAAGAGGACAGCGACCATCCCCTCGATGTTCTCGTCATCGGTCCCGCACCTCTGCCCGCCGCGTTGATCTCCAGCCTGCCCGGCCACGTGCGCGTGCGGAGACTCTGGTCGCGGCCGGAGCGGGACCCGGCGTTCGCGCTGGCGTCCCTGGGCTATGAGCGAGCCGCCTCGGGGAGGTCCGATGCCGTCGACGTCGTGTTCGAGATCCGCGGGGAGGGCGAGGCGCCCCGCCCCGACGTTCGCGTCGGAGAGGAGGAACTCGGTCCCGCCGCCTTGCGCAGGGTGAGGCGGGACGGCCGGTGGCTCTTTCGCATCGAGGATCTCCCCGCAGTCGGGCAGACCGTCGTCGTCGGGTTGACCGATGCGCAGGGACGGCGGGAAGCGCGCTTGCGCCTCCCCGACGGCTTCCGTCTTCCCATTCGGCGGGATGGGAATCTCCCGTTCGGCGTCGCGGCGTACCTCGATACGGACCCTGATCTCGAGGTCGCGAACCAAGGACTTCTCATCGGGCGCTCCGAGGACGCGGCGTTTCGTGTCGTCGACGGAGCCCCTCGCATTCGCATCCTCTACGGCGCCGAGGATGACCTCGACGGCGTGCGCCGTGTGTTCGAAGGGCTGGGGTGGGACGAGGTCTGGCGAGAAGGCGAGGGGGGTGACGAGGAGCTGGGACGGGTGGACATGGAGCCCGGGGACACGCGACGCATCGAGGTCTCCGCCCAACTCTTTGACCGACCCTGGCATTTCCTGGACACCCAAGCCTTCCCTTTGTTCATGGCGACGGCTCTGCGTTGGTTGGCCGATCCCGCGCTCCCGCCCGCCACCGCCGCGGTGGGAGAATCGGTGGGGCGCGCGGGGGATGAACTCCGCGGAGAAAACG
This sequence comes from uncultured Planctomycetia bacterium, assembly GCA_964559135.1. Lineage (GTDB taxonomy): Bacteria > Planctomycetota > DRQF01 > DRQF01. The sequence goes on from CAZLGG010000055.1 coordinate 9,465, forward strand.
GGAAGGCGGTGATCGGCGTGGGAGACCCCCCCGTGCCCCTTGCGGCCGGCCGCTACGACCTGGGCGACGTTCCCGGCGTGGAGGTCTCGGCCCTCGTGCCGGCGGAGGATCTCTTGGACGCGGACGAGGGGTCGACAAAGGGGCGGCCCGTCGGCGGCGGCAGGGTCGACCCGACCCTTTGGTTGGGCGCGGTGGCTCTTCTGATGCTTCTTGCGGAATGGTGGTTCACGGCGAAGGGGAGGATGCCCTGATGCAGTTCGCGCACCCCTTCGTCTTTTGGTTTCTACCCCTCGTTCTGCTGCCGCTGTTTTGGCCGCGCGCCGGGCGCTCGAGATGGCGCGCCGTCGCTCGGACAGCGGCGCTCGCGGCCTGCCTCACTGCGCTGGCCGGTCCGACGCGGCAAGGGAGGGAGGCATCGGCGAAGCTGATTCTTCTGCTCGACACATCCCCCTCCGTGGATGGCGCCGCCGTCACTTCGGCCCGCAGGGCCTTGAAGGGGATGGCGGCCCGCTGGAACGAGGGTCCCACCGAACTCGTGGAATGGGGCCAAGGCCGCGGACCAGCGACCTTGGCGGCGGCTCTTCGTCTGGCGGAGGGCCGCATCCCCGAAGGGGGGCGCGGCGCCGTCGTCCTCGCCACGGATGGAGTCGACGACGAAGGGGGGTGGTCGGAGGCGCTCGCGCGCTACGAGGTCCGCGGATTGCCCATCCACTCCGCGCCTCTCCCGGGCCGCACCGACGACCCCCGTCCCGTGGGGCTGGACGTGCTCTCGGAATTGCGTGTCGGCCAACGGGCGACGGTCGTGGTGACCCTCGTCGGGCGTCTCGGCGCCGCCACCCTCGAACTCGACGCGCCGAACAGACGCCTCGCCGCCACGAAGACCTTCTCCATGGAGGGCCGTCGCCGCGTCGTCCTCGACTTCGAGCCCTCCGCGCCCGGGCCTCTCGTTCTCGCCGCGCGCCTCGTCGTGGGTGAGGGCGACGACCCCCGACCGGATGACAACATCCTCACTCGCACCGTTTTCGTGAAGCCGCCTCTGGACGTGGCCTATCTGGGTTGGCGGATGGAACAGGGCCTGGAACCGCTCGCGGGCCTCGTGGGCCCGGGCTTCCACTTCCACGCCGTGGCTCCGGACGCCGATCTCGAGACGGCATTGCGTTCGGCCGACCTCGTCGTCCTCGACGATGTGCCATCCCGTCGGTTTCCCACCGCCGGGCAGGAGGAACTCGTGCGGGCCGTGAGGGACAAGGGCGTGGGCCTTTTCGTCTGCGGCGGACGCGGGTCTCTCGCTCCCGGCGGTTACTTCAAGTCGCCCCTCGAGGACATCCTGCCCGTGGAGCTGACTCAGAAGGAGGAGAAGCGCGACCCCAGCACGACGCTCGTCGTGATCATCGACACCTCGGGCTCCATGGGAGGAACGCGGGTACAGCTCGCCAAGGAGGTCGCCCGGCTCGCCATTCGCAGGCTCCTTCCTCACGACAAGGTGGGGATCGTGGAGTTCTACGGCGCCAAGCGATGGGCGGCTCCCATCCAGCCCGCATCCAACGTGATCGAGATCCAACGGGCCATCAACCGCCTCGACGCGGGGGGAGGGACCGTGATCATGCCCGCGATCGAGGAGGCCTATTACGGGTTGCAGAACGTCAACACCCGTTACAAGCATGTGCTGGTGCTCACCGACGGTGGTGTCGAGAGCGGAGCCTTCGAGCCCCTGCTGCGGAAGATGGCGGAGAAGGGCATCAACGTGTCCACCGTCCTCGTCGGTCCGGAAGCCCACAGCGAGTTTCTCGTCAATATGGCCAACTGGGGGAAGGGCCGGTTCTACGCGGTGCCCAATCGCTTCAATCTTCCCGAGGTCATCTTGAAGCGGCCGACGAGTGCCCGCTTGCCCGTATGGAAGACGGGGTCGTTCGCGCTTCGGGCTCAGGGGCCGGAGCTCTTCTGGAGGGGGATCGATCGGAACGCCGTTCCTCCCCTCGACGGCTATCTCGCCACCCAGTTGCGGCCCGACGCCCAGAACTTGCTCGTCACGAAGGGGAGTTTGCATCCCATCCTCGCACGTTGGCAGGTGGGCCTCGGCCGCGTCACCGTGTTCACGAGCGAGCCCGCGGGAGGGGGCACGGCCTCTTGGCGAACGTGGCAGGGATTCGGACCGCTGCTCGCCCGCATCCTCGCCCGAACGGCCCGCGATGCCCGGGACGACTTCGAGCTGGAAGCGCGGCGAGAGGGTCGGAGGATTCGCATCGTCCTTCGCGCCACCGGGAACGAACCCGGCGCGCCCGCGGGTTTCCTCGAGACGAGCCTCGAGGAGCGGCAGGCCTTGAGCTTCATCCAGCGGGCGCCGCGCCTCTTCGAGGCGGCGGGCTTCGCCGACCCGACTCGTGACGTCACGGTGCGGTGGGGCGTCGCGGGCAAAGAACCCGCGTCGGGGCGGGTCTTGCGGGCCCACCGCGGGCCCGGGTTGGACATCCAGGCGGATCCCGCTTTTGCCCTGGATCTGTCGGCTCTCGCTCGCGCCACCGGAGGCCGCGTTCTCGACGTGCTCGGCAGCCCGACGCCATCTCTCTCTATCGGCGGCGGGGCGGGAGCGATCCTGCTCCACGATCTGGCCCCCTGGTTCTATCTCGCGGCTCTGGTTCTTTTTCTGAGCGACGTGGTCGCCCGGCGACTCCCTCGGAGTCGTCGCGTGGGAGGCATGGTGTCATGAGACGATCCGCGGCAACGATGGTGATTCTCGTCCTGGTGGTCCTCGGGGGCAGAGCGACCGCCCAGACCGTCAAACTCCGAGGGACGGTCGTCACGGCGGAGAAGGAGCCCCCGGGATCCTCTTCCGAAAACGAGGATGGGCACGACGCCAAGCTCTCCGCGGCGCTCGTGAAGCGGCTGGATGCGCTGATCGAGAAGCCCTTTCCCCATCCGCGTGATCAGGATGGCCTCTTCGACGCCTGCCTTTTGGAATCTGGTTCCTACGCCCCCTTGCTCGGGGAGATCGCGACGCGGTTGAAGTCGGAGTCACTCGCCGCCCGGGTTCGCGCCACCCTGCAGGCGGTGCTGGCGCGGGCCCAGTGGCGGCGCGGAGATCTATCCAAGGCTGGCGAGTCCTGGGAGAAAGTGGTCGCCTCCGATGCGCTGCGGACGAGCCCCGAGGCCTGGCGCGCTCACGCCATGGTCTTGGAAGCGCTCGATCAGGTCGCGGAGGCGATGGCGGCTTGGGGCAACTACTTGGCTCTGCTTCCCGCCGACGCCGAGAAGAAGCGGTCCGAGGTCCTTCTTCGTCTGGCTCTTCTTCGACGCACCGAAGCCTCCGCGATCCAACAGATCGAAGCGCGATCCCCCCTTCGGCTCTTCGGTCTGGGGCTGGACGGTCAGCCGGCGATCTTCGCCGCCGATCCCCTCCTCGTTCACGTCTCGGGCTTGCCGACGAAGTTGCGGAACCGTGCAGCCGTGCTCTTGGCGATGCTCGGCGAACCGGAGCTCTCCCTCGAACTCTACGAGGCGGACGAGGAGGGGAGTCGTCGATTTCGGTCGGAAGTGCGCAGGACGTCGTGGGCGCTCGACGCCAAGAAACCCAAGGTCGCGCAGCAACACGCTTGGGCGGCCCTGAGGACGGCGAAGCTCGATCGCGACCGCCGCTACGCTCTGGCGCTCCTGGTGGAGAGCTATCGGGACGCGGGCGGCCTTCGTGAACTCGTGGGGGAATTGGAGCGAGCGGAAGACCTGCCGGCGCTCGCTCACAGGCTGGAGGTCGACATTCTTCGCGAGCTGGGAGACGTGGATGCGGCCCTCGATCTGTTTCGTCGCTCCGCCGATGAAGGACTGGACGACGCTAAGCGCGGCGAGCTTCTCGACATGCTGCGGGAGGCGGGGCGCTTCGACGAACTGCGACGCCTGTATCGAGGGCTCATCGCCAACGATCCCGGCAACCTCGTGTGGCGCGAAGGGCTCTCGCGCTTCGAGTTGGAAAGCGGACACGCCGAGGCTGTGGATGCGCTTTGGCGCGAACCTCTCGAGACATGGGAGAAGGCGTCCGACCTGATGGAGGCCGCGGAGGTTCTGGGACGCCTGGGCCGAGACGATCTCGCGCGGGGCTTCGCCCGCAAGGCGGTGGCGATGCCGGGCGGGCTCGCCAGGGGCCTGTTGTTCCTCTACGAGTTGGAGCGCAATCGGGGGCGTCTCGCCGAGGCGGAGACGATTCTTCACGAGTTCGACGCCGCGGCGGCGCCGGGCGCGCCGGAGCGCATCCAGCTTGCCGAAGCCTTCGAGCGCATCGGCGACAAGGTGAGCGCCGTCCGGGTGCTGGAGGGGCTGAAGGCGGCGGAACGCGGGAAACCGCTTGCCGAGGACATGGAGATGCGGTTGGCCTGGCTCTACTCGGAGGTCGACCGGGAAGAGGATGCTCTCGAGGCATGGCGGACGTTGTGGCGAGCCGTGAAGTCGGTGCCGCGCCGCGCCTACGTCGAGGACCGGATGCTCAACGTTGCGTCCAGGCTGGGCGTTCTCGCGGACATTGCCATCGAGGAGGAGGAGAAGCTCGCGGACGGCCAGGGCGACGCGCTGGATCGGGGGCTTCTCGTCAGGCTCTACACCAAGGCCAACGACGCCGTATCCGCCGCCGAGATCATCTCCACCTATGGGCGGCAAAGCGGCGACGAGGTGCCCGCCCTGCGTGAGATGGCCCGCGTGTACCTGGCATGCGCCGACTTCATGAACTACGAGCGCTGCGTTCGGGATCTCATGAAGAAGGACCCGGAAGGCATCCCGGATTATCTCCGTCAACTGGCGATGAGTGCCCTCGAGCGCGCCCGCCCCGATCAGGCGCGCCCCTTCCTGCGTGCGCTGAAGAAACTCGAGACAGGACCCGAGGCCGCCGAGTTCGAGGCCGGGGTCCTCGCCTTGGCGGGCATGTACGAGGACGCCGCACGGGCCTACCGCAAGGGGCTCGCCGCACATCCCGACCGCATCGAGGGCTCCTTACTCCTCGCCGACGTTCTCAAGAAGTCGAAGGAGACGAACCTCGCCGTGGGGATGTTCCAATTCCTGGGCGACGAAGCAAAGAAGGACGACCTGTTCATCATCGCACTCGACGGCTTGCTCAACATGAGAGCCGGCCGTCCCGTACTGCGCTGGGCGAGGCGGCGCATCCTCCAGAGAATCGCCTCGACGCCGGACAAGATGTATCTCTACCAGATGCTCTCGGATGTTTCCGAGGAGCTCGCCGATCGCCCCAACATGTTGCGGGCGATGAAGGGCGCTCTCGACGTGGCCAACGAGAGACGCTCCAACGTCCTTCGGGAACTGATGGATCTCTCGGCCCGTGATCGCGCAAAGCAGCTCGAATTCGGCAGGCGACTGGTCCTTCTGGGCGATCTCGTGCCGCCCGACGTCTACCTCACCCTCGGAGAAGCGTTTCTTGCCGAGGGGGACGTTCGCATGGCCGAGAGGACCTTCGGTCGAGCGGTGGACGTGCCCGACCGCAATGCCTTTCTGCGGAAGGTGGCCAAGTCCTTCGAGGCCGCCGGCTACAAGGAAGAAGCTCTCCGCGTCTATGAGAAGGTCCTCGTGGGAGAGTCCTGGAACGTCGAACTCATCTCGCGGGTGGCCAACCTCGATGAACTCCTCGGGCGCGACGAAGCGGCCCTGGCGCTCACCGAACGGGCCCTCGACCTGATGCTGGCGAGGCGGCCCTTCTCCTCGGTGAAGTCCGTGTCCGATTCGGATTCGAATCGGAACTTTTTCTGGGGAGGCAGGAATCTGCAGGACTACGACCGTTTCTTCGAGGGCAGCGTCACGAGCTTTTTGGTGTTGGCCGGGAAGGGGGCTCCCGTGGATGCCTTCTTGGATCGGTTGGAGGCGAAAATCGACAAGGAGCGGGGCGCCGCGCAGACCCACCGACCGGAGGACTTCGCGTTGGGAAGGTATCCGCGCCTTTCCGCGGAGGCGGCGCTCTTTCGGCGGGTCGCGATGGCCACGGGGAGGATCGATCGGGCCGATGCTTTGGACCGGGTGCTTTTGACGACGTTCCCGAACGATGGGAAGCTCCTCGGCCGTTTGGTGTCTCGCCGCTTGAGAGACGGGTTCGTGGCTTCGGCCCGAAGCCTGGTCGAGGAGAGTGGGCGCGGCGAGGAGGCGAAGGCCCGCGCGCGTTTTCTGGCGGGGACGGCGTCCGCGGAACTGCCTGCTGGCACGTTGACGGCGGCGGCGGCCCGTCCTCTTTTCCTGCCTCTCTATCATCGGGGTGATTTGGACCAGGCGCGCCGCGTGCTCTATCGCATCGCGCTCCCGGCCCTCACGAAGGACGATCTGACCAGCGTGCCCGAGCTTTTGTCGGTGTCGGTGCTCCTCGGCGAATCCGATGCCGCGTTGCGCTTCGCCCGTCGTTGGGTGGATGCCGCGTGCAAGTTCAAGAAGAATTGGGAGCTCAGCGAGGAGGTACGCAAGTGCCTGCGCGCCGCCTGGTCCACCCTCGACACGAAGCAGCGCCTCAGCCTTGCGCGCTACCTGTCGACGAAACTCGTGGCCCAGCCCAAGAAGAGGCGAAGCCTCATCGACGTGGTGACCCGGCTTCAAAAACAGCTCTCGGAGCCGCTCCTCGAGGCGAACGAGATCAAGTCGCTCATGGATTCGGCGGCGGTCCTCGGCAGCTACGACGCCCTTCAGCTCTTGGACATCGTGCCGGAGAGCGAACGGAAGAAACTCCTGGAGGAGGCTTACGCCAAGGCGCCCACGTCGAATCGGGTCTATTTCCTCGTCAACGTGGTCAGTCGCGGAACGTCCGGAGGCAGGCGCCTCGACGCCGCCACCAGACAGTTCGTCCTCGATCGTATCCAGGGGGCTGTCGACGAATTGGGACGGCAGCTTTCCTACTACTACGTCGACAACGTCACGGCTCTCTCGGATCGCGAGCCGGAGCTGGCCGCGGAGATCTTGCGCATTCTCCGGGAGGAGGACCCGGACAACCTGGATTACGCCTTGGGCCAGGCCGGGGTCCAACTCCAGACAGGAAAAACGGATGACGCATTGAAGATCCTCCGTGAGGTCGTGACCCGCCTTGCGGAGGGAGAGTCTTTCGGGGGAAACGAACGGCGACAGCTCCTGGCTGCCGCGAGTCTGTACGAGAAGGTGGACGCGAGCCTGTTGCTGGGTGTGCTCGACGATCACGACGCCAATGGAGCAGCGAGCGAGCGCACGGCGCTGATGCGTGCGTCCCTGGCCTCCCAGGGGTTCTTCGCCCGCCGTGCCCTGAGTCTGGCGAGGAAGGCCGCCGAGACGTTTCCCGAGAGTCGAGAGGTCCAGACCGTCTTCCTCTCCACCCTCAGGCAACAAGGCTTCGACGTGGAGGTCGCGCGGGTTGCGGACCGCCTCGCGCGCCGATGGCCGGAGGACAAGGGGCGCCTGCGGGCCGCCGAGTCCGCATGGCGGGCCTTGAAGAACCCCGAGGCCATTCGTCGTTTGAAACAAGACCTGGGGGCGGAGACGTCCACAACGAAGGCGGTGGTCAAGTCCAAGGGCAAGTTGCCTCGTGCGACCGTGAAGGCCGTGAAGGCGGCGCTGGACGCCGGGCGAATCGGGGAAGCGCAGCGGCTCTGGCGGCGCGTCTGGCGTCGACTCGACAACGCCGGGAGCGGCAACCGATTCTTCTTCCTCTTCGGGGGAGGCGTGTCGACGCCGAGCTGGCCCATCGACGAAGGAGAGAAGGCGGACGTCGCCACGAAGCGAGGTCAGGGACTTCCCGATCTGGGGCCGCCCAAGCCCAAGCGCACCGTGCGTGACGCCTTTGACGCCATTGCCGAGACTCCTTTCGGAATCGACGAGCTGGGCCGTCAGGTACGCAGTCTTCGGCCGTCCCAGGCCGTCGCATCGAGGAAGCTCCTTTCCGGGTACCTGAAGGCCCGCATGCTCGACGAGGGACGCGCGGCCTTCCTGGCAGGGCTTTCCCGGCTCCTCGAGCGAGGACAAGGAGGGGCGGTGGACTATGCCCAGCTTCTTCTTCTCCTCGAGAAGAATCCGGATCTCGCCCGCGCGGGGGCTGCGTCGTACCTGGACGAGTTGCTTTCCGTGACCCGTCCCACCGACGGCGCGCGATTGAGGCGGATCGCCCGTCTGCTGGGCCGCCTTGGCGCGAAGGAGGCGTCCCTCCGTCTGTACAGGTGGTGTTTCCCGCTCATCGTCGGGAATCGTTTCTCTTGGTGGGCCCCGCCCCCCCCGGCGGGCGAGACCGTCGACGAACTCATGGAGATCTTCGAGGAGCCGCTCCTCACCCAGGCGGTGGAGGCTTACTTGGCGGCACTGACGCCCGATGTGCTGTATGGCTCCGAGGACCAGTACGTGAAGTCGATCATCGAGGCGCACCGCCGCATCGCCGGGCTGGCGAAAGCCTTCGAGCGCACCCGGGAGATGTGTCTGCATGCGGCGGCCCCCGACGTGAGAGATCGCCAGGGTGCGGCGGGAGCGGCTCTGGCCGTCCTGGCGGCCGCGGGCAAGTCCGACGAGGCGCTCGCTGCCTGGAAGAAGCTCGCCTGTCGGACGACCAGCCCGAGAATCCAACGGTGGGGCCGGAGGCGCAGCCCGTCTTTCGGGGCTCGCCAATACAGGGAGATGTTTCCTCCCGTGGCCGACGGGGGCGAGGAGTTGGCGAAGTGGTATCGGCGAGCGTTCGACGCGACGGCGGACTGGATGGACGAGAAACGGCTGGAAAGGCGCGAAGGCGTCCAGCACATGGCGGTCCTTCTCTACCGACTTCACGAGGCGGGCCGCGGGACGACGACGGACCTGCAGGAGTTGATCGATCGGGCAGGTGGGGATCGGACGGCCCTCCTGTGGTGCGCGGATCTGGCGGACCGGATGGGGCGGGCCGAGATGTCCGTGGCGGTCAGGCAGCGTCTCTTCTCGGAAGGTCGGTTGCCGCTGGAACGGGTCCTCGACTTGGTTCGGGACATCGAGAAGGGCCGGGGGATCGACGCGGCCTATGAGACGGCAAGGGAGGCCGCGGTGTGGACGTGCGCTCCGAATCTGTTGGATCGATTGCAAACGATGGCGAGATCGCTGGGCAAGGAGAAGGAGGCGGAACAGTGGAAGACTCTGAAGACAAAGGCGTGGCCCACGAAGGAGGGCACGCGGTGAATGTCGACCGAGATCGTCGTCGTCGTCGTCGTCGTCGTCGCGCCATGAACTCCGATGCGGGAGGCCCTTTCGGGGTTTTCTGGATCTCCGGGATCGCCGTCGTGGGAACGTTCGTGGTCGTGATCCTGGTCTACTGGTTACTCTTGGCGGGGTGAGGCCGCCGCCCCGCTGTCAAGCTGTCAGTCGCTCTGTCAGCGGGGCGACGAGGCTTCAGCGGCCCTTGACGGTGATCCGCTTCGTGTCCTCCGCGGCAACTTGTCGCTTCGGCAAGCGCACCTTGAGAACACCCTTGGTGAAATCCGCCTCGGCGTGATCCGGGTCGACCTCCGCGGGGAGAGGGATGGCCCTTTGGAACGTGCCGAACGACCTCTCGGTCCGCCAGAACCCGTTCTCGTCCTCCGTCGTCTCCTCCGTCCGTTTCTCACCCTTCAGGACGAGGTAGCCGTCCTTGACTTCGATGTCCACATCGTCCGGCTCGAGCCCCGGCAACTCGGCGGTCAGAACGAGTTCTTTCTTCTTGTCCGCCAGGTCGATGGTGGGGGTGAAGGCTTCCGGGCTGAAGTCCCCGAAGAAGCTTTCGGCGGGCTCGAAGAGACTCGTGGAGAGCGGCCGCCCCAAGAGGCCTCCTCGGAAGAACTGCTGAAACACGTTGTCGATTTCGCGGTGAATGTTCATCAGGGGGTTCTCGCCGCCGACGGCGGGCGAGGTCTCCTTGCTCTTCTTCTCACCGCGTTTGAATGGCATCCACTTGGGCATGGCATTCATCTCCTTTCTGCGGCTCATGACCGCAACGTGGATGTTGCAAGATCTGTGCCATAATCGGGGCGGAGGAGACGACCCATGGAAAGTTGGCCTGCCTGCGACGATGTGGATGACCTGACCGCCAAGGATGTGGCGAGAAACCTCGATGCGGCCCATCGATGGATGGTCGGGGAGGGGCTGGATCTGCTGGTGGTGACGAGCGCCGACCGGTACCTGAACGAGTACACGCCCCTCGAGGACAACCATCGCTACCTTCTGAGCGGGTTCACGGGCTCCACCGCCCTGCTCCTGGTCCGCGCGAATGATCGGGCGCGTCTCTACGTGGACGGCCGGTACCATCTGCAGGCGGATGGTGAGGTCGATGAATCGCTCATCGACGTGGTCAAGGTCCCCTTCGGAACGTCGATCCAGCAGGCTCTCATGGATGACTTGAAGGCCGGGGGTGTCGCCGGGTGCGAAGGGGATCGGATGAGCCAGTCCTTCCGGCAGAGCCTGGAGAAGAGGGCGGAGACGCTGCGCGTTTTTGCCGGAGGTGAATTGAGAGTCGCCCTGGGGATGGAACCCCTGATTCAGACCAAGCCGCTACGGCCGATCCCAGCGGAACTCGAAGACGGAGGCCCTCCGACGCGACTGGCGAGGACGTTCGCGGAGTGGCCCCACGGCCAGGACGCCTTGCTCTACCTCGGCGCCCTCGACGACGTGGCGTGGCTCACGGGAGCGCGGGGATACCACTTCCCCTACCAGAGTTCGTTTGCCGCGGAGGCGCTCGCTCAACCGGACGCGCTCTGCGTGCGCGTCGACGTTCCGGTGCTGGAGGCGGGACCTCCGGCCGCAGAGGCGGTGGAGTGGACGGCGGAGGATCTGGACGGGCTGCTCATGCGGGACGCGTGGAACGGGGTCCGCACCTTCGTCTACGATCCCGCCCACACCACGGCCGCCGTCGTGGAGAAGGTGAAGGGTCTTCGCCCGGATTGGAAGCTCGTCACCATGACGTCTCCGGCCCTCGTCGCCAAGGCGAAGAAGTCCCCCGTCGAACTCGATCACATGGTGGACATCCACCGACGCTCATCCAGAGTCGTCGCTCGCTGCGTCCGATGGGCGCGCGAGCAGGTGGGGGGCGGTTCGCGCGTCTCCGAGCTTGACTTCCACGATCAGGCGAATCGCTTCTACGAGGAGGCGGGCGCCGTCGATCTTTCCTTTCATACCATCGCGGCCATCGGAAGCGACTCGGCGATCATTCACTTCTCCGATCCGTCCCCGGACGTCGTTGCGGAACCGGACGACCTCATGCTTCTCGACAGCGGGGCGCTCTATGAGGCGGGGTACGCGACCGATATCACGCGGACCTTTCTCGCGGGGGGAGGAGCGGGCGAGGCCTCGCCGAAGCAGAAGGAGATCTACACTCTGGTCCTGAAGGGGCTCCTTGCCGCCCAGAACGCGGTGTTTCCCGAGGGAACGCCCGGCGCCTTTTTGGACGCCCTGGCCCGCCGGCCGTTGTACGAAGCCGGGTGGAACTACGCCCACGGGACGGGGCACGGTGTGGGGATCCACGTGCACGAGCCGGGGGTGGGGATTTCACCGACCACGACTTTGCCCATGAAGGCGAACCAGGTGAGCTCCATCGAGCCCGGCATCTACGTCGAGGGATTTGGCGGCGTGCGGTTGGAGAACATCGTGGCCTTCGAGCCCCTCCCCGACCGGAAGGGTTTTCTGCGGTGTCGGCCGCTGGTTCTCATCGGATTCGATCCTCACCTCATCGACTGGGATCGCCTGGACGCGAAGGAGATGGGATGGTTGAGAAAGTACGAGGCCCTGTGTGCGGAGTTGGGGACGGCGCTGGGGGCCGCCGATTTTCTCTGAGCCTTGCCGCGGCGATGGGGCTCAGCGCTCGAGGAACCAGAGCCCCTCTTCAGCGTACTTGTTGTATTCCGCCTTGTCGCAGCGGCGGTCGTCCCACCAGATGATCCAGGGCAGGAGGAGTCGCCACAGACCTCGGGTCAGCTTCGACTTCTGATACACGTAGAAGGCATTGGTGAGGTGCCCCGACGCGTAGTGGAAGTATTTCTCCTCGAGGATGTTGTAGCGGCTCTTGAGGATCTCGCCCATGTCGGGCTCGTCTCCGAGGAATTCGAGGCCTGCCGGCGACTCACCGCGGATGTTGAAGTCGCCTTCCGGGGCGGCTTCCGGCTGGGGTTCGTCGAGGGAGGTCCGTCCCGTCACTTCGAGATAGAACTCCTTGTCGAAGAAACGGCCGAAGAGCTTGCTGGATGCGGCCTTGAAGATGAAGTCCTGGATATTGGGGGGCATCCCCTCGTGGTGAGGTTCCACGAAGAGCATGTATCCGTTCGGGCTCAGGAATCTCTCCACCATTTCCGGGAGTTGATTCTCGAGGTCGGGAAAATGGTGCAGGCTGCCGTGCGCCGAGAGCATGTCCACCTTCTCGGGCAACTCTACCTCCATCACATCCTTCGCTTCGAAGTGGCAGAGGTCGGCGATGCCCTTTTCCTCGGCGATGCGCCGAGCGGCTTCGACCTTCTTCGGCGAGATGTCGACTCCATAGGCCCGAATTCCCGCCTCGGCGCAGGCGTGGCAGAACCAGCCGTTGCCGCAGCCGATATCGAGAATGGAGCCGATCTCCTTCTTGTGGCGCGAGATCAACCGTTGCAGGTAGCGGATCTTGGGCTTGATGACCTTGTCCGCGATCTTGGGGATGAACCGCCAGTCATGGGGCCGCGCGTAGAGGTCGTCAATACGCTCCTCCTGGAGGTCCCAGAAGCGGGCCTCCTTGTCGAGCAACTCGTCGGATGGTTTCTTGTCAACTGAACTCATGGCAGCGGGGCGTCATTGTAATCAGGATTATCGCCAGGGCTACCCTTCCCAACATTATTCATCACGGATCGGGTTTCTCGCCCGTGCGCGTCACCTCGGACCCAAATCCGACGTCTCGATGACGGAACACGGCCAAGATGCGGGAGATCATGCAAAACCGAGGAAACCTCCGATACGCGGCGGGGCTCGTTCTCGCCCTTCTCGCATGGAGCGTCTGGCTGCGCCGCGACGCGCCGAGCACCGCGGAGGAAGCGCCTGTCATCGAGGATGCGGCCGAGGACTTGGGGTTTCGCCCCATGACGTTCCGGGTGATGGATGCCCTGACCGGGTCGCCCCTGCTCCGGGCCGTCGTCGCCGTCGCGGGCCCTTCCGGGACCCAGTGGAGCGGTCGCACGGGACCCGATGGTCGCATCAAGGGTCCGCTGGGGCGCGTCGGGGGCGCGATCTATCGGCTGAGCCTCCGCGCCGAGGGTCACGAACGGGAAACCTGGAGCGTCCCCGAGTCTCTTCTCTCGTGGGAGGGAGAGTCGATCGTGCGGTTGTGGCCTCGGACAACCGGGGTGGAGGGCGTGATCGGGTTCGACGAATGGGGAAAGGCGGCCCGCCTCACGTGGCGGATCGAGGCGCCACGGTCCGCGGGCCTCATCCGGTCGCCGGAGAGAGGCCGCGCCGTGGGGGGGCCGGCCCACCTGGAGGGCCTCCCGCCGGGCGCCCTGTTGGTGCTCGAAGTCACCGGAGATCGAGGCCGACACCGCCGCTGGACCCACTCCGTCCCCCCTCGTTCATTCCGTTGGAAGCTCCCCGGATGGGGCTCGTGATCGAAAACCCACTCGAAAACCCACGGAGGCGCCGCGAGGCGATGATATACTGACGGTCCGATTCGACAGGAGACCCTCGTGAAACAACGCGCCCTCATTCTCCTCCTCGTCTCCGTCGGCTTCGTCGGCAACGCGCCGGCTCAACGGCCTCCCAGCGGTTTCGTCACCTTCGACCACGGGGAAACGGCGCTGAGGTTGTTCTACCCCAAGAGTTTTCAGTCGACTCCGACCCCGCCGACCGAAAAGCTCACCTTGGCGTCCTTCAGCCGCAGAAAAGCGTACCGCGCCAAGGCCAAGGACCGGCACCGCCGTCCGTCGAGTTTCCTCGTCTTCGCCCTCGAACCCCGCACGACGCCGGGAGCCGGCGGCGCCCCGGCCGGCGCGGGCGGGAAGCCGAAGAAGGAGTCCCCGACGTCCTACGAGGACCTGGTGGAGCGGCGCAACGACGTCCATACCTGGCGAGATTTCCTGAAGACCCGCGTTCGGGGCTGGGTCGTGGACGGAGGTCGCAAGGAGGTCTTCGAGAAGACCGGAACCGAGGTCTATACCCTGCGCGCCGTTCGCGGAGGCGGGCCCGCGGGCGCCCGTCGCCTGGGTTACCTCTACGTGCGCAACGCGGGCGGGCGCATTTTCGGGGTCGTGGGCTTCTGCGACGAAGTCGTAGCCAAGCACATGCAACGGCAGTTTCGCAAGGTCTGTGAGAGCATCCATCTCCCGAAGGGGCATCGCGCCGTCAAGGTGGTGGGCGAGGATTTCTACCGCGGCAAGGAAAAGAAGCTGAGGGATATTCCTTTCCGCGTCCAGGCGCGCAGGGAAATGCTCAAGGGTTGGAAGGGCGTCGACACCCCCAACTTCTTCATCGTTCACCACACCACCAACAAGCGGCTCGTCAGCAAGGTGGCCAACGACCTGGAGGCGGTCCGTCCCGTCTACGAAAAGCTCTTCCCGCCCACGCGACCCATCGATGCGGTCAGCGTCGTGCGGATCTGCCGGGACCGGGACGAGTACCTGCGTTACGGAGGGTCGCCCTCTTCCGCGGGCTACTGGAATTTTGTGGCGAAGGAGTTGGTCCTTTTTGACGCCAGCAAGCGGACGGCGTCGCAGGGACGCAAACAGAAGACGCGCCCCTTGGCGGACAGCTACATCGTTCTCTACCACGAGGCCTTCCACCAATACATCTTCTACGCCGCCGGCGAGATCTCTCCCCACGACTGGTTCAATGAGGGCCACGGGGACTACTTCTCGGGATTGACCGTCTACAAGGGGTCCTCGAAGGTCAAGGGAATCGGTCTCAATCGCTGGCGCATCGGTCGTATCAAGGCCACCCTCGGGACCTCTCGCTTCATTCCCTTGAAACGGCTCCTGTATGCCACCCACCGGGAGTACTACGCACCCCGCGAGGCGGGGCAGATGTACTCCGAGGGCTGGGCCCTTTGCTACTTTCTTCACGACGTGACGAAGAACCCCAAGTGGCGGGCCATCGTGCCCACCTATTATGAGGCTCTGAAAGAAGGCCGCGCGCTCCACGTCGATACCCTCGAGGACGGCGCCTCCCTCGCGATGCGCCAGCGAGAACTCGAGAAGGTGAAGGACCGCGCCCTGGCGAAAGCCCTGAAGGGCATCGACCTGGCCGCCATGGAGAAGGCCTGGTTCGCCTGGATGAAGAAGGTCAAGGACCCCTGGGCCGCGCACCGCAAGAAGCGTCGATGACCGACACGCCCCCTCGCCGGGGCGAAGCGGATCCGACTTGCGTGCCCGGTTCGTCCCGTCCCGCGAGTCGTCCTGGGACATCGTGCGGGTGACCGCTGTGACCGCCCGACTCGGCGAGGTTCATCCCCGGCGGATGCGCCCAGAAGATCAGAGGATTCAGCAATTCCAAGGCGATGTGGCTGCCACCGACGGGTTGCCCATCCCCGTGGAGTGAGGCGTCCTGGATCCCGCGGTGACGTTGCGGAATCGGTGCGACGCAACAGAGTCTTCAGTCCGTCGATTTCGGCGTCTTCGATGGGACGGCGAAGGGCGGGCGGGATGTCGTCGAAGGGGACGTCCCCACCCCGGCTCCGTTTCAGCAACATTGTCAGCAAGGCGGTGGCCCCTTCTCCGAGCCGTTCCCGGATCTGCTCGTCGTCCGTGTCGGCGATCTCGAAGAAAAAATCAGGTGGGCGGCGTTCCAAGGCCGGCGTCCATGAGGACGGCGGAACGGGGGGGCAGGCAGCCTTCCACGGGGCCCCAGGGGAACGGTTCGTCGGGAAGGCGGTCCAAGAGTTCCGCCGTCCTCACCGGATCCTCGAGTTTTTCCGATGCGTCGGTGATGCCGGCGAGCGGCCTGCGGTGTGCCCTCAGCGAGTTCTTCGCCTCCCCGGGGCCCGGCGGTGCCGCGGGGGCCCGCCGGCGTCGTGGTGTGCAAATCAGAAGACGTGAGCACCTTGCTTTGACGGCTCGCCGCCACCGCACGCGCAGCAACGGGCCGAAGGCCCGAACCTCCGCCCCTGGACACAGCGATCCCTCGTGGCGGGGCGCCGACCGCCACCGGATTCCGCTCCACCGCCCCCTGAAAGAGGGCGCATGATTTATGCTAAAAGAAAAAACAAGGCTTCCTGTTGACCTCTCGGTGTGGGTTGCTGTACGGTGTTCGTTGCCCATCCCCCCACGGTGGAGGGCTGGGTTTCACCGCGCCGAGGAGGAAGCCTTCATGCATCTGCGGCAAAAAGCTGGCACGCTGTTTGCGTCTGTCTCTGACCGGCCAGGGTCAATTCACGATCCTGGGCACTGACGGCCTCGACTCCAATGGGACCTGTTGTTTCCCCGTCACGGCCATCAACCTTCCCGTCTTCAACACCTTCAACCTCAGGGGCCGGTACCTGTCCATGATGGATTGTCTCTCGCTCCTCGGCACCACGGACATGACCAGCGACACGTTTTGCACCGGCTCCTCCGGGCTCATACTCTTGCCGTTC
>CAZLGG010000056.1:0-25895 GCA_964559135.1 uncultured Planctomycetia bacterium
GCTTCAACGCGTCGTCCCGATCAACCCGATGCGACTCTTCGCTCCCACGCGCTCATTGAGGTCATCAGGCGTGATGCGGGTCTCGAGAAGATCCTGCCACGCCCGGAGCGCCCGCGTCGCTTCGTCGCGGGTTTCGCGCAGGAATTCCACGCGAAAGCGGCGGAGTCCCGCAGCCATGAGATTCCTCATCTCGTGGGCGGCGGTCTGCAGTTCGGCGTTGAACACCGTGTTGCGGCATCCCGCATCGACGATGACCGGGTGATGCCTCCCCTTTGCGTTCTCGAGGGAGATCTCGTGTTTCTCGCACGGACGGCCGCAGGACCGATGATCTCTCCCTTCGCTGAGAAGGTGGGCGTAGAGACAGTGCTCCGTGTGGAAGGCGGCGATGCGGTGCTGCACCACGATGGCCAGTCGGCTCGGGTCCACCCCCTGTACGAGGAGTCTCGGACGGGGCGCGTCGAGATCGTGGGAGACGGTCAAAGTCTCGAGACCGAGATCGAGCAGATGGCGCGCGGTGACGCTGTTGGTCACGTTGAGGCTGAAGTCGCCGTGGAGGAGGGGGCGTCGGTCGGCGGGGCGGTCGCGAAACTCCATGAGGCCGCCCCAGTGGCGGACGAGTACCGCGTCCGGCGCGAGGCCCTCGAGCGCCGATGCGAAGCCGGCCTCCCCCGGCTTTTGAATCCGCAGCGTGCAGAGGGTGACCTTCAGGCCCGCGTCGCGAGCCAGAGCGTGGGCGCGTTTGAGGCCCACCAACTCCATCCAGTCCAATTCCACCTCCTCGAGCCCCGCTTCGATCACGGCTTCGAGCTGAGCCATGGAACGACACAGG
This sequence comes from uncultured Planctomycetia bacterium, assembly GCA_964559135.1. Classification (GTDB taxonomy): domain Bacteria; phylum Planctomycetota; family DRQF01; genus DRQF01. The sequence continues at coordinate 830 of CAZLGG010000056.1, forward strand.
GGCACGAGGGTGGGGGAGCGCTCGTCGACAGGCGGTCTCGGTGCGCTCACCTTGACGGCGTCGAGAGCTTCCCGCCAAGGAAGCACCCGTTGCGCCTTCTCCTCCGCCGCTGCTTTCGAGAGTTCCTCGGTCAGATGTCGGCGGAGCGCCTTCAGTTCCGAGACGGGAAGGTGCAGACCGGGCTCGAGCCCTTCCACGTCCAGATGCCGGAGCCGGAAGGGTGTCTTGCCGAACGCCCCCAGTTTCGCCCTGAGCAGTGTCGTGTCGAGTCCGCGGCCCCGCGCCTTCGCGAGGCGGGAGGGGCTCGTCGCTTCCGCCGTGCGCCCGGATGTCGTCGTCACCATCACGTGCAGCGGCTCGCCCATCCCGCCGCGTACCACGCCATCGAGGGGGATCTCCGCTTGCGGAAGGGCGTCGTCCCGTACGGGTTGGCCGCGGGCCGCCACGTCGGGGTCGCTCGTGATCCAACAGAGATCGCCTGGCCGCACCCGGTTCAGATCCGGTCCGGGTCGCCCGAACCCCAGAAGATGGAGCCCCGGGCCGGGCGACGCCACGCGGAAGATGGGGCCGCCCGGTTCCTCCAGATCCTCCGGATTGCCTTGGTCGAAGACGACGCCTTGTCCGGGGCGAGGAGTCTGGGCGAGAGTGGGAAGTGGGAGCATCGCCTCGGACTCCGCGATGGGGGAGGCCAAGGCTCCTTTCGGCCCGGAACGAACTTCGTCGGTGGCGAGCGCCCCTGTCCAGGGCCGCCCGTCGGGGGCCGCCTCCACGAGGACGTCGTTCCCCATCACCTTGACCACGCGCCCCAGGAGAAGTCCCCGGTGCTTCGGAAACCTCCCCTCGACGAGGGTCTGATGGTCCGCTCCTTGGAAGAATCCGTCGCTGAATCCACGGCTGAAGGCGAGGCTCATGGCTTCGAGGCGCGCCCTCGACGGGGACGGATTCCCCTGGTCTTGGGACTGGGCGATCTCACCGACCCACCGCCGGTACGACTCGGTGGCCGTGGCGACATACGCGGGGCCTTTCTGACGGCCCTCGATCTTGAGCCCGTGCACGCCCAGCTCCACCAATCGCGGCAGGGCCCGCACTCCAGCCAGATCCTTCGGTGAGAGGAGGTAGGTGACGTCACCCAGATCCCGGCGACGGCCGTCGAGAATGAGATGGTAGGGGAGGCGGCAGGATTGGGCGCATTGGCCCCGGTTGGCGGACCGTCCGCTCCACGCTTCGCTGGTGAGACACTGGCCGCTCCAGGAGACGCAGAGCGCTCCGTGGATGAACACCTCGACCTCGAGGTCGGTGCCTCCCATGAAGCGTTCGATCTCGGCGAGCGAGAGTTCCCGCGGAACGACGATCCGGGTGACGCCCAGAGCTTCGGCGAAACGCGCCGCTTCGGGCGACGAGATGGTCATCTGGGTGCTGGCATGGACCTCCAGGTCGGGGGCGATGCGGCGGGCGAGCAGAGCCACGGCTGGGTCCTGGACGATGAGGGCGTCGACGCCGGCTCGAGCGGCCCGTTCGATGGCCCGGGCGGCGTCCGCCAACTCGTCCTCGAAGACGAGGGTGTTGAGGGTGAGGAACACACGGGTTCCGGCGCGGTGGCAGAGCTCCACCACGCGCCCCAATTCCTCGGCGGGGAAGTTCCCAGCCCGCGCCCGGGCGTTGAATCCCTCGTCCAGCCCCAGATAGACCGCATCCGCACCCGCGGCGAGGGCGGCTCTCAAGCTCGCTTCATCCCCCGCGGGAGCGAGGATTTCAGGACGTCCGAGTCGACTCATCCCTCCACTCTAACCAGTCCTCGTCGTGTCTTCGCCCTCCCCGACGACTTGTTTCACGGTCCGCGCGTATAGCCATCTGTCGGAACCACTGGCCTTTCATCCAGATCTCCGGTGCCGGGGTGGTTTTCGCACGGAAAAACGGGAGGACGGGGCGGTTCGGTTAGAATTCTTCGAGTCGCCGGACGGAGGTCGCCGGTGCCGGCAAGGGAGCGGATCGGATGCCAAGGGCCGCAAGTCGGGGTTGGCGATGGGGGCTGGGGGCGAGCGTGTTGGCGGTTCTCGCCTGCGGTCTTGCGGGCTGTGGAGATCGTCCGGGGGGGGCCGTGGCGGATTCGGCGGAGGAGTTCGTTCGGGTGGGGAGTCTGAGGGTGGCGCCCGCGGTGCTGGACTTCGGGCGCATCCGCGGTGATGAACCGGTGGAAGGGGTCATCCATTTGCGATCGATCGCGGGAACCCGGACGATCGCCAAGGTCGAGGCGACCTGCGGGTGCACGGTCGTCGAGCCCTCGACGAGGACTCTGACGACCGACCGGAGTGTCGATGTGGTGGTCCGGCTGAATCCCCTGGGGCGTTCGGGGGCGTTTCAAAAGGCCGTGATCGTTCATCTGGAGGGGGAGAGCGGGAGGGGAGTCACCTTGCCGGTGAAAGCGCAAATCGCGCCCGTCCTCGAGGTGGGACCACGGGCCTTGCGGTTCGCGGGCCTCCGCCCGGGCGCCCGGCCTGAGCCTCTGGCGGTTCGCGTCTCCAGCCTCCATGCGGATTTCGACGTCGGTGCGGGCAAGGTCGAAGGGGAAGGTTTCCGCCTTGTCGCCCGAAGAGGACCTCGGACCCTGGGCGACGAACCCCGCTTTCAACGCCACGCATTCACCTTCGAAGTTGGATTCGACGGCGCGAAGGAGCCCGGCCGGTACCGGGGCCAGCTCCGATTTCGCTGTGCCGACGCGCGGGAACCGGAGATCCGCATCCCCCTCATCGCCGACGTGGAGTACCCCATTCTGGTGCGCCCACTCCGGCTCACCTGGGCCCTCGGCGCGAAACCCCAGAGGATTCGGCAGCCCATTCGCCTGCTGAGAAGGAAGGGGGGGCGTCTGAAGGTCCTTGCGTCGAAGGTGGAGTGGCCGACCAAGGACTCCTGGCGGCTCACGGACCTACCCGGGGACCCGGCACTCCCTCAGGTGAGGACGTTGATGCTGGAAGGCACGCTGCCCTCGCTCTCCGACTTCGAGGGGGCCGTCCGCACGGAGGGGCGTATCATCTTGAAGGTGGACGCGGAGGAACAAGCCGAGATCGTGATTCCCCTCGTGCTGTTCGCTCGGCGGTAAACGTGCCGGCCGCGGTTCAGAACGTGTAGAGGGGGTGGGCTCGCAGGATCTCCTCGACGGCGCCCTTGACCTGTTCGGTCGTGGCCGCGTCATCAGGCTTCGCGATGAGGCGGTCGATCAGGCCCACGACGGTGCGGAAGTCTTCTTCGGTGAACCCGCGCGTCGTCATGGCCGCGGTGCCGAGGCGAATCCCGCTCGTCACCATGGGGCTACGGTCGTCGTAGGGCACCATGTTCTTGTTCACCGTGATGCCCGCCGCTCCGAGCAGCCTCTCCGCTTTCTTTCCGCTCACCCCCTTGTTGCGCAGATCCACGAGAACGAGGTGGTTGTCCGTGCCTCCCGACACGAGATCATAGCCCTTCTCGCAGAACGCTTCCGCCATGGCCTTCGCGTTGGCGATCACCTGTCGGCCGTAGGTCTCGAATTCGGGCCTGAGCGCTTCACCGAACGCCACCGCCTTGGCGGCGATGACGTGCATCAAGGGGCCACCCTGGCAACCGGGGAAGACGGCGGCGTCCAGGAGCTCGGACATCATCTTGGTGCGGCCGGACTTGGCGGCGACCTTGCCCAGGCGGTTTTCGGTGTCGCGGCCGAGAAGGAGCATTCCGCCTCGCGGGCCGCGGAGCGTCTTGTGCGTGGTCGTGGAGACCACGTCGCACACGGGTAGGGGGTCTTTCAGGAGTCCCTTGGCGATGAGTCCCGCCGTGTGGGCCATGTCCATCCACAAGAACGCTCCGATCTCGTCGGCGATGGAGCGGAAGGCCTCGTAGTCGAAGTCTCTGGGATACGCGCTGGCGCCGATGGAGATCATCTTTGGACGATGTTCGAGGGCCTGGGTTCTGACCTCGTCCATGTCGATGTACCCGGCGTCGGGGCCGTTCTTGCGAACGCGGTAGTGAATGGCGTGATAGGTGATGCCAGAGAAATTGACGGGACTTCCGTGGGTGAGGTGGCCGCCGTGGGAAAGGTCGAGGCCCAGGAAGGTGTCGCCCGGCTCGAGGAGGGTCAGATAGACCGCGGCATTGGCGGACGCTCCCGAATGGGGTTGGACGTTCACCCACTCACAGTGGAAGAGTTCCTTCGCGCGATCCCGCGCCAGGTCCTCCGCCTCGTCGACGGCTTCGCAGCCGCCGTAGTAGCGCTTGCCGGGCAGCCCCTCCGCGTACTTGTTCGTGAGACAACTGCCCATGGCTTCCATGACCGCTCGCGAGACGTAGTTCTCCGAGGCGATCAGTTCCACGTCGGCGCGCTCGCGCTCCAGTTCGCGTCGAATCGCCGCCTGAACTTGGGAATCGGCGGAGTCGAGGGGTTGGTTCATCATCGTGCAGTCTCTTTCCTGTCGACCGTTCTCGGCGTTCTACGAAGAATCCGCCGACGCCGCGATGGTTTCTCCCTCCGAGCGTGCGATGATGGCTGCGGCGCAGCAATCGCTCCAGACGTTGACCACGGTGCGGAGCATGTCGAGGGGGCGATCGACGGCCAGCAGAAGGGCCGCTCCCTCGAGGGGAAGGCCCAAGGCGGCCAGGATCGTGAGCATCATCACGAGACCGGCGCTGGGGATTCCCGCTGCGCCGATCGAGGCCAGAAGGGCGGTGATCACCACGAGGAATTGGGCCGAGAAGGTGAGATGAAACTCGACTCCCGGCAGGGACGCGTAGCTCTGCGCGAGGAAAAGCACGCCCAGACATTCGTAGAGGGCGGTTCCGTCCATGTTGATCGTCGCGCCCAAAGGCAGCACGAAGGAGGCGATCTTGTTGGAGATCTTCCCGCGCTTGGTGGTCGCTTCCATGGTGACCGGGAGCGTGACGCTGGAGGACGATGTGAAATAGGCCGTCACGAGCGCCGGGCTGACGGCCTTCATGTGCTTCCACGGGTTGGCCCGTCCGAGCAGCCACACGAGAAGGGGCAGGACCACGAGGGAGTGGAACGTGAGGCCCGCCACCACCGTGATCATGTAGACGGCGAGCGGCTTGAAGATGCCGAAACCGGTCTCGCCGACGACCTTGGCGATGAGCGCCATCACGCCGATGGGAATGAGGGAGAGGACGACCTTGGCGATCTCCATCATCGCCGCGAAGAGAGAGTCGAAGAGATCCTTCAGGCGGCTCGCATGAGGTTCGGCCAGCTTGGTGATCGCCCAGCCGAACAGAAGTGCGAAGAAGATGATCTGCAGCATGGCCCCGTTGTTGCTGAATGCGGTCACGATGTTCGGCGGAACGATTCTCCTGAAGATGTCCCAGAGCGACGGCAGTTCTTGGAAGCTCGAGGCCTTCTCCGCAGTGAGGCCGAGGTCAGCGCCGACGCCGGGCCGAATCACGTTCGCGAGGATGAGGCCCGTCATGATGGCGAGCATGCTCGTCAGGACGTAATAGAAGAACGTCTTCGCGCTCAGGCGGCCGAGATCAGCGCCGCCGCCCAGCCCTGCCACCCCAGTGATGATCGACGTGAGCACGAGCGGCACGATGAGCATCTTCAACAGCGAAATGAAAATATCCGCGATGAACCGGAACGGGGTGAGCCAAGCCGAGCGCGCGCAGTCGGGAGAGAGCCTGAGCACGATGCGACGGGGTTTCGCGTCGCCCATGGGGGCGGCCCAAACGGCCGCGCCCACGTCCAGGTCCGCGATTGCCTTCTCGAAGTCCTCGGGCTGGGCGAGGGGGACCCGCTTTTCGGTTTTTCGGTGGCGATCGATGATGAGGGCGTCGAGCCGCATGCCCGTACCCAGGCCCCCCTGAGCGGCCGGGCCGCCGGGGGCCACCTCCGTGACGAGGACGCCGCCTTCGGGGGCCGCTTCGAGCCGAAGGCCGGCTTCGAGGACGGTCTCGCGGGTCTGGACGAAGGCGCCCAGGGCCACGCCGAGGATGAACCCGGTCAGAATCAGCCAATGCGAGCCGATGCGTCGTTTCTTGCTCACAGCACCTTCGTCCATGAAGCGCTCCTCATTTCACAGGGGCGGACAGTCTACACTCTGGGCTGCCAAAGCGCCTCCAGCGTTCCGCGATCGCCGTCCCAGGCTCGCCGTATCCTGGGTGCGAAGGCCCCGTGGATGGAGATCGAAATGGCATCGAAGGTCAACCGGCCGGACTGGACTGCTCTTTCCGAGCCGGAACTGATGAAAATGAGGATTTGTGACCTCGGGCTCGACCTGGACGACACCCGTGTCCGGTGCCTCTATGGACAGGTCCTGGAGGAGCTGGAAGAGCGGGGATTCAGGTTCAGGCCGCACATGTGGATCTCGGACGAGTGGTTCACTCCCGACGGCGTACCGGGATTCGCCGTGCCCTTCTATCTCGCCCATGAGAAACTGAAGCGGCTCGAGTTGAGAATGATGTACGAGGTCGAAGGGGGAAACCGGGCGAGTTGCCTGAAGATCCTTCGCCACGAGGTCGGGCATGCCATCGACAACGCCTACATGCTTCGGCGCCGCAAGCGTCGCAAGGAGCTGTTCGGCGATCCCAAGAAACCCTATCCGGACTATTACTCGCCCAAGCCCCTCAGCAAGAACTACGTCCTGCACCTGGACAACTGGTATGCGCAGAGTCACCCCGACGAGGACTTCGCCGAGACCTTTGCGGTGTGGCTCGCGACGGACCGATGGCGCGAGCGCTATCGCGGATGGGGAGCCTTGAAGAAGCTCGAGTACATGGACGAACTGATGCAGGAGATCTGCGAAAAGAAACCTCTCGTTTCGACCCGCAGGCGCGAAGAGCCGGCATCGCGTATCAAGACGACGCTCGACGAGTATTACGAGGAGAAGCGTCAAAGGTACGAGGTGGCTCACCCGTCGGTGTTCGACGAGGATCTCATGCGCCTTTTCTCTCCGACGCCCAAGCACCGCCGCACTCCCAGAGCGTCCGTATTCCTGAACAAGATGAGAAGAGACATTCGTAGTTGCGTTGCGGACTGGACCGGCACGCATGCCTACACCATCGATCAAGTGATTCGCGACATGACCATCCGTTGCAGAGAACTGGGTCTTCGGCTTACGATGCCGGAGGATCACACTTTGTTGAACTGCACCGTCATGCTGACGGTCCAGACGATGAGCTACTTGCAGACCGGACGCCACCGAATAGCCATGTGAAAGCGCAGATGCCGTGAAGATCTCCGTTCTCGTCCATGAATCCCTCGTCCCGCCGGAGTCCGCGGACCCCAAGGACGTGACCCACGCCGAGTGGAAGACGGAATTCGACGTCTGCTCGACGTTGAGGGAGATGGGGCACAAGGTGCATCCCTTGGGCGTGGGGGGCGAACTCGGTGTCATCCGCGAGATGCTGGACGTCTTCAAGCCCCGCATCGTCTTCAACCTTCTCGAGGAGTTCGCGGGGCACGCCATATTCGACCAAAACGTCGTCAGCTATCTGGAACTCATGCGTGTGCCGTTCACGGGTTGCAATCCCCGAGGGCTCATCCTGGCCCGGGACAAGGCCCTGAGCAAGAAGATCATGGCCTGGCACCGCATTCCCACCCCCGACTTCGCCGTCTTTCCGATGCAACGGCGCATTCGGCGTCCGAAAGCTCTCGACTTCCCTATCCTCGTGAAGTCGCTCGTCGAGGAGGCGTCCCAGGGGATCTCGTCGAAGAGCGTCGTGCGCGACGATGAGGAACTCGAGAACCGCGTCCGCTTCATCCACGAGGAAGTTCGCACCGACGCGATCGGCGAAGAGTTCATTGAAGGGCGGGAACTCTACGTGGGGATCATCGGAAACGAGAGGCTCCAAGTCTTTCCGATCTGGGAGATCTTCTTCGATAGCCTTCCGGAGAATGTGCCCCACATCGCGACGGAGCGGGTCAAGTTCGACGAGGCCTACCAGAAGAAATACAAGATTCGCACCGGGCCGGCGAAGGGGCTCGGCGAGGAGTTGACCGGGCGGATCGTACGGACCTGCAAGCGCGCTTTCCGGGCGCTGGGCCTGTCGGGCTACGCTCGCATGGATCTGAGACTGCGTGACGACGACAGCTTCTACATTCTCGAGGCCAACCCCAATCCACAACTCGCCTATGGAGAGGATTTCGCGGAGTCCGCGGAGGCGGTGGGGATCTCCTACGAAGCGTTACTGAGAAGGATCATCAACTTGGGCTTGCGGTTTCGGCGGACGGGGTGAACTCGGAGGGGAGGGGCTCACCAGGAGAAAACCGTCATGCGCGCGGCCCCCATGAGGCCCAATTCTCTCGGGCGTGGGCACTCGACGGCCCAGGGCAGCTCTTCTCGCAAGATGTGCAATCGCTGCGGCGAGGCCGCACCCTTGCCGGCGATGATGACCCGGCAGTCGCCGGGGTCGGCAAGTTTGAGGAGGGCAGCTCGGATCTCCCGGGCTTCGTCGCGCGGCCATTCCTCGCCGAGGGCGAGCGCCCTCGCATAGGCCCGCACATCGCCTAGCCCGCCATCGCGGCCCACCGTCGTTGAGGGAGTGAGGACCGGCCACTCGAGGAGAAACCGTCGCGGGGCCGGAGAGCGTCCCCGCCAGAACAAGGGGGCGCGGCGCGTGCCCGGAAGTTGGGGCGCGTCGGCACTCGCCCCGCGCATGGCAAAAGCGCCCATGCCCAGAATGAGAAGCAGAGCTCGTCCTCCAGGTCCGAGCGCCCCCAGATACGTGGCCTGTTGGTCGCCGATGAGCACCTCCACGGGGACCTCGTCGCCATTCGGCCAGGGCATGACGCCGAAATCATGACGGGTCGGGACGAGTTGGGGAAGCTGGTCGGCCGTATACCCGTAGGCGCTGGTGAGGATGGGATTCCAGCCGAGGCCGCTGCGATCGAGGAGCCCTGTCCGGTTGGCAATCGTGGGGTCGACCATCAGAGGGCATGTGGTGAGGCGGGAGACGATCCAACTCCCCAGCGGGGCCAGAACCTCGTCCTCCGAGAGGTAATCGCCGTTCTTGATGACGCGGCCCTTCACCGCCGTCCATGCGGCGTCGAGGGGCAATCCGCTCGCATCCTCGATCTCTTCCTTCTCCGGCATCAATGCGTCGAGCAGGCCGGCGTTCCGGGCGTCCATCCACGAGAGAGCCGGCCCGACGGGGGTCAAATCACTCGCTCGGCAGACGAGTCCCGTCGATCTTTGGCAGGCCAGCGTGGCCGACGCGGGCGTCGCCTGGGCCTTCTCGGCGACGCGGCGGATGAGTTCGCGCAGGCCGTTCAGAACCTGAAGGGGATCCAACTCCCAATGACCCGTTTCGGAATTGATGAGCGGAAGGGGGGAGCTTTCGAGCTCCAGGACTTCGCCACTGGGTGAGACGAGGGCTGCTCTCATCTGGCTGGAACCGATTTCCAAGGAAAGGATGCCCCCTCCGTGGGAGACGATTCGAGACCTATCTTGGCCTTGCTGGAAATACTCGGTCAAAAGATCGATGCGATTCGTGATGACGCCCGTGACGCCCAGCCCATGAAGGCGGGCGACTTCGCCGGGGTCGTCGACGGAATACGCGAAGACGGCGACCATGTTGCGTCGCGCCGACTCGAGGAGAGCCGTGTCGAGTCGGTCCGCATGGCAGACGAGAACCGCTCCGTCGATGCGGTTGAGGATCTCGAAGGGATCCGCGTCGTCGCCCATTCGGAGAATGTATCCACGTGGATACTTCGACATCGACTCCTGGAGCGCTTGAAGGAGGGCGGGGCTGTCGCTGGTGAGGAGGATTTCCCCATCCGAGTCTGCCCGTTCGAAGGCACTCCGCAGGGCGTGGATGAGGTCCGCGGGAGCGTCGGTGTCTTCCACCTTCAATTCCAAATCGAGCAAGGTCCGTCCTCGCGTGATGGCGAGCGCCTCGTCCAGGAGAATCGGATGCTCCAACGGGTCCGAGCGAAAGCGCAAGGTGAGCAGGTCCTTGGCGGTGAAACCCCGCACGCTCCCCTCCCCATCGAGGACGTTGCCGACGTCTTCATCGTGGAGGCACACCAGGTAGCCGTCGCGGCTCAGGCGCAGATCGATCTCGATCATCTTTGCCCCGCTGTCGATGGCCTTCTTCAGGGCCGGGGCCGAGAGTTCGGGGACGTCGAGAGCCAGCCCTCGGTGGGCGATGAGGCGGGGGCTAGGCTGCATGCCACGCCGTTCCTGGTCCAGGACCGGACGGGAATGAGTCGGACTTCGGGATGGATTGCTGCACGGGTTCCCTCCTCGGCGCAAGGTCGCTTGGGCGGAGACATCCCCGTATACCCTATTTCTTGTGCATCGCGAAGGGCTTCACCCTGGGGAACAGCGAGGAGGGGGGCTCTCAAAGAAACGTAACCGTTCCCGTCCCATGGACACCCGTCGGCAGCCCGGAAAGATCGAGAGTGATGAAAGTGATGTGGACGTCCAGTCCGAGACCCGGGGGCACGATGTTCGGGGGCGAGGCCACGACTCCAGTGGACATGGCCTGAGCGTCCAGAAGCCCGAAGGTGGGGCCGAGCGCCGGGAGCGCCAGAGCGAAGATGAATGGCGACAGGGGGTCGTTGAAGTAGAAATTCGTGCAGGCGTCGTTGACGATGGGCAGCGTCGCCGGGAGTCCCGGGACCACGGTTGATCCGAGCGTACACGAGACGACGGGGACGTAGATTTCTCCCGCATGACCTGGCGCCGAGAAGACGACCACGCGGGTCGTTCCCGGCGTCAAGTTGGGAGGCCCGAGGAACGTCACGGTGCCCGGTTGCTGACCGGAACCCGTATTGAATGTGAGGCGAACCTTCAGCCCACTCGTGTCGGTTACGGTGGGCGTGGGAGCCGCGAAGCCGGGCGCGCGGTTCCGCAGCGAGACGCCTCCGGCGCTGCGGAAGGTCCCCAACCAGATGAGGATGGGTCCGCCCGTTGAAGATCCCGCTGGCTGGACTTGGAGGTTGCCCGTCGAGATGTAGAGGGCGAGGTCGCTGACACCGTCCCAGACCGTCTGGTTCAGCGGTGCCGGATTGAGGGTGTTCCACTGGTTTCCGGTGACGGTCCAGGTGAAGGTCCCCTGGGATGCGCTGTTCCAGATGTCTTCGGGAAGAAGGAGGTTGCCGAGGAACTGAGTGTTGTTCCACGGCCCCGGAGAGAGGCCCACCGCCGCGTGGAAGTTGGGAATCGTGATCGTGCCGCCGCCCGCGGGGGCGAGGGCCACGTCCGTGAGCACGGCGTTCACGGGGATACCCGCCGTCATGAGATAGCTGGCGGGAATCCTTTGCACGATGGTGTGGGACGCATTCTGTCCCGACCCCAGGGAGATGCCGAACGGCGAGGAAAGGGCCGACCCCTGATTCGGCGTATCGGCGGGCATCCACGCGTCCGCGGTGGTCTGACCTCCGGCGAACGCGGTGAGAACGAAAAGGCAGACGGCTAACGTGGACATGCGCATGAAAAGACCTCCGAAGACGACGACTCTCAGAGTAGCGCATTCCTTCCGCTCATGTCACACCTTTTCTTGAGTGACGACGTCCGCTGGATTGACGACGTCCCCGTCGTCCTGCCTTTCTCCTCCGCCGAAGAAGGCGGACGAGGACGTCCACACTCCACGAGAGAACTGGCATTCCCGGTCTTCTCCCTTCCCATTCCCCGCCTCCTGGGGGAAGATGCCCGCACCCGCAGAGGAATGCCACCCATGATGAAATACGCCCTCATCGTTGCGCTCGCTCTTCTCTTGGCGACGCCCCACCTTCACCCCCAAGCGTGCGGCTGTGTCGCACCGTCCCAAGTTCAGGACGGCGCCATGCCGGACGCGCCGCCTCGGGCTCCCGGCGAGGGGCAGGGTCCGTTCGACATCCTCGTTCTCCACGGCGTGATGCTCGTCGACGGCACGGGGGCGCCGCCCCGGGGCCCCGTGGACATCCGCATCGAGAAGAATCGCATCGTCTCCATCATCAACGCGGGCAATCCAGGGATGCCTCTTCCCGAGGCCAAGGTGACCACCGAGCCCGATCGCAGGGTCAACATCCTCGACCTCGAGGGGCAGTGGGTTTTACCCGGGTTCGTCGACATGCATGGGCACATCGGCGGCAAGGAGCAGGGAGCCTTCGCGGAGTACGTCTTCAAGCTCTGGATGGGGCACGGCATCACCACGATTCGCGATCCCGCTTGCGGCAACGGTCTCGATTGGGTCCTTCGTCACAAGAAGAAGTCGGCCGAGAACCTCATCGTGGCGCCCCGTATTCTCGCCTATCCCGTCTTCGGCCAGGGACACGAGAGTCCGTTCACCTCACCGCAGGAAGCCATGCAGTGGGTGGACCAAATCGTCACCAAGGGGGCGGACGGCGCGAAGTTTTTCGGCTATCGCCCGGACATCATGAGGGCCGCGGTCTCGTATCTGAAGCAGAAAGGCCTTCGTTCCGCCTGCCATCATGCCCAGCTCGACGTCGCCCGAGTGAACGTGGTCGACACGGCTCGGTGGGGGCTCACGTCGATGGAGCACTGGTACGGCCTTCCCGAAGCGCTCTTCACGGACCGCACGGTTCAGGATTATCCCGTCGACTACAACTACAATGACGAGCAGAATCGTTTCGAGGAGGCGGGCCGGCTTTGGGAGCAGGCCGCCAAGCCCGGCTCGAAGAAGTGGAACGAGGTGATGAAAACGCTCCTCGACCTCGACTTCACCATCGATCCCACCTTCAACATCTACGAGGCGAGTCGCGACCTCATGCGGCTGCGCTGCGCGGAGTGGCATCCCCTCTACACTTTGCCCTCGTTGTGGGACTTCTTCCAACCCAGTCGGAAGGCTCACGGGTCGTACTGGTTCGATTGGGGGACGGAGCAGGAGGTCGCTTGGAAGCGGAACTACCGCCTCTGGATGCGCTTCGTCAACGAGTACAAGAATCGGGGTGGGCGGGTGACGGCGGGTTCCGATTCCGGTTACATCTTTCAGACTTATGGTTTCGGTTACATCCGTGAGCTGGAGCTCCTCCGCGAGGCGGGCTTTCATCCCCTCGAGGTGATCCGTTCCGCCACGCTCTACGGCGCTCAGGCCTTGGGAATGGACGATGAGGTCGGCTCCATCGAGCCCGGCAAGCTCGCCGACATGATCGTCGTCCCGCTCAATCCTCTGGCGAACCTGAAAGTCCTCTATGCCACGGGCGCCATCCATCTCGACGAGAACAACCGTCCTGTCCGCGTGGGAGGTGTCCGCTACACGATCAAGGACGGCATCGTCTATGACGCCGCCCGCCTCCGCGAAGATGTGCGCCGCATGGTCAAGCAGGCCTGGTCCTCCGCCTCCCGCACTCTCCGGCAGCCCGGCCGCTAGCGGGGGTGGGACGCCCCCGCGAGCGAGCGTTGGGCGAGTCAGAGGAGCTTGGAAAGGGCCAAGGCGAGGCGGACGTAGTCGTCGCGTGTGTTGTAGAGTTGGGCGGAGATACGGAGCTGGCGCCGGCCTGGGGCGGGCCAAGGGAAAATGGGGACTTCGATGCGCTCTTCGTCGAGGAGGCGCTCCTGCAAGGGGTCCATATCCCACGCGCCGAGTTCACCCTCGATGGTCCGGTCGGGAAGGGGGAGCGCCGCCATGGAGCCCAGCATGGATTCCGGTACCGGAGGCTCGATCCCCAAAGCATCCATGAGAATGCGCCGTCCCTCGACGGCGAGTTCATGGTTGCGCTGCATCACCGCGGAAAAACCGCCTGTCATCGCTTTGTCCATGAAGTCGAGAGCCGTGGGGATGCAGAGGTAGGGCGTGGGGTCATCGGTGCCGCACCAGTCGAACTCCTGACGGAAACGACTCGCGCGTCCCGTGGGGGCGTTGGCTCCGTGGCTGATGGCCACCGGACGGATCTCCTCTTGCCGGTCGAAGGGTACACGGAGGAACGCGGAGCCCTTCGGTGTACAGAGCCACTTGTGGGCGTTGCCCGTGTAGAACACCCCGGGAAGCCCGCGAAGATCGAGAGGAATCTGACCCGGCGCGTGGGCGCCGTCGATGAGAAAGTCGATGCCTCGCTCCTCCAGGATCTTCGCCAACCCTTCCACGGGAAAAAGGAGCGCCGTCGACGACGTGATGTGGTCCAGCATCACGAGCCGCGTCCGATCCGTCAGAGCTCCGACGAGAGGGGCCAGGGCTTCGTCCGGCGACGCGAGGGGATAGGGAATCGAGACCGTGCGCACCACGGCGCCCCGGCGTTGGGCGACGAAGTCCGCCACGTTGCGGCAGGCGTTGTACTCATGGTCCGTGACGAGGATTTCGTCGCCGGGTTTCAGGACGAGGGATCTCACGACGGCGTTGACGGCGGTGGTGGCGTTGGGGAGAAGCGCCAATTCCTCGGCGTCTGCCCCGATGAACGCGCCGAGAGCCTCTCGAGCTCGGCGGTGCAGATCGGGCAGATCCCGCACCATGAATCGGACGGGCTCCGCCTCGAGTCGACTTCTCAGACGGTTCTGCTCATCGAGCACCACCCTGGGGCATGCGCCAAAGGAGCCATGATTCAAAAAGAGGATGTTCGGATCGAGCGTCCAGGCGTCACGCATGGGAGTGTCCTCGTCAGGGGCCGGGGGCAGGATGGCAGGCCGGGCCGCTGTGGTCCAGGGGGTCGTGGTAGTCTTCTCTCATGGCCCCGACGAAGAGCCCTCCATCCGTCGCTTCCACCGCCGTTCGCGGGGAGGTCACTGACCATGAGCCCAAGAGGCTCGGCCTCAGTGTCTTGGTGCCGATTCGCGGCGGCGCTGCACACATCGAGGGCTGCCTGAGGAGCCTCGCCGCGCAAACCCTGCCGGCGGAGAGTTGGGAGATTCTGGTCGTGCTCGGCGGTCCCTCACCCGAGGCGCGGGCGATCCTCGATGTCCATCGGAAAGAGGCGGGCGGTCCCGCCGTCTGCGTCCTCGAACACCCCACGGGGCGGACCCCCGAATCCCTCAACTTGGCGCTCGGCGTCGCGCGGGGCAGGTTCATAGCCCGCGTGGACGTGCGCAGTCGCCCCGACCCCGACTACCTGGCCCGCCTGCTCGAGGAACTGGAGCGCGGGGATGCGGCCTGCGTGGGTGGTGTGCAACAGGTGAGGGGAGCCCGGTCTTGGGGCCGCGCCCTCGAGGCGTGGCACGACAAGATCTTGGGGGCGGGGGGCGCCGCCTTTCGGAAATCGGTGGCCGGTTCGCCCCGCCCGGCCGACACCGTTTATCTGGGCGCCTGGCCGGCTTGGGTCTTCGATGTGTACGGAGGGTTCGACGAGAGTCTTGCCCGTAACCAGGACGACGAGTACGCCCAAAGGCTTCGCGCCACGGGGGAGACGGTCTTGCTTTGTCCACGGCTTCGCGTCGACTACCGGCCGCGGGAAACCCTGGGTGGGATCTGGGATCAATACCTCCGCTACGGCTTCTACAAGCCGCGGGTACTTGCCCGATATTGGAGAGCCTGGACGCTGCGGTGCCTCCTGCCGCCCATCCTCGTGGTCGGCCTGCCGGTTTTCCTCTTGCCCTGGTTGGCGGTAATGAGTTGGGCCGCCGCACGGTGCGGGGATGAGGGATTCGCGAAGCGGCTCGCCGTCGCCGCCGCCATGCACTTCGGGTACGGGCTGGGATTCCTGGCCGGCCTTCCCACGGCGCTCACTCGCCCCCACTTCCCTCGCCGGAAGGGTTTGGAAGCCGAGCGGCGCCGCATCCGCCGTCGTTATGCCCTGCGCGATGCCGCGGCGGATGATGAAGCGCCGTCCGCCTTCCGACGCTATCTCGTTCCACGTCGGCTGGAGGACTGCCTTCGGCTTTTGCCCGCGAAGGATCGGGACCGTCTGGGGTCTATGAGCATCCTCGAGATCGGTTGTGGCAAGGGCGGTTTCCTCGCCGACTTGAAGGCTCAGGGCGTCCCCTCCGCGCGGATGGCGGGGTTGGACCTCATTCCTGAACGAATTGCACGAGCCCGCGAGGTCCTCCCCGACGCCGACCTGCGCGTCGGCTGCGCCACGGCGCTGCCTTGGCGGGACGACGCTTTCGACCTCGTGATTCTGCCCACGGTCCTCAGCTCGATTCTTGACGACGCCATGCGCAAGGCCGTCCTCGCCCAGGCCCTCCGCGTGGCGAAGCGCTACGTCCTGATCCACGACATGCGATGGGTGAAGCCGGGCGGGGGCTTGCGTCCCGTCGATGCGGCGGACGTCCAAACCGCGATGGGGCCCCGCCCCATCCCGCGCCGCACGAGCTTGCTCTTGCCGCCCCTGGCGCGGCGCTTGTCGCCCGTCTCCGTCACCCTTTGCCGCCTGCTCGACCGCATCCCCTTTTTGCGCGGGCACGTCAATTTGCTCTTGGAGGCGCGGTCATGACGTCGGCCATTCCTTTCCATCGCCCCTCCATCGGCGACGAGGAAGTCGAAGGCGTCGTCCGGGTCCTCCGGTCGGGCTGGCTCACCACCGGTGCGGAAACCGCCGCCTTCGAGGAGGAGTTCAGCGAAGCCGTGCAGGCCGAGCACGCGGTGGCTGTATCGTCCGGTACGGCCGCCCTCGAACTCGCCCTGGCCGCTTTCGACGTGGCACCAGGCGACGAGGTCGTCACCACGCCCCTCACGTTCGTGGCGACGGTGGAGGCCATCCTCAGGGTGGGCGCCAAGACCGTGTTTGCCGACGTGGACCCCAAGACCGGCTGTCTCGATGTGGCGGCCGTGGAGGCTCGCCTCACGGAGCGCACGCGGGCGATCTTGCCTGTGCATCTGGCCGGGCATCCTGCCGACCTGGGCGCACTCCGCGAACTCGCCCGCTCGAGGGGCCTTGTCGTCATCGACGACGCCGCCCACGCTTTCGGCGCCCGCGCGGGAGGCTTGCCCGTGGGATCGGCCGCCGACGCCACCGCGTTCAGCTTCTACGCCAACAAGAACATCACAACGGGGGAGGGGGGCATGATCACCCTCGCCGACGGTCCTCGTGCGCGACGACTGCGGCGACTCCGTCTTCACGGTCTGGACGCGGGAACGCACGAACGGCGGGCGGGAAGTCGCGTTCGCGGAGCCCGCGTGGTGGAGTTGGGAACGAAGTCCAACCTCCCGGATCTCCTCTCCGTGATCGGTCGTGCCCAATTGCGCAAGTCTCTCGACTTCGAGGACCGCCGCCGCGTGCTCGCGGCGCGCTATCGGGAGGCCCTTGCCGGCGTGGATGGCCTACGGCTTCCCGCGGACGTCGATCGCCCCGGCGATCACCATGCTTGGCATCTTTTCATCGTTCAATGGACGGAGGGGCTGGGTGGCGTGAACCGAGACGAGGCAGCGGACACCCTGGGCGCGATGGGAATCGGGACGGCCGTTCACTATCCGCCCCTGCATCTCATGGAACCTTTTCAGGCGATGGGGCTCGGGCGACCCGGCGAGTTCCCTGTGGCGGAACTCCGTGGACGAGAGAGCTTGGCGCTCCCCCTCTACCCGACCCTCGGCGACGACGAGGTGGATCGCATCGCCGAAGCCGTTGTCGCCATCGCCGAGGGCGGGCGATGACGGAATTCGGCTACAGACCCGTGCAGCGCATCTTGAAACGCGCTTTCGATCTGGTCGTCGCGGGCGGTGTCATGATCGTCGGCCTGCCCCTCTTCGCGGCCTTGACGGTTTGGTTGCGGTGGCAGCAAGGTGCGCCGGTGTTTTTCTTCCAGGAGCGCATCGGTCGGGGCGGCCGGCGGTTCCGCATGGTGAAGTTGCGGACGATGACACGGCACGTCGGGATCGGCGTGACGGCGAGGGACGATCCCCGTATCACGAGGTGGGGTGCTGTCTACCGGCGGTACCGCCTTGACGAATGGCCCGAATTCCTTCACGTGTTCACGGGACGGATGAGTCTGGTCGGTCCCCGCCCGGAGTTGCCCCGTTTTGTCGATCGGTACTCGAAGCCCGCACACCGGCTTCTGACGTTGCAACCGGGCCTCACGGACCCGGCCACCTTGGAGGGCCTGGATGAGGAGGATGCCTTGGCGTCGTCCTCCACACCGGAGCGCACCTACATCGAGGAACTCATGCCCGCCAAGCTCGAACGCAGTCTTGCCTACTATCGCCGACCCAGTTTCTGGGGGGACGTGTCCATTCTCATGCGCACGGTCGGTGCGCTTCTCGTACGATGAGGGAATCATTGTTGAACAGACACGAGACGGAAATGCTGCTGGGCCGCCCCGAGTCGGAGGGCCTCCCGAACCCCCATTGGGAGGATTTTCGTCGGATCGTCGTGACGGGAGGTGGTGGGAGTATCGGCGGCGCCCTGGTGAGGGAAGTCCTCGCGTTGGGAGGTTGTCGCGTCATGGCGGTGGATCGGGACGCAGGGGCGCTCGCGGCTCTGGGTGCCCACCCCGATCTCGTCACCCGCTGCGCGGACGTGCTGGCCTTGGAGGACCTCACCTGGCCGGACGGCGGTGCTCCGGACGCGGTGATCCACACGGCCGCGTTGAAGGACGTGGTGCCGTTGGAGACCTTGCGCGAGGAGGCCTGGTCGGTGAACGTGGAAGGTGCTCTCCACGTGGCCGAGCTGGCGCGCGACGCCGCATCGGCGGTCTTCCTGCAGGTGTCGACGGACAAGGCCTCCGACCCGGTGGGTGTCATGGGCGCCACCAAGCGCGCGGCGGAGATTCTACTCGGCGACCTGTTCGATGGCTCGGAAACCCGATGGGCGGCGCTCAGGCTTCCCAACGTGTTGGGTTCCTCCCGCAGCGTGATTCCCATCTTCCGGCGATGCTTGCGGGAGGGGCGTCCCTTGCCCGTGCGCGACCCTCTGGCCGCGCGGTACTTTCTGGGGCTTCGCGAAGTCGTGGGCACGCTCTTGCACGCTCTCGTCGGGGCCTCCGGTGTCTGCGTGGCGGGCGTGGGATTGCAGACTGTGACCGTGGGCGACTTGGCCCGCCGTGCGGCCGCGCTTTGGGGTAACGGCGCGGATCACCCCTGGGAGATCACGGGCCTGCTCCCCGGGGAGCGCCGGGTCGAAGTCCTGTTTGGACGGGATGAGAAACCTCTTCCCGCCACCGCCCCAGGATGGCGAAAACTTCGTATTCTCACCGATGCCGCCGCCGAGCGAGCGCGTCTCGGACGCCTTCTCGGTCGTGCGGTGGAACGAAGGACTTTCTCGGAGGGCACACCATGGCGCGCGGCGGAATCTGGTTGACGGCGGTCCTCGTGGCTTGGATGAGCGGCCTTTCGCCCCAGGATCAGGAGGTGGGTTACACGGACACCCCCTATCTCCCGGGCCAAAAATGGCGGGTTCACGACGCGAAGCGGCCGGCGCCGCCCGTCGTCGATCCCTCGGGCGGGCCGAAGGGGATCCCCGCCGATGCGATCCCCCTCTTCCAGGGCGGGGACCTTGCCGCCTGGCGCACCCCAGACGGGAAGCCCGCCCGGTGGAAGCTCGAAGGCGATTTCATGGAGGTCAACGGCACGGGGAGCATCCTCACCCGGCAGGATCTCGGCGACGGCCAGCTCCACATCGAGTGGTGTGCACCGAAGGTTCCCAAGGGAGCGTCGCAGCACCGGGGTAACAGCGGCGTGTTCTTGATGTCCCGTTATGAGGTTCAGATTCTCGATTCGTACGAGAACCGCAGTTACGCCGACGGGCAGGCGGCCGCGATGTACGGCCAATACCCGCCTCTCGTCAACGCTTGCCGGCCTCCGGGGGTGTGGCAGACCTACGACATCGTCTTTCGCGCGCCCCGTTTCGACGACAAGGGCAAGCTCGTTGCGCCCGCGCGGGTGACGGTCTTCCACAACGGGCTTTGCGTCCACAACGACCGCGCGTTCATCGGCCAGACCGCACATCGCGCGGTCGCCCAGTACCACCCCCACGCCCCCAAGGCGCCCCTCATGTTGCAGGACCACGGCAACCCCGTCCGCTTCCGCAACATCTGGTTCCGCCCCATGTGAGCGAGCCTCCGCGTTCGCGGCCTGTTTTGGAAGGGTGACTTGCGGAGTCACGCGACAATGAACGCTGCCAACACGAGGGGGAGGAGCCGGTTTCCCGGGCATGGCAGGAGTCACATCCCGGGGGCGAAAAGACGCTTGCCCGATCGGTCGTCGGAAAAGGCGTCACCCCCCTATCACCGTGTCCGTCCTTGGAGATGAAGCCCGCGCGTCGCGGGATTCCCCAGCTCCACAGGCGACCCGATGCCCCAACCTCATGATCGACTGGTGCGCGCCATCCTCGACGACGTCGATCGCATGGCAACGATCCTGGACCGCCTCGCGGAACCGCCCCTACCCTGTGGCCCCACCGAGGGGCGTCTCGTGCGTCTCAGGGATGTCCTGATCGATCCCGACTTGCGCCGGAGCGAGCCCGATTTCCTCTACAGGCTCGACGGAGGGGCGGACCCTAGCGACCTCATCGTCATCGAGCACCTGAGTCGACAGGTACCGAATGTCCCCGTCAGAGCCTTGGTCCACACGGCGACTCTCTATCAGGACATGGAACGGGCCCGGGGGCGTGGCGCACGTCTTCCCCGCGTTCACGTCGTGGTCCTGTACCACGGACCCCGACCCTGGTCGGCGCCCCGCGAACTCGAGGAACTGCATGCCCGTGAGGACGGTGGCCCGGGCTCCTCGGTGAATGTGGTCGTCCACGTCATCGATTTGGGTCGCTTCGACGACGCGGAGATCCGAAGACGTCTGGGGTCGGGCGCTGCGACCTTGCTGGTGTTGCTTCTCAATCACGGTCGGGGGCAAGAAATCCGCGAGCGATTCCTTGAATGGGACGATCTGTTCCGGGCCACGGTCGAGGCGAAGGGAGGTCTCTCGCTTTTGCGGACCATGGTGTGGTATCTTTATTTCGTATCCAATATCGCCCCCGAGGAGGTCCTTGCCCTCCCCTTCGCCCAGGAATCCGAGGAGACAAAGGTCATGGTCAAGACGACAGCGGAAAGGCTCAAGGAAGAGGGTCGGACGGAAGGTCGGACGGAAGGTCGGACGGAAGGGCTCCGCGAAGGACTTCGGAAGGGACTCGAGACGCTCCTCGTCGCCCGATTCGGGGAAGTCCCGCGGGAGCTTCGAGAGGTCATCGCGTCCGCCGACGTCGACACTCTCGAGGCTCTTCTCCACCGTGCTCCCACCGCGACCGTTCCGGCTGATTTACTGGATGACGCCGCGTCCTGATGTCCTGACCTGGAAACTCAGGATCGAGTTTCCAGGTCAGCGAGGTTCCGGGCGCCGTCCTAGGGTTCGGCGCGGGCCATGAGGTTCTTTCCGGAGCGCTTGGCGCGCTGGAGGGCGCCGCGGGCGCGGCGGAGGATGGCTTCGATGCTGGGTGAGCCCTCGGGGACGCGCGTCACCGCGACGGAGATCGTGGTTCGGATGGAGCGGCCCTCGTCGTCGCTGAACTCTTCCGCGGCGACGGCCTGGCGAAGGCGTTCGGCGACGACTTCCGCCTGGAGGCTCGTGGACGACGGAAGGATCAAGAGGAATTCGTCGCCCCCGATGCGGCCCAGGTGATCCCGAGGTCTCAGAAGCGATTCCATCCGGTGAGCGACACGGGCGAGGACGCGGTCGCCGAGATAGTGCCCGAAACGGTCGTTCAGCTTCTTGAAGTCGTCGAAGTCGATGAAGAGCGCGCTCAGGGGAGTTTGGACCCGCCGTCCTTGCCGAGCTTCTCGTTCGAGGGCCCGGCTGAGTCCGCGGCGATTCAGAAGGCCCGTGAGGGGATCGAGGTGGGCCTGTCGCTCGAGGAGAGCCAAACGGGCCTGCAAACGATCATTTGCGAACTGGAGCCTGCGCAATCGGCGCTGGACCGGCGTCTCGTCCATGAGGACGAGAATGGCGACGGCGTCGCCTGAACCCTCATGCACCGGATGCACGCGGACAGCGAACGTCGATCCTTCGGCGAGACGAAGCGTTCGGGTGACGATGCGACGCCCCGCGTCATTTTTCTGCTCGTGGATCAGCGATCCCAACGACTCCGCGTCGAGGTCGGGCACCGTCGTCGCGGCTTCGTTTCTCCAAAGGACGCGGCCTTCACGATCCACGGCGAGGACGGGGTCTTGGAGGTTTTCCAGGATGCCGAGCGATGAGAGGTTCAGAGGCATGGCCGGCGACGCATCGAACGAGGGGGGGAGGTCCGACATGATTTCCTTTCGAATCTGTGGGAGTGATGCCATGGGAGGGCTCCCAGTTCCTTCCCAAGGGACGGTTCGCCCGTCGTGGGCGAACCGTCACGTCGATCTTCTCGATCGAGTTCCTCTCCTGCTACGGACCGGAACCCAGGGGTGTGAACATGGGTCATTATTCGTTCTTCCGATGTGTCGGACGTCGTCCTGGCAAAGTGAGACGATCGTCCGGGTTGGGGCTTCGACCGCCCGGGTCGGCATCATAGAAGACCGCGGCGAGCGGGGAAGCTTTTTTTCGAATCCGAGGAGAAAACCCATGAAGACCGTTGCGCCCTTCCTCGCCGTTCTGGTGCTCGTTGGATCCGGTTGCATTCATGGGGACCGAGGTGGCTCGCGGAATCTCTTCGGCGAACCTCTCGGCCGTCCGCCTCTGGACTGGGCCCAGGAGGCGAAATTGACCCGAGCCCTCCAGCGCGCGGAGGAAGCTTGGCGCGCCGAGCCTACGA
The DNA here is from genome assembly GCA_964559135.1 of uncultured Planctomycetia bacterium. Lineage (GTDB taxonomy): Bacteria > Planctomycetota > DRQF01 > DRQF01. The sequence goes on from CAZLGG010000056.1 coordinate 23,325, forward strand.
ATGTCGACAGAATCGTCTGGTATGGTCGCCACCTCGCGTATGTGGGACGTATCGAGGAAGCGATCGATGTGTACTCGAGGGGGCTGGAATTGCACCCCGGCGACCCTCGCCTCCTGCGGCATCGCGGTCATCGCTTCATCTCAATCCGTCGCTTCGATGACGCCGTGCGGGATCTGGAGCGTGCGGCGGATGAAGTTCGGGGCCGGCCGGATCACGTGGAGCAAGACGGGCTGCCCAACGCGCGAGGCATCCCGCGCAGCACTCTGAAGTCGAACATCTTCTATCACTTGGGGCTCGCCTACTACCTCCGCCGGGAGTTTGCCGCCGCGCAAGGGGCGTTCGTTCAGGAGTTGGCGGAAGCGGATCTGAACGATGACATTCTCGTTTCCGCGGCTTATTGGCTGGCACTTTCGGCGGAACGGCAGGGGCGCCCCCTGGAGGCGGACGCGGCGCTCGTTCCCATTCACGCGGGACTCGACGTCATCGAAAACCGAGACTATCTTGATCTATGCTTGATGCTGAAAGGAGAGCGCGATCCCCAAGCCCTCTGGCGGACGGCGCAAGCCGCGCCTCCGATCCGATGCGCGACTCTGGGATACGGCGTGGGGGCTTTCGAAGCCCTCCACGGTGACGTGGATCGGGCCCTCGAGATTTTCCAGGACGTGGTCGCCTGTGAAAACCCCTATGCGTTCGGCTGCATCGCCGCCGAGGTGGAACTCGCCCATTGCCTCGACGAATGAAGGTGTTTCCGCGGCTCGCCGACGCTGCTTTCAGGGCGTGAGTTCGCCCCGCAAATCCACCGACATGAGTCGACGGACCTCATCGACGCAGAGGCCCCGCCCGAAAAGATGGAGCAGCTTCGTCATGGCGGCTTCGGCGGTGAGGTCGCGTCCGCCCACGCAGCCCGCGTCCGCGAGGGCGACTCCCGTGGCGTACTCGGTGAGGTGGACGTTGGCTTCAAAGCACTGGCTCACGACGACCACCACCAGGCCCGCGGCCGTCGCGTCGCCGATGGCTTTGATGATGTCACGGTTGCGGCTGGGGCCATTGCCCACTCCATAGGCTTCGAGCACCAACCCTTCGAGAGGCGATTCCAAAAATGGGCTCAGCACGCGTGCATCGATGCCGGGGAAAAGCCTCAACGACGCCACCGGCGCCGTACCCATGGCGCGGAGCCGAAGGGGGCCCTCGGGCATGGGCCTGGCGCGCCGTCGATTCAGCCGAATGCGCACGCCCGTGTGGCCGAGGGGTGGGAAATTGGGGGAGTCGAAAGCCTGGAATCCCTCGGCGCTGACTTTGACGCTGCGGTTGCCACGGAGGAGTTTGCCTCCGAATTGGATCATGACTTCGGGGATCTCCGCCATCCCCGCCACGGTGACCGCGTCGACCAGGTTGGAGGCCGCATCGCTGCGGATCTCGCAGAGAGGTATTTGCGATCCGGTCAGAACCACGGGGCGATCCAGGTTCTCGAGCATGAAGGAGAGAGCGGAGGCCGTATACGCCATGGTGTCGGTGCCGTGGAGGATCACGAAGCCATCGTAGTCCGCGATGCGCTCTGCGACGTCGTTCGCGATACGTTGCCAATCCGCGGGCATCATGTCAGCGGAATCGAGAAGCTCCTCGTACTCGACGAGGTCCACGAGCGGGAGTTCGGGGCGTTGGAGCACCTCCATCCGGTTCAGCTCCTCTCCGAGATGGCCCCGGCGCGTCCCGAATCCGTGGTCGGTCGGAGCCATTCCGATCGTGCCGCCCACGTGGAGCATGCACACGCGCTTTCGGTCCGTAGGAGCCATTCTCGGTGTCCTTTCGGGGCGGGCGCTCAGCGCTCGTTCCTCCTTTTGACTTCCTGCCAAGCCAGATACAGGAAGAAGGGGGTCATGAGAATGAGGACGTACCAGCCCGCATCCTGGATGTGGGCGAGGGGCAGGATCATGGGGTGCATCACTTCGGCTCCTTTTCTTGGGCACGATTCGGGTTCAGGATGTGCTGGATCCTAACCCATTCAGGAGATCGATCATGACGACACCACGAGCACTCATTCCCCTGGCTCCCGGATTCGAGGAAATCGAGGCGGCCACCATTGTGGACGTGTTGCGCCGCGGCGGCGTCGACGTGGTCACGGCGGCCCTGGCCCCCGGACTGGTCGAGGGGGCCCACGGCATTCACATGGAAGCGGACAAGCGGCTGGGCGACCTCGCCGAGGAGAGTTTCGATGCCATCGTCTTGCCCGGCGGCATGCCCGGGGCCGTTCATCTGCGGGACGACGAACTGGTCCAGGCCACCCTGAAGCGCCTGGCCCATGACGGGGCCATCACGGCGGCCATCTGTGCCGCTCCCATCGCCTTGTCCCGGGCAGGGATCACCGCCGGACACCGGGTGACCAGTTATCCCTCGTTCCAGGGCGAGATCGAGGCCCAGGAGTACACCGACGAGCCGGTCGTCGTCGATGGGACCGTGGTCACCAGCCGGGGACCCGCCACGGCCCTGAGATTCGCCCTGTCCCTCGTCTCCCTCCTGGTGAGCGAGGAGAAGGCCAGGGACGTCGCGGAGAGCATGTTGCTCTGAGCACCG
>CAZLGG010000057.1:0-25672 GCA_964559135.1 uncultured Planctomycetia bacterium
GGCCGGGCATCGCCGACCTGACGCAGGGTGGAGGTGAGATCGATGCGGAAGACCTCTCCTGACTTGTGCGAGACGAACAGATCCCCGTTGGAGGCAAGAGCCATGTCCTCGAGTCCGTCCTGTCCCGCCAGGTTGCGGGTCAACTCCGTCTGCATCCCGGTGACCGGGTCGAGACGCAGGACGCGAGATTCGAACAGCGTCGTGACCAGAAGAACTCCGTTCCCATCGAGGGCGAGGTCGCTGCAAAGAAAGATGTTGCTACCGAGGGCCGTGAGTGTCCCGGTGGCGAGGTCGAAGGCGCCCACCTGCGTCGATGCCAAGGACGCGATGTAGAGGACCCCTTGACCGTCGTGGACGACGTCCAGAGCCCCCGTTCCGTTGGGTACGAGAACCGTATCCGTGGCGGCCACGCCGTTGACGAGGGTCAGCACGTGGACCGTGGAGGGGCCCATGAAGAAATCGGCATTCAGAAGATCGCAGACGTAGAGTTCCCCCTGCGGGCCGAACTCCAGGTCGATGGGAATGCCGAAGCCGGCGGCGACGGTCGTCGTCGTCTGCGACGTCAAATCATGGCGGAGGATCGTTCCGGTGACGGCGTCGCCGAGATAAAGGGCGCCGTCCGGACCGAGGGTCATGCCGAGCACCGTGACCGCGCCTGTCGGGAGCGGCACCGGGATGGGATTCGCCGGGTTCGCGATCATGACCACGTCCCCTTGGGGCGGACGGGAGATCAAGAACTCGCCCGTCGGCAGAACGACGAGATCGTCCACGGTCCCGAGCTGGCTCAAGACGACGGAAGGCAGCTCCGAGTAGGGGAAGGACTGACCCCGTGCACGGCCGTGCAGAAGCAGCATAGCCAAGGTCGCGGTGAGGATTGGGGCGGCGAGACGGGTCAAGGATGGCACTCCAGGGAATCTGTCGACGATTGGCAGTGTGGCGAGCACGGCCCTCGGGTGCAAGGATTTCACGATTTGCAAGAACGCGCAAAGAAGCCGGGCTTCATTCCCGAGTCTCCGAGAGCCCTCCCGGCAGCCAGACATCCGGCTCGACGCCTTGGAGCCAGGCCGGAAGATGCCCGAATCGTTCCCTCATGTCCACGGACTGGACGGCGCGGGCGAAAGCCCGGCGATTCCCCACGACGGTGAGGGTCCGCCGAGCTCGGGTGATCGCGGTGTAGACCACCTGGCGCCTGAGCATGATGTGGTGTTCGCCGGAGAGAGCGAGGATGACGGCTGGGTACTCGCCACCTTGGGATTTATGGATCGTGATGGCCCAGGCGGGTTGGAGATCTTTGAGAGCCGGCCCCTCGTAGTCGTGAATCCGGCCATCGAAGGAGACACGGATGCCTTTCGGAAGCAGGGAGACGACTCGCCCCTGATCGCCGTTGAACAGCTCGCGATCGTAGTCGTTTCTGAGCTGCATGACGCGATCGCCCTCCAGAAAGAGAGTGTCTCCATGGATGAAGCGCGCCCACTTCTTTCCTCGCCCCTCCTGAATGACTCGGTTCAAGCGTTCCGTTCCCAGGGCTCCTTTGCGCATGGGTGTCAGCACCTGCACGTCGTCTGGACCGTTCAGCCCCCATCGATCGGGAAGGATGTCCAAGACGAGGTCCCGTATCCGTCGCGCCGCGGCTTCCGGGTCGTCTCTCTCCTCGAATTCCACGCCATGGCCGGAGAGGTGATGTTCGTCAATGTCTCCCGCGAGGATGGCGTGCGCCAAGTGAACGATGGCGCTCCCCTCCGCCTGGCGAAAGACCGTGTCGAGGCGTTCGATCGGCACCTTGCCGCTTACGATCAGGTCGCCGAGAACGCAACCGGGTCCGACGCTGGGCAACTGGTCCGCGTCCCCCACGAGGAGCAGTCGACAGTGTGCGGGCAGGGCGCGAAGTAGGTGGACGAAGAGAGGGACGTCCAGCATGGAGACCTCGTCGACGATGACCAGGTCGGTCGTGAGCGGGAGATCGCGTCCGTGGACGAATGTCCTCTTATGGCCGTCGAATTTGAGCAGGCGATGGATGGTCTTCGCTTCGAGGCCCGTGACGTCCTCCAGGCGCTTGGCAGCGCGCCCGGTGGGGCAGCACAGAGCCACCCTGGCCCCGACGTCGCGCCAAAGCGCGACGACGCTCTTGAGAACGGTGGTCTTGCCGACGCCGGGCCCGCCGGTGAGGACGGCCACCTTCGAGGCGGCGAGGCGTCGCAGGACGGCGGCCTGCTCGGCGGAGAGCCCCTGCACGTGGGATGCGATTCGGGGCGGGGAGGGGGCGGGGGGGCGTGGGACGCTGGCCAAAAGGTCGATCAAAAGATCCGCTGCCTCCCGTTCGCAGGCCCACGCGAAACTCTCGTAGACGACGTAAGGGGCCTCCGTCCCCCGCGGACGAGCGATCACGACGCTGCCCCGGTCCGCGAGCTCTCGGACGGCGGCCCGGGGCAGGTCCTCCGGCACCGTCATCAGGTTCGCCGCCCTACGCATCAACTCGTCGCCGGGAAGGCACATGTGCCCCTCGACCAAGGCCTCGTCGAGGAGGTGAAGCAGACCCGCCTGTAACCGTTTCGGTGCGTCCTCCGCCACTCCCATGGACCGGGCGACCTTGTCCGCGGTGAGGAAGCCGATGCCGGGGACTTTTTCCACGAGTAGGTAGGGGTTCAAGGTGAGCTCGGCCAAGGCATCGTCGCCCATGGCCGAGAGCACACGGAAGGACATCCCGGGACCGAGGCCATGCCCTTGCAGGAACACGAGAAGTTCCCGTCGGCGCACCTCGCCCTTCCATCCGTCGATGATTCGCCCGGCCTTGACTCGCCCGATGCCGGGAACTTCGCGAAGGCGTTGGGGTTCGTTGTCGAGCACGTCCAGGGTTTGAGCTCCGAAGGCGCCCACCAGACGCTTCGCGAGGGCCGGGCCGATTCCCGGGACGCGGGGTCCCGCGAGATATCGCTCGATGCCCTTGAGTGTGGCGGGTGTCACCCGCTGGCAGGAATGGACGCGGATTCGGCGTCCATAGCGGGGATGGATTTCCGGCGAGCCCACGATCCGTACCCGGTCGTCCGATTCCACGTCGCCCAAGACACCGGCGACGATGACCGCACGGCCGTCCACGTCGAGACGTGCGACGCCGAAACCTGACTCGGGGGCATGGAAGAGGAGGGACCGTACTTCTCCTTCGAGAACCAGTTCCTCTTGGGGCTCGCTCATGTCTTCGATTCGTGGCCTTGTTGAGAACGAAACAGGATAGCCCAAGGGGTCGACACATGCGAACCGTCCGACATGCGAGGCGGACATGATGAGTCCGAATCCCTGTCTCGGGTTAGCATGAGGCCGCCTCCTTCAGAATCTCCAGTTCGGGGCGAGGATGCACGGATGTCCGAAGAGAAACTGAGAGTGCTGAGCATCCTCACGCGAATGAACCGAGGGGGCCCCGCCCGGGTCCTGCGCCTGGCCGATGCCTATTTCCGGGCCGAAGGCGTCGACCACCGAATCCTCTGTGGCCGGACCTCCCCCGGGGAGGACGAGCCCTCGTTTACCCGAAACCTTCCGTGGCGACGGCTCCCTACCCTTCGCCGCGAACTCCGTCCCTTTGAAGACGTCCGATGTTTGCGAGAGGTCACGCGGCAGCTGATGGAATTTCGTCCCCACGTCGTCCACACCCACATGGGCAAGGCCGGATGGGTCGGACGGGTGGCCGCGGCCAGGGCGAACGTCCCGGCGATCGTCCATACCTTTCACGGTCACACGTTGAGGGGGTACTGGGGACCCATGCGGAGCCGCCTCTTCCTCGCCCTGGAGCGGTCGCTGGCGCGACGCAGCGACGCACTCATTGTGCTGAGCGAAAGTCAGTCTTCGGATCTCGCTCGCATCCTGGGATCGGCTGCCCGCGGCAAGATTCACGTCATGCCCGTGCCGCTCGATCCCGAGGCCGCGCCCGATCTCGCACCTTCGAAGAGCGCTTGCCGCGCAACTCTCGGGCTGGACGGCGGGCTGGTGATCGGATTCGTCGGCAGGCTCGCGCCGGTCAAGGACGTCCCGGCTTTTCTACGAGTCTTCCGACGCATCGTCAGCGGCACCCATCGACCTGTCACGGCGCTGATCGCCGGGCGTGGGCATGAGAAACTGGAGCGGCGGCTTCACGATCAGGTGGATGCGCTGGGCCTTCACGGGAAGGTTCGGTGGCTGGGCGCCGTCGATGATGTGACCACGGTCTATCGCGCTTGCGATGCTTTGGTCTTGACCTCCCGCAACGAGGGATCGCCCTTGGCACTCCTGGAAGGGGCGGCTCTGGGTGTTCCGGTGGCCAGCTACGCGGTCGGTGGCGTGGAGGACCTTCTGGGAAGAGGCCCCCATGCGGCCTACGCTCCGGCAGGTGATGAGGAATCGCTGACGAATCTCGTCCTGAAATGGATCGACGGGGGCTTCCCGTCGGCCACCCAGACAGGACGAGCCGCGGCGCGCCTGCGAGGGGTTCATGACCCGCAGCGAGTGCTCTCGATGCGGCTGGCGCTCTACCGGGATCTGGTCAGGAGGGGGACCGCTCGTCCTCGGGGTCGAGGGACGCGCTGATGAAGTCGTTGATCTGCTTTTGGACGTCGTGATCTTTCCACCCGACCCACCAAAACTCCACGCCCAGATCGAAGCGCCCCGGCTCGTCGTCCGATGGCTGACACCAGACGACTTTACCCATGGAGATCACTCCGGCCGGAAAGCCGGGAAGGTCGACTTGCAGAGCCAACATCTGACCCTCCGCGACGGGTTCGGGCGCGGTGAATGAAATCCCACCCCCCGAGATGTTGTTCATGACCGCGTCGCTGGGGCCGTTCAACGCGACCCCGGGATCGCCCTTGAGCGGGCGATACTGCACGGGACAGGAACCGCTGACTCGGGGGAAAGCCCGGCGCTTGATCGTCGTCGAATTGGTTTTTTCCCTGCTCATGGCCGTCGCTCCCTGATCGCACGGATTCCAAGGACAATATCGTCGAGGGGGCGTGTTCGGCTTGACACCAAGGGAGGGCGACTCCGCCCGGCGCCGCGGCGACAACGGCTGCCGCCCTTGACGATCCTCGCCGTTCCGAGTGTCATGCCGGCCCGTCCGAAGGAGACCGCCTCGTGAAGAAAACCGTCGCAAAGCTTGGAATCGGCGTCCTGATCCTCTCCGGCCTCCTGGTCGCCGGAGTGGGGGGGGGCGGGCCCCGCCATTTTCGGGTTGAGGTGGGGGACGGCGTCTCGCCGGTGCGCGAGGCTCCCTGCACCCTCATCATCAAAGCGCTGCTCCCGGACGGGGAGGTGCGAGAGGACTTCGATTGGAGCGGCGTGCGTTTTCAAAACCTGGGGCGTCGCAACGGGGAGTCTCTCCGTGTGCTGAGCGACCTCGGGAAAGGGTCGGGCACGAAGGCGTCCACGGAAGGCGGCGTTCTCACGCTCACGGGCGTCGTGCTGCACGAGCGCCCCTTGATCACGTGGGAAGGGACGACCTCCCCCTTGCTCGACCGGACGGTGCCGGGATGGAACGCTCTGTTGCCTCCCCTGGCGGCGATCGTCTTGGCGATTCTTCTTCGTCAAGTTCTGCTGGCCCTTTTCGTGGGGATCTGGATGGGGGCTTGGGCCATTTCCGGGGGACCCTTTTCAGGACTCGTCCTCACGGCGACGGAACTCATTCCGGGAGCGCTCGACGCGGATCGCACCAAGATTCTCGTCTTTTCCTGTCTGCTCGGCGCGGTCGTGGCCCTGGTCGCCAGAATGGGCGGGACCCGAGCTCTCGTCGACGCGATCTCACGCATCGGAGAGAGTCGACGGGGCGCCCAACTCACGACCTGGTTCACCGGGATTCTCATCTTCTTCGATGACTACGCCAACGCCCTCCTTGTCGGAACCACGATGCGCCCCATCACTGACCGCCATCGTGTCAGCCGCGAGAAGCTTTCGTTTCTCGTGGACTGCACGTCGGCGCCCGTGGCGTGCATCTTCGTCATCTCCACCTGGATCGCCGCCGAGATCGGATATATCCAGGGAAAACTCGATCTCCCCGCGATTCAGGAAGCGACGGGCCTGGCCGCCGATGGGGCGTATCAGACCTTCATCGCGACGATTCCCTACAACTACTACCCGATACTCACCCTCATCTTCAGCTTCTGCGTTGCGTTCTTTCAACGTGATTTCGGTCCGATGCGGCGGGCCGAGCAACGGGCCGCGTCCTCGGGTCAAGTCCTTTCGGATGCGGCCAGGCCCCTTTCGTCGCGGGAGATGGAGGAACTCACACCGGTCGACGACAATCGTCTTCGTGCTTTCAATGCCATCCTCCCGATCGGGACGGTCGTGTTGACGGTGATTCTCGGTCTCTGGGTGACGGGGCGGAACAGTTTTGTCGATCAGGCCGCCTCTGCAAAGAAAGAGGCGACCATCCTCCGCTGGCACGCGGAGAACGACCCGGCCGTGGACGCGAAGGCCCGCGAGGAGCTCGTCCTCGAGGCGAAAGAACTGGAGGCGAAGCTGCCCGCGCTGACGTCGCCCTCCGTCCGTGATGTCTTCGGAGCGGCCGACAGCTACAGGGCGCTACTGACGGCAGCCTTCCTGGGGGTTCTCGTCGCCATTCTCCTCGCGCTGCTCCAGCGGTTCATGACGTTGGGCGAAAGCCTCGATGTCACGACCGCCGGCATCAAGGCCATGATGCCGGCCGCCCTGGTCCTCATCTTCGCGTGGGGACTGCAAGGGGTGTGTGAGCGCCTGAACACATCGCAGTGGCTCATCTACCACGTCGCCTTCACGTTGGAGCTTCTCCCGGCCGTGATCTTCGTCCTGGCCGCGGCCGTGGGATTCTCGACCGGAACGTCCTGGGGGACGATGGGGATTCTCGTGCCTCTCACCATCGACTATGCGGTGGGCATGGCGGGGACCGAGGGCCTCGGGCAGGCCGAGACCGTGGCCGTCATGGTCCCGGCGATCGCAGCGGTGCTGGCGGGGGCGGTCTTCGGGGATCACTGTTCACCGATTTCCGATACGACGATCATGTCCTCCATGGCCTCAGGCGCGGACCACATCGATCACGTCCGAACCCAGTTGCCCTACGCCCTGACGGTGGCCGGGGTGGCCCTCGCATTCGGGTATCTTCCAGCCGGTTTCGGATTCTCGCCTTGGTTCAGCCTTCCCGCGGGGGCTTTATTCATCGTGCTTCTCGTACGATTCGTCGGTCGACCGGTTCAGAACTCGGCCTGATCCTGTCGATCTCTGGACGGAAGACGGATTTCCGACGATTCCTCCCACAGAGGGTCACTTCCGGCGTGAAAAGCACTTGGCTTGAGCCGGCACCTCCGAATTCGGTAACTCATCCCGTCCGAGGCCCGGGTTCGGACGCCGTTCAGAAGCTACAGAGATCGTTTTCTCAGGAGAATTCCAGACCATGGGTCAGAAGCTCGTGATCATCCTCGTCCTCGCGGCCCTGGCCGTCGGGGGATATTTCGCCGTCAACTTCTTGACCGGCGACGACCAAGTCGAAGTCGAGACACCTCGGGTGAAGGACGATCAGAACGATCCGGTTCCCGTCGTGACAACTCGGGAAAAGGTGGACGAAGAATTCCGCCCCACGCCGCCGGGCGCCCAGGAAAAAGAAAGCGTCACGACGACGGCTCCGGCGGGTCCCGAGAATCAGCTCATCGGCACGGTCTTCGACGAGAAGGGCCAACCGCTCAGCGGGGCCAAGATCTCCGTGTTCCTCTTCCAGAAGAAAGAGCCCAACCGCATCGGCCGATTCAAGATCGCTTTCGACGAGAAAGTGATCCAGGAGACCGAGTCCGGTGAGGACGGGAGCTATCTCATCACCGGCCTCGAGAGCCCCGCGAAGCGCCCCTTCTCCATGCGGATCTCCCATCCGGGGCGGGCGACCATCATCAAGGACCACGTGGGACTTGGCATGGTGGTGGACGTCCACATGATGCCGGGCGTGGACGTGGACGGAGTCGTGATCGATCGGGACTCGGGGCAGCCGATCGCGGGAGTTCGCGTCGAGGGGAACATGGCCAGGCGCGATGCCGACATGGCCAAGTACATGCGCTGGCGCCGCGTCGTCACCACGGACGCCGAAGGGAAATACCACTTTGAAGGCGTCCCCCCGGGACCCGTCACGGTTCTCCTCGAGCACGAGGACTACGAGCAGCTGTTCTACGGCAAGGACTCGGGCCTCGTCGTCAAGTTGAACGAGAAGAATCACTTCGAATTCAAGATGAAGAAGGGAATCATCCTGAACGGTCTCGTCGTGGACGCGGTCTCAGGCAAACCCATCAAGGGCGCCGAGGTCATCCTGAAGGAGATCCCCTTCATCCCCTCGCAGAGGGAGCGCACGGGAGCCCTCGGAAAATTCACGATGCGGGGCGTTCGCAGGGGTCATCACGAGATGATCATCAGGGCCAAGGGTTTCACCCAGTACTCGGAACAGGTTCTCTTCGGCGACAAGGAAATGGCCGAGGAGGTCGTTTTCAAATTGAAGCCCGCGGGCCAAGCGTCGGGCCTCGTCGTGGACGCCAACGGAAACCCGATTCCCGGCGCGGAGATCTATGTCGCGGAGGAGCTTCAGATATTCCGCAAGGTTCGGAATTTCGCCGAGGCCAAGACGGACGAGCAGGGACGATTCACCGTCACCGGGCTCAATGACGGAATGCGGTACCGCCTCTGTGCAAAAGCTCCCGGCTACGCACTTGGCGCATCCGACGACGTCGAGGGTATTGGCGGGGAGATGGTCACGGACGTGATCATCCAGCTCGATCCCGGCGCGACGATCCAGGGTGTCGTGACGGACTCGATCGGTGGTCCGATTCCCGGTGTGGACGTCACCCTCGAGGTGCCGCCATTCGACGCGGCCTGGTTCCCGAAGCCCCTCACCGAAGGCCAGAAACATGCCGAGACGGTGACCACGGACGAGAACGGATTCTTCGCGTTCAAGGGCCTCTACACGGGGCGCTTCCACCTGACTCCGGATCACCCGGACTATCAATCCATCCGGCCGAAAGCGATTCAGGTCGGGAGCGCCAACGAGTCCATCAACAGCGACTTCACCCTGAAGCTGGGGCACAGCATCGCGGGGCGGGTGACCGACGAGTTTGGCTCTCCGGTCAAGGGCGCCACCGTCCGAGCCATGCTCGCCGCGGGGGCAGCCCAGTCCGTGACCGCAAGAACAGACGAGGACGGCAAGTACCGATTGCGCCGCCTGCGTGACGTGGCCTACCGCGTGGTCGCTTCCAGTGAAGAGGGAGTGGCCCCGCCCATCGAGAAGGTCCCGGCTGACAGCTCGAACGTCGATTTCGTCCTGGAGCGCTTCGGAAAGCTCGAAGGAAAAGTGTACGCCTCCACGTCCGGTGAACCGGTGCGCCGATTCAAAGTTCGCATTCTTCCGACGACCGGTATCAAGACGAAGCGCGGCGTCCCCGACACGTCCGATCGGATGTCGCAAAAGAAGATGCGATCCAGCGAGGCGTATAAGGAAGTGGCGATCACGTCCGAAGACGGCACGTTCACCATCGAGAAGGTCCACCCCGGCGATTACTACATTCAGATCCTGTCGGATGATTATCGCGAGGGGAGTCGGCCGAGCGTCTCCGTTCAGCCCGCGCAAACGACAGTCGTTCCTCCGTTCGGTCTTGCCGAGGGGGCGAGGTATGAGGGGCAGTTCACCGACACGACCGGTGCGCCGTTGAATGAAGGCGCGGTGACGATTCGCTTCACGGCGGCTCCAGGATCGGTGCAGAGGACGACGATCGGTCCAGATGGGAAGCCCGTCCGTACGAGGGCGACGTCCTCGTGGGAGGGTAAACAGGTCACCCTTGGAAAGAACGGCTTTTTCTCCGTCGGAGGTTTGCCGCCGGGGAAGATTCGGGTGAGCTTCCGTTCGGACCGTTACTGCATGCCCAGCATGAAGGAGATCGCTCTCGGCAACACGGGTGTCACCCGGGAAGATTTCCAGGTGGCGAGAGCGGCGCGCGTGGTCGTCGACGTCGCCGATGAGAACGGCGATCCGGTCCCGAACTGCACGGCCGAGATTTTCACGGCCGAGGGGCTCCCGGCGAATGTCGACGGCCGCCGAGCCTACGGTCGGGGCGACTTGCGGGGCCGACTGGCCATCGAAAAACTGCAACCGGGTCGCTACGTCATCAACGTGCGTCACTTCAATTACGAGACGCGCAAGTTGACGGTGGACTTGGCTCCCGGTGAGGAGTATCGAGGCAAGGTGACGTTGCCCTTGCAGCATTGAAACGAAACCGAATCGCGACCCCGAAACGCCGTTTCGGGGTCGCTTCATGTCTGTCGGCGACTCCCAAGCGGCGCACCAGTCGTGACTTAGGGAATGCCTTGCACCATTTTGTCGGCCCAGGGATAATAGCTCTGCCCATCGCGGCTCGCATGCGGTCGAGTTCTCCCACTCGACCCGCGAGCCCAGAACATCAGGTCGGCTCCCACCGAGTCGGCCGTCAACAAAGGACTTTGAGTCTCGGAGATCCCTCCCCAACCGCCCTCTCGAGCTCAAAGCCCTTTTTTTTAACTCCGACCTTCGGCCGTTTTCACGTGCCCTCGATCGCCATCATCTTCGCGACACGCCTGGCATGTCGACCGCCTTCGAAAGCGGTCGAAAGGAAGGTGCGAATACAGGTCTCCATCGTTTTCTCATCGAGGACACGCGCACCGAGGCAAAGGATCTGCGCATCGTTATGCCGGCGCGCCATCCGAGCCGTCACTTCCGAATGGCACAGCGCCGCACGGATGCCGCCGACCTTGTTGGCCGCGATCGACATGCCGATGCCGGTGCCGCAAACGAGAATCCCCAGGTCCGCGTCCCCTCGTCGTACGGCCAGCGCCACGGGAAGGGCGAAGTCCGGGTAGTCCACGGAGTGAGCCTCGCTGGTTCCGAAGTCCACGGCTTCGTGCCCGAGATCTCGAAGGACACGGGTGACCAGGGATCTGACCTCCAAGGCCGCGTGGTCGTTGCCGATCGCAATCTTCATGGCATCCACTCCTTGATGAGTCTTCCGATGGAACGCTTCAGCGACCTCGCGCATTGCTCGTAAACCTCCGAAGACCCGCCAAACGGGTCCGGGATCCCTTCGGGGGCTCCCAACACGAAGATGCGGGGAGCAAGTCGGGGCAGAGCGCTGAGAATGTGACGACGATGGGACTCCGTCATCACCAAGATGACGTCGGAACCCAACAGGTCCACGGGGCTGGCGGGCTGTGAACCGTGCGCCGAAAGATCCCAACCGAACTTCTTTGCCACGCCCAAGGCCCCTTCGCTGGCCGGCTCGCCCTCCCCGCAGGAGAGGCCGCACGATCGGAAATCGACGGCCCCGAGGGCCTCCTCGGGCCAGATCTCTTCTGCGATGGCCCGAGCCATGGGTGATCGGCAGGTGTTGCCCGTGCACACGAAAGTCAGCCGCGGAAGGAGGAGGGGCGCCACGTCCTCGCGAGTCACCGCGCCCGAGCGCACCCATTCCACCGGGCGAGAGCACGGTGGAATCTCCGGGGCCCCTGGGCGGAGCCCGAGGACGGTCGAAGCCGACCCGGTGACGGCGGCATCGTCGGAGATCGCCAAATCGACCCCGCCCAGAAGTCCGGGGGAGACGCATTGCACGGATCCAGGGGCCGGTTCGCCGGTGAGGTTGGCGCTCGTACCGACGATGCCTTTGGGTACGCGGGCCAGAACCTCCTCCAGAAGGGGGTGACGAGCACATCGCAATCCCAAAGAGGGGTCACCCTGCACGACGAGGGTGAGCGGGCCTGGCCACAACGCGTTGCCGAGTCGTATGGCTTGGGGCGGGAGAGGTCCGAATCGCTGCTCCGCGTCTTCCACGTCGGCGACATATTCGGCAACGGCCTTCGAGCTGGGGCGCCCTTTGAGGCTGAAGAGACGCTCCCGGGCGCGTGGCGAGCCGCTCCGGACGAAGAGCCCGTAGACGGTCTCCGTGGGGAGAAGAACCACGTCGTCGCGTTCCAGGTGTCGAGCCACCGCGTCCGCGATGCTCTGCATCTGCGAGGTGTCGAATTCGATCGGTTGCCCCATGGGCATGGACGATACCACGAGGAGCGGTCAGAATCCTCCCATCGGGCAGGAAGGATTTGAAGGGTTGGCGTGTTCCGTGTTACTCGCCGGTGATGAATGAGGAATCCATGGAGAAGCCGCTGACGGATTGGAGCGCGCTGCTCGGAGGCCTCGCCCACGAACTCAAAAACCCCCTTTCGACGATCAATCTCAACCTCCAGTTGCTGAGAGAACAGCAGAGCGTGGGCCACACGCCGCAGTCGGAGAGAGCCGTCAAGAAAGTGGATATGCTGCTGGGCGAAGTCGAACGGCTGCAAACGATGCTGACCGACTTCCAGAGGTTGGTCTCCAACGCGCCCCTTGACCTGCGAGAGAAGGATCTGAACGATATCGTCGCCGACGTTCTCGAATTCGAGAGCGAGGATCTGACACGGCGCGGGGTCGGCGTGGCCAGCCAATTCGATCGGAATCTCCCGCGCATTCCCCTGGACGAGAACCTCGTGCGCCAAGCCCTGTTGAATCTGCTCGTCAACGCTCGCGACGCCATGGAGGAAGCACCAGGTACCTTGACCGTTTCGACGCGTCGCGAGAAGGACTACGCAGTGGTCGAGGTGATCGACACGGGGGTGGGGATGGACGAGGAGACCTTGAAGCGAGCTTTCGCCGTCTACTTCTCCACCAAGCAACGGGGGACTGGACTCGGCCTGCCGATGGTGCGCCGAATCGTTGAACGCCATGGCGGGATCGTGACGTGCGACAGCAGCCCCGGGGTCGGCACCCGGATCGGCATGGGATTCCCCGTGAAATCGGGAGGAGCGGCCGATGAGGGGTCCTAAGCCCCCGGTCTCGGTTCTCGTCATCGACGACGAGCCGAACCATGCGGCGACGTTGGCGGAGATCCTCGAAGGCGAGGGCTTCGACGTCACGACGGCGACGTCCGGTGAGAGAGGCTTGATGACGCTCTCGGTTCAGCCCTTCGACATCGTCGTCACCGATCTCGTGATGCATCCCGTGGACGGGATGGACGTGCTGAGGGAGGCGAAAGCAAGCCACCCGGGAACGGAGGTGATTCTCGTTTCCGGTCAAGGAAGCGTCGATCAAGCCGTCAAGGCCATCAAGGAGGGAGCCGCCAACTATCTCACGAAGCCACTGGAGTTGGCGGAAGTGCGGGAGAAAGTCGGCGAGGTGGCCCGTCGCATCCGGGGAGAACGTGATCCCCGCGAACGGGCCACTGGCGAAAGGCATGCGGAATCCTCCGAGGCCGATCCGGACTTTCCCGAGATCATCGGACGCTCGAAGGCCCTGCGTCGCATCCTCGACGTCGTCAGAAAGGTCGCGCCGACGCCCGTGGCGGTCTTGATCACGGGTTCCAATGGGACGGGGAAGGAACTCATCGCGCGAGCGATCCACCGCATGTCGCCACGGCGCGACAAACCGTTCGTCGCCTTGAACTGCGGCGCGCTTCCGGAATCCACCATCGAGAGTGAACTTTTCGGCCACGTCAAGGGCGCATTCACGGGAGCCGAGAAGACCCGCGAGGGCCGCATCGAATACGCCAACGAGGGCACCTTGTTTCTGGACGAAATCGGCGAGATGTCGGTGGGGATGCAGGTCAAGCTGCTGCGTGTTCTCGAGCAGGGAGAGATCGTCCCCGTGGGGGCCAATGAGGCCAAGCACGTGAACGTGCGGATTCTCGCCGCGACCAACCGGAACCCGGAGGCCGAGATCGCCAAGGGGAATTTCCGGGAGGACCTCTTCTACCGTCTTCGCGGCGTACAAATCCACGTCCCGGACCTGAAGGATCGTCGCGAGGACATCCCTCTCTTGTCGAATCACTTTCTCCAGGAGGGCAATCGTAGCCTGGGAACCCAGGTGAAGGGTTTCACCGAGGAATGCATGGGCCGCCTCATGGCCTACGAGTGGCCGGGCAACATTCGCCAGCTCAAGAATGTGATCACCAACATGGTCCTCATGGCGGGAGAGGGGATGCTGACGCCGGATGACCTGCCCGACGAGATTCTGGGCGCGTCCGCCCGATCCCATGCCCTTGTCACGATGGAGACGCTCGAGGGCCTCTCGCTTTCCAAGATCGAGGAGTACATGATCCGCCACTACCTGGACAGGTTCGAGGGGAATCGGGCCAAGGTGGCGGGGGCTTTGGGGATCTCCGAACGCACGTTGTATCGCAAGCTCAAGGAGTACGGGATCAATCCTTGAGACCCCGGGTTGCCGCGCAGAACGTTGTGCCAATGTGGCAGATCCCGTGGCGATGTCCCGGATCGCTGACACTTTGGCAGCGATGTGCATCTGACGGCGCGGGATCTCAAGCACTGTGATACCCTTAGGTTACGGAAAATCCGACGGGGGGATTCTTTGGTCCTCGATTTGCGCCATGGGACGCGGAACGATCCCCAATCCGCGGGACTGAAAGGAGAACACACAATGTCCAAGATCATCGGTATCGATCTCGGGACGACGAATTCGGTGGTGGCGGTGGTGGAAGCCGGCAAGGCGACCGTCATCCAAAACGAACAGGGCAACCGGACGACGCCCTCCGTCGTGGCCTTCACGAGTTCCGGCGAAGAACTCGTCGGGTTGAACGCCAAACGTCAGGCCGTGACCAACCCTCGGAACACCGTCTTTTCGATCAAGCGATTCATGGGACGCCGCCACAGTGAAGTGGGCGACGAGGAGAAGATCGTCCCCTATAAAATCGTCGGGAGCGGCGACGAACTCGTGAAGGTCGAGATCAACGGGAAGCAGTACACGCCTCCGGAGATCTCCGCGAAGATTTTGAGGCACCTGAAGACGATCGCCGAGAGCTACCTGGGCGAGAAGGTCGAGAAGGCCGTCATCACCGTGCCCGCCTACTTCAATGACAGTCAGCGTCAAGCGACGAAGGACGCCGGCACGATTGCCGGGCTGGAAGTCGTGCGCATCATCAACGAGCCGACGGCGGCCGCGTTGGCCTACGGCCTCGAGAAGAGCAAGAGCGGGAAGATCGCGGTCTTCGACCTCGGTGGCGGTACGTTCGATATCTCGATTCTCGACGTGGAAGCCGGCGACGATGAGGGTACGGGCAAGACGTTCGAGGTCCTCAGCACGAATGGCGACACCCATCTAGGCGGAGACGACTTCGACGAGGTCCTCGTCAATTGGATCGCCGACGAGTTCAAGAATGAGTACGGGGTCGACCTGCGCGCCGACAACATGGCCCTCCAGCGACTGAAGGAGGCTGCGGAGAAGGCGAAGTGCGAGCTCTCGTCATCCCTGGAGACGGAGATCAATCTTCCTTTCATCTCGGCGGCCGAGGCCGGCCCGCTTCATCTCCAGAAGAAACTCACGCGCGCCAACTTCGAGAAACTCGTCGACGGCTTGGTCGAGCGGTGCCGCAAGCCCTGCCAACAGGCCCTCAGTGACGCGAACCTCAAGGCGTCGGACGTCGATGAGGTCATCCTGGTCGGCGGGTCCACGCGCATCCCCAAGGTTCAAAAAGTCGTCGAGGAGATCTTCCATAGGGAGCCGAACAAGAGCGTGAACCCGGACGAAGTCGTCTCCATCGGCGCGGCGATCCAGGGCAGTATCCTGGGTGGCGAGCGGGATGACGTGGTCCTCCTGGATGTGACGCCCCTGTCGCTCGGAATCGAGACGTTGGGCGGTGTCATGACCAAGGTCATCGAACGGAACACGACGATTCCCACCAAGAAGACCATGACGTTCTCCACGGCCGAGGACAATCAGGACACGGTGACGATCCACGTCCTGCAGGGTGAACGGGAGATGGCGAGCGGCAACAGGACGCTCGGAAAGTTCGATCTGAAAGGTATTCCCGCCGCCCCGCGGGGGGTTCCGCAGATCGAGGTGAGTTTCGATCTCGACGCCAACGGCATCTTGCACGTGACCGCCAAGGATAAAGCCACCGGGAAGCAACAGGACATCCGAATCACGTCCTCCAGCGGCCTCAGCCAGGAGGAGATCGAGCGGATGACCCAGGAGGCCAAGGAGCACGCCGCGGAGGACCATGCCAAGCGGGAGTTGGTCGAATTGAAGAACAAGGCCGACATGCTGGCCTACCGGGTCGAGAAGGATCTCGCCGACCACGGTGAGAAACTCCCCGACGACGAGAAAGTCAAGATTCAGGGGGCGCGAGAGAATCTCGTCGAGGCCCTGAAGACGGACGACAAGAGCCGGATCGAGGAGGCGATGAAGGACCTCGAGACGAAGGTCCACAAGCTCGCCGAGATCCTCTACAAGGAGCAGGCGGCCGAAGCGGGTCCCGCGGAAGGAGATGGGGGCGCCCAGCCCTCCTCCAAAGGCCCGGACTCGACAGGGGGGGACGACAACGTCATCGACGCGGACTTCACCGTCAAGAAGTAAGCCCCGGCATCGCGGGGTCGGGCTCGACTCCGGCCCGCAATGAGACGAGAGAGGGCGTGCGACCCCGCGGTCGCCGCCCTCTGTCTCGTGGGGTCTGCCAAGATCATCGTGCGATGGCGCACGACTCTGCCGGGCCCGCCCTCGGGCCCCCTCGGATTCCCACGGGTTGTCGGTTATCTTTCGACCCGGCGACGATCCGAGGCATGGGGGCTCACTGCTCGGCAGATGATCAGGGTTCAACGACTATTCAAACGGTTCGGCGCCTTCGAGGCGCTGAAAGGCATCGACTTCCACGTTGCGGCGGGGACGTCCGTCGGACTGCTGGGAGAGAACGGCGCCGGCAAGACCACGACCATGCGGATTCTCTCCTGCTTCATCGCACCGACGAGCGGGGTCGTGGAGGTGGCGGGACACCCGGTGGTCTTCGAATCGGCCGCCGTGAGGGAAAACATCGGCTACATGCCCGAAAGCGTCCCGATCTACGGGAACATGCGGGTCGAGGAATTCCTCCGTTATCGGGCGCGTCTCAAGGGAGTTCCCGCCAAGGCATCTCGCAGGGCCGTCGACGAAGCCATTTCCAAGGTCGGCCTCAGCTCGCGGCGACGGAGCCTGGTGCAGGTTCTCAGCAAAGGTTTGCGACAGCGTGTGGGATTGGCGGATGCGCTCGTCCACAGGCCTCCCGTGCTCATCCTCGACGAGCCTACGTCCGGGCTCGATCCCTCTCAAAGGCGGGAGGTGAGAGAGTTGATCCGCGACCTTCGCGGCGACCACACCGTTCTCGTCTCGTCCCATATCCTTCCGGAAATCGACACCACTTGCGAGCGCGTGGTGATCATCCATCGGGGCACGGTGGCGGCATCGGAAAGCATCGAGACGCTGAAACACCGTTACACGGAGGATCGCTTCAGAGTTGTCTTCGTCGCGTTCGAAATCGATGTCGAAAGCCTCCTGAGGGAGATACCCGCCGTGCGCCTCGAAAAGTACGTCGCCGCCGGGAAGGATGGCCTCAGCCACGCCCTGCTGGTCGGCGCGGACGGCGGAGGGGCGCGGCACGCGGTGGTTGAGAAACTCGTGGCCGGGGGCGTGAGGATCCACGAGGTGACCGGCGAGGAACGCTCCCTCGAGGATGCGTTTTTGAAAGCCATCGAGGGGGAGGAGGCGCGATGACCCGATTCCTCGTTCTGCTTCGAAGGGAACTCGGCGCGACGTTTCAGTCCTTCGGTTTCTGGGCACTTCTGGCGCTCGTCGCCGGTTACACAGCCTTCTTCTACTCCCAGTCGCTGCAGGCCCGCGGATTCGACATGGACTACGCTCTGATCGACATCCGCAACTGGCTCTTCATTCTGACCGTGATCATCACTCCACTTTTGACCATGCGACTTTTCGCGGAAGAGAAACGTTCAGGATCTCTCGAGTTGTTGATGACGGCTCCGGTTTCGGACGCGCAGGTCGTGATGGCGAAATTCGGCGCGGCCGCGATCGAGTTGCTCGTATTCTTGGCTCCGATCTGGTTGTTGCACGGGTTGCTCGCCCTGTTCTTCGCATCCACTCCCGACTGGGGCCGACTCACCGCGGTCACCGTGGGCATGTGCGGCGCAGGCTTCGTGTTCTTGGCCCTCGGCACACTCGCTTCGGCCTTGACGTCGATCCAGCTCTGGGCGGCCCTGCTGGGAGCCCTCCTCAATACGTGTTTGACCTCCCTGGGCGTGCTCCGAAACCTCTTCCCGGTCGAGAGCCCGCTCCACAGGGTTTTCGCCTACATCAGTCTCGATCTCCATCTGCGCTCGGCGCTCACCGGCATCATCGACCTGAGAGACGTGGTCTTGCAGGTCACGTTCGTCGCCCTCGTTCTCTTCTGGACCATTCGCGTGGTGGAGTTGCGGAAATGGAAGTGAAAGACCGCAGAGCCCCCGGGGAGAGGCAGTTCGGTCGCGAGGCGCGCTCCCGCATCGCCGCCAACGTGGTTCTCGTCTCCGCCCTCGCCGTCCTCCTCGCCGTGTTCGTGAATTACTTCGTGGCGTCGTTGGGAGAGAAACGGGACGTTCGCCTGGATCTCACCCGGGACCAGCGCTCCGAACTCGAGGACGGAACGAAGAAGCTCTTGAGGAATCTTCCGCGCCCGGTGGAGTGCTATCTGGTCTGGGGTGTCGATGACGCCATGCGGAAAGCCGCCGTCCCGGTCATGGGCGCCCGCACTCCCGACAGCGGGATCATCCAGAATGTCTACCGTCCTCTCGTCACGAACCTCGCCCAACAGGTCAGGTTCCTGTTGGACGAGGCGGCCATCATCAATTCGGATCTCAAAATCTACGAGGCCGACGCGGATAGAGAGGTCGACCTCCCGAATCGGTGGGCCAGGGACTTGGATCTGGGCGCCAATCGGCTCCTCAACCATCTCGTCGTTTTCGATCGAGAGACCCGGGCCAAAAGGACCTACAGCCTGTACAAGCTCTTCGACATGGACTTGGGAGGCCCTGATCCGACGCGGGGGCGTCGGCGGCCCACCGTCAAGGGCGATTTCATCGAGACCTACTTGGTCGCGGGCTTGAAAGCGGTGTCCGAGGAGAAACAGCGGATCGTCGGCATGAGCGGCGGCCATGCGGAGCTGCCTCTTTTCACCGTGCGCCAACTGCTGAAGAGTTGGAATACGGAGGTCCGGGACGTCGACATCGACTCCCCGTCCACGCGGCTCGATGACTTGGATCTGTTGATCGTGGCATCACCCGAACGGGAATGGTCGGAGGACGCCAAGGCACGGCTGGGGGGATACCTCGACGGAGGCGGGCGACTCCTGATCACGCAGGGCGCTCGATGTCGCGAGTACTTTTCGGACCTTCTGGAGGAGTCCGGCGTGAAACCCATGCCGGCCCAGGTCGCTTCGTCCACGCAGAGCGTGGGTTCACGAGGCAAATATCACCTTTACGGATACGAGCTGCTCCGGCCCAAGCCCGGGGAGCCGGCGCATCCGATCACCGCCACCGCGGTGCGTGACGCATTGCCCATTGAACTCGGTTTCTGCAGGGCCTACGAGATGCTGAAGGATTGGGATCGGACTCGCGTCCTCCGCAAGGTTCTTCTCCGCAGCGGACCCGGCTCCTCGACGATGCCGTGGATCTTCGATGGGAAAGACTGGAGACAGGCCGAGGAACGCGGCACGCTCAGCGGCGATTTCGCCCTCGCTGTCGCCATGGAGTTGAAGTCGCCGGACGCGGCGAAGAAGACGCAGGGACGTATTCTCGTCTTTGGCTCCGATGAATGGCTCGACGAAGGGCCCCTTCTACACGGTTTCAATCTGGCGAATCTCGACATCCTGGCCAATAGCGTGGATTGGTTGACGGGGCGCGAGAAGATGATTCTGGGGACACCGAGATCGTTTCGGGGAAACCTCGCGCGCCTCGACCATGACACGTTTCGAACCTTCCGCTGGCTCGCCATCGGAATCATCCCGGTGATGGTTCTCCTGGTGGGCTGCCTCGTTTTCCTGCTCCGTCGGAGATGATCTGATGACTCGTGGAACCGTCTACGTCATGCTCGCACTCGTGTGCCTCGCCGCTGGGGCGGCCCTGTGGATGGGCAGGGAAACCCAGACGGCGACCAACGCCGACCCCCTGCGCCTGGTGGATTGGTCGACGGTCGAGCGCGTGACCTGCGAAAAGTTGAGCGGGACGCGATGGGAGATGGAGCGAGATGGCGAGCGATGGATGCTCACCTCGCCGTCCGTGGCGGGCGGCAAGAAAGTCGCGGCGAATGACGAGATTCGTCTCCACATCTTCGGAGTTCTCCAAGACACCGTTCCCGTGCAGAGCATTGCGACCGAGGACTTGGATCTGGCCGAGTGGGGGATTGAGCCTCCCGATCTCCGCCTGACGTTGAAGGACGCGGGGGGAACCTGGACCATCGATTTCGGAAAGGCCGACGTGAACCGGGAGGTCTACTATCGGATCGCCGGAGGCGGCACGTGCTACAAGACCGACCGATCGACTCTCGAAGAACTCTGGCGGGAACCGCGGTGGTTACGGGACCCACACCTTTGCGACGTACCTCTTCACCGAGTCACCTATCTGCGTTTTCGTCCCAAGGACCGCGACGGTTTCGATCTGGAGAAAGTCGGGTTGAAGTGGCTCGTCCACCAGGGAGACGGTCCGGCCCGCCGTGGCGACTTCGTCCTCTGCGAGCAGGTCGTCAACGGTCTCTCCGGTATGCGTGGGGATCCGCCGCCCCCCGACTCCGTGCCCGAGATCCCCGCCGGCGAGCCGGCCTACCGCATCGAGGTGCGTGACCAGGACGGTGTCATGCATTCCTTCTCCGTCTTGCTGGTGGATGACGAGAACCATCGCATCGTGGCGAAGCGGGACGACGAACCCGACGTGCGATTCGTCCCGGGGTCCTTCCGCCGTTTCCTGGACTACGATCCCAAGGATCTGGAAGACCCGGTCTTCATCGGTTTCGATGCACGGGAGCTTTCTTCCATCGAACTGAAGGGACCGGGGAGACCGGGCGAGCTCCATCTGAAGAAGACCGGCGGCCGCTGGCTCTTGGCCATCGGGCCGGAGTTCCTGTGGACCGTGGATGTCGACGCATTTCGGAAGTTGCGGGATGCTCTTTTGGGAATGCGCGTGGAATCTCGGGTGGCGAAGGTCGCGGACTTCACGCCGGACGTGACGGCGGTCTTCCAGCTGTCCGAGAACACTCAGGCCCCTCCCGTTTACGTAGAGTTCTCGAAACCCGACGCCGAAGGGCGACGCTTTGCGCGACGAAGCGACGAGAACGGCGGTGTTCTTTTGCCCCGCATCGCCAACCAGGTTCTCGAAACGCCCTATTGGGCGTTGCTCAGCCGACACGTGGCGGCCGGAATGGATGCCTCCATCGACAAGATCGCGATTCGCGATTCCGAGGGCGTGGAGCGAACCGTTGTGCGCACGGGCGAGAAGAGCTGGCGTCTCGAAAGCGTGACCCGTGGGGGGCGGCCTCTCAAGGATCCCAAGGGGCGTGAGGTCGCCGGAGAATTCTTGCAGGGACTTCTGGTGAAGCTCACCTACTTCCAGGTGCTCGACTTCGCCGGCCCCCCCGACGAGGCCACAAGGGCTTCGTTCGACAAACCCCTCTATGTTCTCCGCTGGCACCACCCGGAGGCCAAGCGTCGGATCCCCGCGGAGTCGCCGTGGGCCCAGGATGAGAAGGTCGTCGAGATCGGACGGAGGATCGACGACACCCGTTATGTTTGTCGGATCAACACCTTCCCGAACCTGGTTTTCCATATCTCGGGGGAGGATCTGAATCGGATCGAGGACGCACTGCGGGGGATGAAGTAGCGGGGGGGCCGCGGCTGAGGGGGTCAGGAGTCCTCGGAAGCCTCGCCGCCTTTGTCCGTGGTCGGGGATTCGTCCTCGTCGTCCGCGTAACAGGCTTGAGCTCCGCCCCCTTTCTTCGCTCGGTGGAGGGCGCTGTTGGCGGCACGGAAGAGTTCGTCCGCATCGATGGCGTCCTGCGGATATGTCGCCACACCCGCCGACAGCGTGATGCGGGTCTCGCTTCCCGCGATGATCCCGGAGAAATCGGCTCCCGCGACAGCCTCCAGAACTCGGTCGAGGAAGTTCCGGTCCGAGCCACTCGTCCCATGGGGTGGTTTTCCGGTGTCGGGAAGGATGATGGCGAATTCATCGCCGCCCCAGCGGGTGACCACGTCCACCTCCCGAAAGCTGTTCTGAATGATCTCGCCAACCCGACGAATGATGGCGTCTCCGGTGACATACCCGTTGACGTCGTTGAACGTCTTGAAGCGGTCGATATCCATCAGCGTAAGCGTAACACGCCGTCCATGCCGTCGGGCCCGCTGGATCTCCTTGCGCAGTTCGCGGTCGAAGTGTCGACGGTTGTAGAGCTGGGTGAGCGGGTCGATCACTGTCATCTCGTGGAGATCGGCGAACGTCTGGGCGTTGCTCAGAGTCACCGCGGTCTGGTCCGCCAACATCAGGCTGTGGACGAGATCGTCTTGTCCGTAGATCTCCCCGTCGCGTTTGTTCGTCAGGTTCACCACGCCGATCGTCGTGCGCTTCGACTTGAGCGGGACGATCATGAACGATCGGCCCGAGTAACCTCTTTCCGGACGTTCCGACTGGCGCGCATCCACCTCGAGAATGAGGGGCTCGCCGCGCTCCGCAACGATTCCCGCGACATCGGCTCCGATACGCACGGAGATCGGGCCGGCGACGTCTTCGGGAAAGCCCGCCCTCCGCACCATCTGCAAGGTCCCGGAATCTTCCGTGCGAAGGAGGAGAGACCCCCTGCGGGACGACGTGATGTCCATGAAGAACTGGAGCGCTTGGGTGAGGAGGTGTTCCCGATCTCGCTCCAGCTCGGAAAGCGTGCGGCAGGCCCGTACGAGGCGATGCAGGGTCGCGGCGCCTCGGGCGCGGCGCGAACCGCCCCCCAATCCGAGAGCCTCCTCCAACTCCTCGATCTGCACCGGTTCCCCGAGCCAACCGTCGACGAGGGCATCCAGCTCAGGAGGTGGAAAGGGTGAGGGGTGAGCGACGAGGATCTTGCGTCCGGGCGCGGCAGCCTTCAGGTCGGAGAGAAATTCCTCGGCCCGGCGCGGGAGACTGCGAGACCGGGCCAGAATGGCCTCCGCCTTGTGTTCAGCGGCCAGGATCGCCGCCTCGTAGTCGCTGCGGGCGAAAAGGACCAGCCAGCCCGCCTCCTCCAGGGGGCGGACGACGGAGGACGCCACGGCATCGTCTTCCGTCAAGATGACTAGGGTCCTCGGTCTGTCCATCGGCACGGCGGTTCCTCGGCGCTCGGCGCTGGACGTCCAGGAGGCCTTCTCGTCCGGAGGACGGAAGTGAGAGGGGGGAATCCGCGGCGATTCCTGCGGTTTCCCATCCCCGACAGGTTCCTGGGGCCTGTTGGCCGATAACGGGATAGCTCTTTGGGTACGTCGGGCCACAGTATACTGAGCAATCGATCTTATGTCAGAAGGAAAAAGAACCCCAGGCAGGCGCTCCGACGCTTGCCGCGCATCTCGCCTTCGCATAATAACTTGAGGCGGCGACGCTGCACGGACTTTGAAACAATATGCACCGCGAACTCTCGATCATCATTCCGGTCTTCAACGAAGAGGAGTGCATCCCTCTGCTCGAGGAAGAGCTCCAGCAGGTCCTGGAACGCCTCCCCGAGTCGACGGAAGTGCTTTTCATCGACGACGGATCGACGGATCGGAGCTTCGAATTCCTGGCAGATCTCGCCCGAAGACAGTCGTGGGCCCGTGTGGTCCGACTCCGGAGAAACTTCGGCCAGACTCAGGCGCTGGCCGCGGGAATCGATCTGGCGCGAGGAGAGACCCTCGTGTGCATGGACGCGGACCTGCAGAACGACCCTGCGGACATCCCGCGGCTCTTGGAGAAAATGGAGGAGGGGTACGACATCGTCAGTGGCTGGCGGAAGCAGCGCAAGGACCCTTTTCTTACCCGGCGACTCCCCTCCATCTGCGCCAACTGGCTCATCGGACGCTTTCTGGGGGTCCGTATCCATGACTACGGCTGCTCCTTGAAGGCCTACGACGCACGCGTCATGAAATCCCTGCATCTCTACAGCGACATGCACCGTTTCCTGCCCGCCCTCGCTTGGAAGTGCGGAGCCCGAGTGGGGGAAATTCCGGTCAATCACCGTCCCCGCGTTTTCGGGCAGAGCAAGTACGGCCTCTCACGTATTTTCAAGGTTCTGCTGGACATGGTGGTCATCAAGCTCATCGTGGATTTCTCCTCCCGACCGGCTCACTATTTCGGCATCATGGGCGCCGTGTTCATGGGGCTCGCCTTGTGGGTGCTTCCGTTTTTCATCATCAATCTCGTGGTTGGGTATCGCTCGGTGAACGTCGTGTTGCCCTCGACGGTGATCCTGCTGGGACTCACCGGACTTTACTTCTTCATGCTCAGCGTCGTCGGAGACCTCATCGTGAGAGTGGGACATCATGACCCCACGGAATACGCGCGTTGCACCGCCGTGGAAGTCGCATGACCACGGGCGAGCATCCCATCCATCTGGCGGATTCGCGACTCGAGGAGGTGACTCATCTCCCGGCCTACGAATTCGACATCTCCATCGTCATCCTGGCGGCTGAGAGTCATTTGGACGTCGACGCGTTCGCCGAAATGGTCGACGCCTTCCGCAAAGTCGTGAGGGAGGCGAGGATCAAGGCCGAATTCATCGTCGTGGACGACGGAGTGGGCGGCGATTTCTTCGATCTGCTGGTGCAACTCAATCGCGAGATCCCGAATTTCCGCGTGATCCGATTTCGGCGCAACTTCGGGGAATCGGTGGCGCTGCGAATCGCCACGGAACGTGCAAGGGGCGAGTTCGTCATCACCAACACGTGGTACATGCAAGTGAAGCCCGAATCCATCATCGACGTTTACAAGGAGCTCAAGAAGGGGGCCGACTTCGTGGCGGCACGACGGGTTCCGCGTGTCGATTCACGACTTGCGCGGATGCAGAGCTGGGCGTTCAACAAGCTCACGCAACTGATGACGAAAGTCGAGATCCACGACTTGAATTGCTCGTTTAGAGGCTTCCGAAAGGATGTCATCGACGCCATCCAGTTCCACGGCGATCTGTTCCGCTTCATGCCGGTGCTGGCCGTGGGCCAGGGTTTCCTCGTGAAAGAGATCGAAGTCACTCACGTCGCGGAGAAGGGCCCCGGCACCTTCTTGAATTTCAGCCTCTACCTTCGCCGGATTCTGGACATTTTCAGCCTCTTCTTCCTTTTGAAGTTCATTCGAAAGCCCTTGCGGTTCTTCGGACTGACCGGCATCGCCCTTTTCGTGACGGGCATCGGCGTCGTCGGCTGGCTCACCTGGCAGAAGTTCTTTGGAGGCGTGGGCGTCGTCGATCGCCCTCTCTTCGTGGTCGGTGTGCTTTTGATGGTGCTCGGGCCCATCCTCTTGTCGATCGGGCTCATCGGCGAAATCATCATTTTTACGCAGGGGAATCACCTGAAGGACTATCACATCGGAGCGGTTTTGGGTGGTGAACCAGATGAAGAGTAGTTCCGCGAAATCCCACGCGCAGGATCCGGTGGCGTCGACCCCCGTGTCGTCCGTCGTCGTCAGCGAATTCCAACCGGCTGATGCCGACCTGTGGCGGGAATTCGTCGCGAGTTCGGCCGAAGCGACACTGTTTCACACCCTTGCCTGGAGGGACGTACTCCGGGCCACGTTTCGCCACGAAGATCGATATCTGATCGCGCGTAGGGGGGACGTGGTCACGGGTATCCTGCCGCTCGTCATCGTCCGGTCG
>CAZLGG010000058.1:0-25389 GCA_964559135.1 uncultured Planctomycetia bacterium
GGAAGTCCGAGGAGCGATGCGCAGGTTGCCGTATATGGGCGTCATCGCCGTCGTGGCGGCGGCGGAGAAACTCGGCTTCTACAACGGCCACCCGGATTGGGTCAATCTGGGGCAGGGTCAGCCGGAGGTGGGGCCCATGGAAGGGGCTCCGCCCAGGGTCTCGAAGATCCAAATGCAGCCCATCGACCACGCCTATGGCCCGGTCCACGGGACGCCGGAACTCCGGCAGAAGATTGCGGACCACTACAACCGCCTCTACCGAAACGGCAAACCGTCTCGGTACACGGCCGACAACGTGGCGGTTTGTTCCGGTGGCCGTTTGGCCCTGGCTCGAGCCGTCTTTGCCATGGCGCCGTGCAAGGTGGGATATATGGTGCCGGACTACAGTGCCTACGAAGACCTTCTGGGGGGGCAGTCACCGCGGCTGGATCTGCACCCTGTCCTCACTCGAGAGGAAAACGGTTTCGCTCTCACGCCGGAGGAGATGTCGGCGGCCGTGCGGAAGGACGGTGTCGAGGCCTTCATCGTCAGCAACCCCTGCAATCCCACGGGCGTCGTCGTGGAGGGGGACGAGCTGGCTGCCTGGGTGTCTCTGGCGCGGAATGCACCCATGACTCTCCTTGCGGACGAGTTCTATTCACACTTTCACTACGCCGAGGGCGGAGGTCCCGCTTCCGGCCCCGTGAGCGCTGCGTCGCACGTCGAGGACGTCGACGAGGATCCGGTTCTCGTGTTCGACGGCCTGACCAAGAGCTTCCGGTATCCCGGTTGGAGGATCGGCTGGGTCGTGGGCCCGAAGCGGCTCATCGAGTGCTTCATCACCGCGGGGAGTTCCATGGACGGCGGTCCCCCGCGCGCCATGCAGCGCGCGGCCCTCGAGGTGTTGCGGCCGGAGCAGGCTGACGAAGAGACGGCCGCCGTCCGGCATGTCTTCGCGGCCAAGCGGGATCTGATGGTTCGACGTCTCCGGGACATGGGGCTGCGATTCGCGATGGAGCCCCGGGGGACGTTTTACTGCTGGGCGTCCATCGAAGGCCTCGCCGCTCCGTTCAACGACGCGGATGTCTTCTTCGAGGAGGCTCTGAAGCGCAAGGTCTTGACCGTGCCCGGTTACTACTTCGATATCGACCCGGGACAGCACCGCGACGACACGGGGAGGTTGGACCAATGGATGCGTTTTTCGTTCGGTCCGCCCATGGATGACATTGTGCGCGGGCTGGATCGATTGGAGGCAATGCTCGGCTGAACGCGGCGGACGACGCCTGCCTCAATCGTTCCTGCGACCTTCCAACCGCCGGCGAATACTCCGTCGTTGCGAACGATCCGGCAACCGAATCCGCGCTGCCTTCGCTCTCGCTTCCTTGGCTTCGGCTGCGCGGCCGGCCGCCTCATGGATC
Source organism: uncultured Planctomycetia bacterium (assembly GCA_964559135.1). Classification (GTDB taxonomy): domain Bacteria; phylum Planctomycetota; family DRQF01; genus DRQF01. The sequence goes on from CAZLGG010000058.1 coordinate 1,398, forward strand.
TCGGCCATGAGAAGAAACGCATCCTTCACGACACGACCGCGCAGACGAGACCGTGCATCTCCGCGCCCGCTGGAACGCGGAGACCGCGTCACCTGTTCGAGGAGTTTCATCGCCTTGGCGTCTTCACCCTTCGCATGAAGGGCGCGCGCCAGGTCCACATCCGAGGAGGACGCGAAGGACCTCCTCCTGCGGCCGTCGCGGCCACCCATCGCCTGACGCTGCTTCCGCGCGCGGGTCAAGAATTCGATGGCCTCGTCCGCGCGACGCGGGTCCTTGGCCAGCATCCGTCCCAAGCGTTCGCGCAACATCATGGCTCCGGATCGCAGGATGCTCTTCCCCGGGTGGTGTTCGTCGACCTGATCCGCAAGGGTCATGGCACTCTTCAGGTACGGGATGAGTTGCGTGTCGGAACGAGCGAGAAGAGTGGCCCGGAGAGTCTGACGCAGATACTCCCATGTGTATTCGGTGACTTGCGGGTGCGATTCCGAAAGGTGGCGGAGCATGTCGAGGCCCGGCTTGGTGACGGCACCGGCTTTCTCTTTTTGGTTCACTCCGTAGTAGGCCGCCGCAAGCATGAGGTGGCTTCTGCCCGCTCTGAGGAGGTCGCCCGGGTCCTCCGGGTGTTTGGCTTGCAACTCCTTCGCGACGTCCAGGCTCCGTTCCAACTGCGGAATCCATTCCTGCAGAGCCTTGGTCCTCAAAGTGTGCTTCTTGCCGGAGCGGCCGGGGCGGAATCCCCGGTTGCGACCGATGAGACGCTCGACGGCGTCGTTGTGGATGCGGACGAATTCCCGCCGGACTGGGTCGCTCGTCGGAGATTCCGTCTCGTCGCGCAGGACGGCTTCGGCGGATTTCAGCTGCTTCATCCCTTCGGCGGTTTTTCCTCGGTCGATGTCCACAAGGGCCCTGTCCTTCAAGAGATCCGCGACCGCGATGAGATTCTCGTCTGAGGGAGAAACCTCTTGCATGGCGCGGTGGATGCGGAGCGCTTTCTCGATGACCTCCTCCGCCTTGTCAAACTGTCTCAGTCGCACGTGGATGCGCCCCATCTGCTGAAGTGCCCAAGCGGATTCCGAGGCGAGGCGATCATCGGCTTCATTGGCGGCCGCGAAGCGGTCGTAGAATCCGAGGAGCTCCTCGAGAAGTTGAGCATCGCGCTCGGAGATCGAGGTCGTCATGCCGAAGGACCCGTCCTCCGCCTCGGCGGAATCCGGATCGAGGTCCTCGAGATCTCTTCCGGCCATGCCCTCGAAGATGTTCTCGAACGCTTGGAGGGCCAGTTCCAGGTTGTGTTCGGCACGGGTGGACGCGGCCTGCGACTCCTTCCGTCGAATGGCCTCTCGTTGATATGCGCGTCGTGTGGAAATCGACCCCCACACCCCGATCACCGCCGTGGCGAGGAGAAGGACGAGGGCTGCCGCTGCAAAACTTGCGGCCAGAGTATTGCGTCGGCACCACCTCCAGAGCTGCTCCACGGAACCGACCGGACGGGCCTGGATGGGGCGCCCTTCGATGTAACGGCGGAGATCGTCAGCCAGCTCGTCCGCGCTCGCATAGCGGTGGTCGGGGTCGCGCGCGATCGACTTGAGGACGATGGTCTCCAAGTCCTTCGGGATGCTCGGATCGATTTTTCTCGGCCGCGGAGGTTCAGATCGGGTGATCTTCTCGATCAGCTCCTCGGCCGTGGACGCGGACCAAGCCCGGCGAAGGGTACACATCTCGTACAGAGTGAGCCCCAGGCTGTAGACGTCGCTTCGGGCGTCCTGGCGGCCCTGCATCTGCTCGGGTGGCATGTACTGGAGGGTCCCCAGGATGTCGCCTGTCTGAGTCAGTCCGTCCTTCTCGAGGGCCTTTGCGATCCCGAAGTCGGCGATCCACACGGTTCCTCGCGCATCGATGAGAAGATTGCTGGGCTTGATGTCTCTGTGGAGAACGCCTTGGCCGTGGGCGTAGGCGAGCGCGCCGGCCACCTGGCGTCCCATCGCGGCGATGCTGATCCAGTAGTCGCTTCGCATCCTGCCGACGAGCTCATGAGCGAGTTCGTCGTCACCGTGGGACTTCCCCCCGGGTGTTGTCGCCGTACACGTCGAGGTTTCGAAGTCGAGGAAGAGTGGTTCGGTGTCCTCCCCGCTAGGCTTCGTGGGAGTCAAGGGGAAGGCGCCGCTCATCATGGCGGAGGCCACCCGCGAGGCTGCCGGGACAGTGGCTTCGTCCGACCGTTTTGAAGCGGACGTCGACCCCACGCCGGCGTTCCGTTTCAGGACCGCGAGGATCCCGTCCAGGCCGACGCCGCGAATGAGTTGCATGACGTAGTAGTGGAGGCCGTCCTGCTCTCCTACGCCGAAAACGGGGACGATGTTGCTGTGGTGGAGTCGGGCGGCGGTTTGCGCCTCGCGCTGGAATCGTTGGAGACGCTTCGAGTCCAGGAGTGCGTGACGAGGAAGAACCTTCAGGGCCACGTGACGATCGAGAGATTGCTGCTCCGCTTCGTAGACGATACCCATCCCGCCGCGCCCGATCTCTCCGATGATGCGAAAGTCCCCGAGTTTCTCGATGCCCAGGCCGCCTTGCACCCGGCCACCGCTCGACGAGCGTTCCTTTTCGAGTTTGAGTCCTTCCATCGCGAGCATTGTGGGAAAGAGCGAGTGAATCTCATCGGCCAGTCCGGGGTGGCGGCGGGCGTAGTCCTCGATGCTCACGGGTCGGCCCGCGCGAACGGCCTCGAGGAATTCCTCCGCGAGGGCGTCGAGGCGGTTCACGGTCTCCTCATTGCCGATGGGCCCCGCCCCATCCATGCGTTCCACGTCAGCTCTCCGTTCCGCCCGGGAATCCGGGCATGCTTTCGAGAATCCCACGAAGCCGGCCGAGGGCCCGCACGTAGCGGTTGCTCGTCGCGGTCTTCTTCATGCCGAGGACCTCGGCCACTTCGTTGTTGCTCAGCTCTTCGAAGTGTCGGAGCACGAGAACTTCCCGATCCATGGGATCCATGGCATCCAAAGCCTCTTCTAACCTCCGGGATATCTCGGCTTTCATGGCCGCTTGACTGGGGGAGGTCACGCTGGCGAGGAGTCGGCCCGCGATGGAAACCGTCGAGGCCGCGGGGCCCCCGCGTCCAGGAACGACCTCTCTCCGGGCGTCCCTCATGCGGGTTCCCAGGTGCTTTCGGTGGAGATCCACGAGCGTCTGGCTCGTGATGAGACGCAGCCAGATGAACAGGTCCTTCTCCGGAGCTTCGATCCAGTGGTGGATTCTCTGTCTCGCGGCCATCCACGCCTCTTGCAAGACGTCGTCCGGGTCCATGCGAGCGGCCAGACGCGGATCCATCCTGAACTGGACCATTTTCCCGAGGCGCTCCCTGGATTCGGCGAAGAACTGGGACAACGCCCCCTCGTCGCCGGATCGGATGCGGTCGAGGAGATCCCTGGCCGTGTTTTCTTCCGTCATGTTTCTTCAACCCCGCTCGACGCCGAGGGTTGCATGGCAATGACCACCGACGGTTTTCTCATTCTGGTACGTGGACAAAGAATGGAAAGCCCCGTTTAGTCCAGAAAGAGGGGAGTTCCGTCGCAAGCCTCTTCGTCTCCGGGTTGTAGGAGGACCCGAATTCATGCGCATGCTCACGATTGGCCTCGTCTTGGTGGCCTTCGCCATCGTCTTCGCCGTGACCCGTTTCGGTGGGGACGACGAGGATGTGGGACTGGTGACGGTCGCGGACGGAAGTCCGGACCTCCAGGATGCATCCACCCGGGACACCGCCCGACGGACCGTTAGGCCTCGTCCCGCGGAGCTGAAGGAGGACAGCGGCGAGGACACGGCGAAGAGCGAGGCCGAAGAGGAGATCCTCCCTCCCGGCGAGGGCGTCGTTCTGCAGGTGGTCGACCCGTCCGGGCTTCCGGAGGCGGGAGCCGTCGTGCGCCTGTTCAAGGAGCCGGACCGTCGGCGATCGATGCGGCGTGGCTTCTTGAGTCTTCTCGGCGATGGGGGCGAGAGCGAAAGAAAGCTCCTTGCCGAATACACATCCGACGACGAGGGGCGGGTCGAATTGGACAGGCGGCTCGGTCCGAGGACCGTGGCCGAGGCCAGGAAGGGAGATCTCTTCGGGCGGTACACCGGCGGAGTGGAAGGCGATTTGCCGGTCCCGGACGGTGTGGAAGGTTTGATCGTCTTGGAACCCGTCAAGTTCCTGGACGTCCGCCTGATCGGACCCGGGGGTGGAGGCGTCCCTTACGTCCTCATCACGGCCGGCCCCGACTTCGAAAGCCGGTCGAGTACGCTCAACTTCGCTCGTGGTCGGGGACGAAGAGGGCGAGGCCGGGGCGGTTGGCGCAACACGTTTTTCGGCGGAGGTCTTATTCTCCGCGAACGATCTCGTCCCGGCGAATCCGTCACGCGATTCGAGATCAACTCGGCCAGTGCCCTGTATGACGAGGAAAGCATTGCCGTCACAGCCCAGCTCTACGGATTGGAAGCGCCGAGAGAGGTCGTCACCATGAAGGAGCGCGGGAGAACCGAAGTGAAGCTGATGCTGCCTCCCACTGTGGTTCTGGCATTGACGATTCGGCAGGTCTCCGGCGAGCTGTGGACCCCACCCGTGACGGTCACCTGGAACTCCCTCTCTCCCGATACGGAGCGGAGCGGAAACCCCATGCGGTTCATCGGCCGGACCATGAACTCCCGCTTGACACTCGAGGGGGGCAAGGCTTCCGTGGGCGGGTTTCAGCCCGGGGGCCGATTCAAATTCGATGTGACCGATCCCGAGCGCGTGCGGGCGAGCAAGGAAGTGACGGTGCAGAACTCGCCCGGAACCCAGGCATTGACCTTGGAGGTCGGCGAGCGCATGGCCCGTTTGGTCCTGCATCTTCGGAATGGCCGAGGTGAGCCTCTCGGGCAGGAGATGTTCACCATCGCCGTCATCGGTGACGAGCAATCAGCCCCGGACGTCGGCCGCAACGAAGGCGGATTTCGTCGTTGGATGAATCGTCTTGCCAATGGCGGCATGGGGAGAGGTCGATACAGGTCGGATACCAAGGGGCGCCTCGACGTGCCCGTTCCACCCGGACAGGGCGGCCGCTTGGAATTGCGACGCCAGTCCGTGTCGCGCTTCGGTTCGAATGCGGAAGAATCTCCCCCTCTGGCGACGGTCGAGTTTGCCTCTCTCGGCCCCGGCCAGAACGAGGACCTGGGCGACGTCGTCGTCGATCCGGGACCTCTGCTCGTTTCCGGCGTTGCGGTCGACGAGGAAGGCTCTCCGCAAGGAGGTGTGCGGTTGAGGGTGCGGTGGCAGCCCGACCAGAGCACGGAACAGCCCGGCCGCGGCCGCCGACGAAGGTCCTCTTCCGGTTCGATGACCGTGACGACCGACGACAAGGGCGTTTTCGAGGTGCACCGGCAGTCGCTCTCCGCGACCGCCTACGGGATCGAAGCGGACGAGCGGAATTGGGTGAGCGCGCGCGTGCCGTTCCAACCCGGAGCCCAAGGTCTTCGCGTCGTTCTGACCGCTCCAGGTGGTTTGCGAGGCCGGGTCACGGTCGTGCCCGACGACTTGCGCGCCCGCCCGCGCCTCGCGCTGCGTTCCGTCGGCGGAGAGTCCGATCCGACTCGCGGGCGTCGGCGATCCGGGCCGCGAGTCCGCGTGGGAGCAGACGGGGCGTTCGTCGTTCGTCGTGTGACGCCAGGTCTCTACAACCTGGAAATCCGCCTGGGTCGCGTCCTCGTGCGAACCATTCCCAGTCTTCAGGTCCCCTCGGGTGAGATCGCGGAGCCCCCGGAATTGCAGGATATCATCGTGGGCAGCGAGGTCGTTCGTGCCAAGGTCCGAGTTCAGGACAGCTCCGGAAATCCGATTCAAGGGGCCCGTGTGCGGTACAGCCTCATGGGAAAGAACGTCCCTCGCGAGGGACGCGTCTTCGAGGAGGAGCGCACAGACGAGTCCGGAGAGACCGCACCCCTTCTTCCCACCGGCTCCCTCGTCCGAATTCAAGTGAGCGCGGGAAAATACGTCGAAACTTCTCTCGAATCCTCCGCGTTCCCCCTGACGGTGACCCTGGAGCAAGGAGGCATCTTGATCGCTCGATTCGCTTCTCCACTTCCCGGCGTCGAAGGGATTCGCGGGTATCGCATCGTCCTCACGCCGAAGGAGAAGGGTGTCGCGGCGTCGCGCAGCCGAACGATCCTGGCCGGAAGCCAGAAGGCTGAAGTGGCCCGTCTCGACGGGCGATACCAAGCGGCCCTTCTGATTCTTCCGGACTTCCGCACTCTTTTCGGGGCGGGCCGACCCGGGCGCAACTTTCGCAACATGCCGCCACTGATGATTCCTCTTCAAGCCGTCGACGTGCCTCGAGGGGAGACGGTCGAGAAGGTCTTTCGCGTGCAGCGCGAGAAGATCGAAGATGTCATCGTTGCCGTCAAGGCCAGTTTGAATGAGGCCCGCTGAGATGGTGTCACGCGGGTTTTGCGGGATGTTGCTGTTTCTCCTCGTCACGACGACCTGGGCCCAGACCCCCCGGTCGGAGGCGGCCCGGCGGCTCACGGAATTGCGAGCGGCCGAGATGCGCATGACGGCCATCGAGACGTCGCTGGAGGCTGCGACCATCGGTCTGCGCGTGGGGCCCAATCAGGGATCGGGTGTCATCGTTTCAGCCGACGGATTGATTCTCACCGCCGCCCACGTTTTCGATGAGCCGGGCAAGACCGTCCAGGTCATGTTCTCCGACGGAAAGCGCGGCAAGGCGGTGACATTGGGTCGGGAAACGACCTCCGATTGCGGCCTCATGAGGCTCTTGGGCGACGGCCCATGGCCGTTTGCCCGCATGGGGACGTCCAAGAAGCTTGAGCCCTACCAATTCGCCATCGCTCTCGGGCACCCAGGAGGCGTCGACCTCGACCGAGGGCTCGTCCTGCGTTGGGGGCGATTGACGTCCGTTGGAGATCGCTTTCTTCGTTCCAGTTGCGTGATCGACCAGGGAGATTCAGGCGGTCCTCTCTTCGATCTCGAGGGGCGCGTGATCGGAATCCACAGCCGGATCATGCCGAGCCCCACCGCCAACTATCACGTCCCGATCGATCGTTTTCACAAGGTGTGGGAGCGGCTTTTGAAGAGCGAAAGCTGGCGAGAGCGGCGCAAGCCGCGGCCTCGGTTTGGTCCTGGACCCGTTCTCGGTATCCGCGGCGACGACGCTCCCGGAGGTTGCGTGGTCCTCGAGATCTATGAGGACCTTCCGGCCGATGAAGCCGGTCTGAAAAAGGGCGACGTCATCTCCTTCGTCGACGGTGAAGCGGTCCGGGGCTTCGCGGGATTGAAGAATCTGTTGGCGACGAAGGAGAGCGGCGTTTTCGTGGACTTCGTGATCCGCAGAGACGAAAAGAGAATCGAAATTCCCGTGATGCTGCGAGTCCGAGACAAGATCGAGGACGCGTGGACGCTGGAGAAGACGGAGGACGCCGTCCGCCCCCTCCTGGCCTCCACGCGCGGTCGCGTTTTCAGCATCGAGGGGCGCAAGAAACAACGTCGCGCTCAGGCCGTGGCGCTGGGAGATCTCTTGGTGGCCAAGGCTTCGGCTGTCCCCGAGGATGCCGTCGTCGTGGATGAGGAGGGCGATCGCCACGCGATCCGCATCGTCGGACGCAACGCGGATCGGGACTTGGTTTTTCTCTCCGCCGAAGGTCTCCCCGTCGCGGGATTTCCCGTTCCCGCGGCGAAGGGGACGGCCTGGAGGCGCGGTGATGTGCTGCTCGTCGCGGGGCCCCACGGAAGGCTCCTTGCGCGTGGAGTCGTTTCCGTTCCGCCCCGAAACCTCCCCGGCGCCGGTGGATTCCTCGGTGTCTATATCGACGATGCCCCTTCCGGCGTCCGCGTCGACCGAGTGAGCCCGGGGTCGGCGGCGGAGAAGGCCGGACTCGCACGCAACGACGTCATTCATGCGGTGGATTCCTCGGTCGTCACCACACGGGACGCGCTGATCAAGGTCATCAAGGCGCATCCTCCGGGGGCCGAGATCCGTCTCGATGTTCAGCGTGGAGGCAAGCCCCTCGTCTTGAAGGCGGTCCTCGACCGAAGGCCGCGGCCGCGTCGGGGGCCCGCCCGATTCATTCGGCGCAGTCGCCGCCGAGACGGCTTTCCGAACGTCGTACAGACGGATGCCGTCTCCGAGCCCGAGGATTGTGGAGCGCCGGTGCTGGATAGTCGCGGTCGCCTCCGGGGTCTCCTCATCGCACGATCTTCCAGGACCGAGAGCTATGTCATACCTATTTCAGAGGTTGCGGCCGCTCTTCGAGTTCTCCGCCATCCGGCCGAGGCCGTCTCCGACGACTCTCGCTGAAGATTTCCATCTTCCGGTGGACCCCCCGAGAAAGAGGCCGTTTCCTGTTCCGTGAGGAGCCCCCCCGAGATCATCGGCCCGGCTCCTCGAGAAAACACAACGGCCAACCCTGGAGGATAGCCATGAAATACCTGACTCTGATTGCAGCGCTCATCGTGATGCTGCCTTTGACTCTGACCGCGCAGGACGAAGGTCGTCGCCGCGGCCACCGCGGATTCGACCGGACCCGAGTGGCCGGCTTGGCCGTGGCTCGTCTTGCCGACGCCAACCGTGACGGCGCCGTCACCGGCGAGGAGTGGAAGAGTTTCCTCGGCTCCGTCGAGGGGAAAGACGGCGACGTCGACGTGAAGAAGCTGGTGCGGAGTGCGGCGCGGCATGAGCTGGATCTGAATGGCAATGGCACCTTCGATGTCGAGGACCTGGATTCGGCCTTCAAGGCGTTGGACAAGGACAAGGACGGCACCCTCGGAGAGAAGGAACTCGGTGCGAACCGGCGCGCTTTTCGAGGGCGTCGGGGACGCGGTCGGACCGGTGACGGCGAGAGGCCCAGGCGTCGTCCCGGCGCCGGCGAGGGCCGTGGTCGCGGTCAGGGCGGCGACAAGGCCGGAGAGAAGAAAGAGCGCAAGGGGCGTTCCGCCCGCCGAGTCGCGCGTGTGCGCGTGGCTGCAGCTCTTCGTCGATTCATCCGTTCCGCTGACGGCAACTCCGACAAGACCGTCACCGCCGAGGAATGGGCGGCCTTCAAGAGTGAAGTCACCGACGACAAGGGCGCTGTCGACATGAAGAAGATCCGCGCCCGGGCCAAGAAGAAGGCGGACGGTGCAAAGAAGGGCGGGGAAGAGCGTTCGGGACGCCGCGGTCGTCGTGGGAATCGCAGCGGGATGCTCAGCCGTCTGCTCGATCCACAGGGCACGGGAAGCATTCCCATGGAGAAGATGACCAAGATGTTCACGGCGCTCGACAAGAACGCGGATGGCACGCTCCAGAAGTCGGAGCTCACTCCACTGCGTCGGCGTCGTGGGGGTGAAGAGGGCGGTCGTCGTCGTCCCGGCAAGGATCTCTGAGTCGAAAGCGTCGACGGTCCCATTCCGTGGGTCCCAAGCACCTCGAGGGGTGGGTCGCAACGGCCCACCCCTTGTCTTTTCGTCGCGTGTCGGACGGAATTCCGATGGGAGTCAGAAGTTCCATTCCGCCTGGAACGTCAGGAACCAGGCATCGTCGGGAGAGGGGCCGAAGGCCGACCCCGGATGGAAGTAGGCAAGGACGACCTCCATCTCGAGAGGTTTCCAGGCCTCCAGTCCGACGATGATATCCACTTCCCAGCCAAGATTCGTCTTGACACCCTGAGGGTCCAGTCGCAGTCGACTCCTGCGAATCGTGGTCGACGCCTTGACCTGCCTGTAGTGGTGAAACATCACATCCACGGACGTCTTGCGGTAGGGGCGAAAGCCGAAGCCGGTACTCATGACGATCAGGTTGGAGACCTCGGGTCGCACGAGTTCCCCGAGATACCGAAAACTCGTCACGCCGTTGAACTTGTCATTGTTGTCGTTCAGGCCGGTTTGCCGAAATGACGAGTCCTTGCCGTCCGAGAGGTCGTCGTCCCCGGATCCATACGCGATGTCGAAATAGATGGAAGGCTCCCAGTCCATCTCGCTGAACACGTACATGCCGGCCACGTCGAATCCGTAGCCCTCGACGTCCAGGTCATCCTCGCTGCCCCAGACGTAGCTGAAGTCGACCCAGACCTTGCCGTCGTCTTCCGCGAACAAACTCTTGAACGAGAGCCCCACGTGGGTGCGGTCCAAGTCCACGAGATCGCCATGTTCCCGATGCAGGCCGTAGAGGAAAAGGTTGGCGCCTTCCCACGGATCGTAATGCGCGGCAAGGAGGTAGTTGACGACGTCCGCTTCCCGGCTGGACGTGTCGATGAAGCGTTTGGAGACGGAAGCCTCGACGAGAACTCTGTCAAGATCGAGAAACAGGCGGGCGCCTTCGATCTCGTCGTCCATGACCCATTCGCGTCCCTGGTCGAATTTCTGCCGGCCGACCTCGATGGCCACTCCATCGACCGGGACGTCCAGCAGCACGAAGTAAGCCTGATTGACGTCGATCCGGGTGTTGAAATCAAAATTGCGTTGTTCGTCGAAAATGACGAACTTGCGACCGAAGCGGAATTTCGTGAATGAAAAGAACTGGTCGTCGGGGCGGAAGGAGAGTTCGACTTCCGCGCTTGCTTCTTGGATCAGGCGATCCCTCTTCCTGAAGTTTCTCAAGTTGTGGTTCTTGCGCCACTCGAGGTCCCATTGAACCTCGCCGCCTGCCACGAGGCTGTCCGTGAGACGGAACCCACTTCCGGAGCGCTCGTCCTCATCGTCGACGCGGACGATGTCCTTGAGGCGGGGGTCTTGACGAGGTCGAATCCCTCGCTGGTCGGGCGGCGGAGCCTCGACGCCTTTGACGTCCCAGAGAATGGGAACGTCGTCGGTCAGACGAATCCGCACTCCGCCGATGGTCACGCGCCTACGCTTGTGGGCGATCGTGCCGATTGGGCCGCCGATCCGGTCGAGCTCACCTTCCTTGCGCTCGCGCAAGCGGAGTTTGCGCAGTTCCAGTCGGCCTCGTCGTTCCACGGCCTCGGCCTTGCAGAACGTGCCGACGAAAGCGGGCAGATCCGCGGCGTCGATCACCTCCTTTTTGAGCCCGAGGAGCTTCGTGGATGGGATGATGAGGAATCGCATGGTCCCCACGACGACGACACCTTCTTCGGGATCGGCGGCGCGGATGTCGCCCTTGACTTCCACCTCCCTGTCCGGCTTCTCGACCTCGACGCTGTCCGGGACGAAGCGGTCCCCCAGAAAACGTCCCCGAATCTCGACGGTCTGCTTTTTCTCGAGAAAGCCGATACCGAGTTGGACCTTCCCGTCTTGGATGGCTCGATCCAACAGGTCCTCATCCTCGGTTTCAGGCACGAACGCCGTACAGGAGGCGAGCAGGGCCAAGAGGAGGAGGACTCCCGCTCCCGCGAGCTTCGAGAGGAGAGCCGCAGCCAGCTCGGACCAGGGGCGACGAAACGAATAGACGCAGCCGAGTCGAAAGAGTGCACGGGTCTTTTCTCTTCTCACCGCATCATGGTCGACCGTGCCACCGACATCCTCGTAAGCATCGAGGAGGTGGTCCGCCCAAGCGGACGCTTTGGCGGGCGCCAAGCGCCATTGGAGTCGTCTCAGCTCGAAGTGAGCGAGGAGATTGCCCAGATCTCTCTCGCGGGCTCCACGGCGCGCCCCTTCTATGTCGATGAGCCCGCAGCCATGATCGTCCCCGAGGAAGACGTTCTTGTCGTGGAGGTCGCGATGGATGAGTGCGTCTTCGCCCGCCACGGCGTCCGGAACCCGCGCGAAGGCGGCGTCGACGGCATCCTGTCGGTCGGGGAACGCCGACCGAACCCTGTTCTTCCACACGTCGAGGTCCTCCGGCGGGGAGACTTCGACGAATTCGCGCGCGGGGTGACCGTGAAACGCCCGGAGACCGCGCGCGAGACCCCTCCACGGGATGGCTTCACCGAGACGGAGCCGTTCATGAAGCGAACGGCCCGGGATGTTGTCGAGGACCATCCACCCTTGCTCCGCGGCGTCCTCCAAGACCCGAGGGAGCCCCACGTCCGGATTCGCCTCGGGAGTCTCGAGCGTCCGAATGAGGTCGACGGCTTGGCGAATCTTCTTCGGTTTTCCGAACTTGGCGAATCGGGGAGGCGACCCGGCGAGCTGTACGACGGCCCTTTGCCCGGGACGCCAGGCGACGAGTTGTCCCCGACCCTCGAAGGTTTCGAGGGCGAAGAGAACGTGGTCCCGCCACGGCGGGCAGGGAGTGAGCTTTTTCGTTCGGGGATCGAAGCTGCCGTGGACCTCCCGTCCGTCGGGAAGACGTCCCCGTGCCGGCCACGGTGGGGACTTGCGAGGGAAAAGAGCTGTCCAGCGGATGGCCTCCTCGGAGGGCGCCGTTGCGATCAGCGACAGGGACAGGGCCTCTTCCAGAAGGGGCCGGGCGGCAGGAACGGTGTGGTCGGCGCGATGCTTCCGCGCCCGTCGTCCGGCGGCCGCGAGCAGCCCCAAAGCGCGGGCGAAGGGAAGTTTGTTGGCCTGCTCCGGGGTGGCTTCGGCGAGCCACGCGGATTCGAAGGCTTCAGCGAAGCGTCTCGCCCCTTCGGCCAAGGAGGGGCGCTCGTCGCGCAACACCCGGAGTTCGGCCAACAGATGGCCGGCATCCATGACTCCCTCGCCGAGACGTGCGCGTTCGTGGTCGATGAGGACGAGGCCGTCGTTCGGGCGCACCAGAACCTGCCTCAAGTGGAGATCGCCGTGAACATAGCCCGTCTTGCCCGCCGTCGGGATGGTCGTGAGAAGACGAGACGTGAGTTGTCGGAAGAGCTCGCCATCCTCGCCTCGAGCCAGAGCCTCCGCTTCCTCGATACGCTGCCGCGTCAGTTCCTCGAAGGAGAGTGGGCGCAAGCACGCCGGCGCCGCGCGGTTGAGGGAATGGAGGAGCCGGGCGAGGGAGCGGGCGCGCGCCGACACCCCCATGTCGGTGAGGAGTTCCTCCACCTCGCGTCCCTCGACCCGTTCCTCCAAATAGATCGTTCCGTTCTCCAGCACGCCGAGGGACCGAGGCAGAACCCCCTCCGGGACTTGGCCCGCAAGGCCTCGCATCAGCATGTCCAGGAAGGCTCCGCGCGAATCGGGAAAAACGCGGAGGATGAGGTCCTCGCGACTCTTCGTCCCGGTGGCATCGTCGATGAGCCCGAGATCGGCCCGTGCAACGAAACGGTGTTCCGGTCGGTAACGAAGTGGCGTGAGAGAAGACTTCGAGCCCCGCACGCGCCGATCTCCAAGCAGGCGAGATTCGGTCAGCCGGCGCTTGAGCTTCTCCATGTTTTCCACGGCGGGTAGACGCCGGAGCTTCGAGTCGTTGGGAAAGACGAAGAAGACGCCGCGGTCCTCGGCGAGGAAGCGCACGCCCGGACCAAGAGCTGTCGTCTTCGGTCTCAAGGTGGCCCATTTGGCTCGGATCGTCCGGACTCTTTCCCGGTCTTCATAGAGCTTGACGTAGCCTGGCACGGGGGCGTCGCCCGGGTGGGGTTGCATGGCGAACCCCACGACCGCGCGCGTCCCCGGATCTTCCCGGACGTAGATCACGTCCGCGGAACTCACGCGGATCCCCCACGATGCGAGGAGCTCGACCCGCGTGGTAGGGTCGGACAAAAGATCGAGCAGCCTGTCGAGCGTCCCGCTCATCCCGTGGCCTCCAAGAGCCGGCCCTCGCGCAGCTCGAGAATCATGTCCGGCGCCAAGTCTTCGACCTGAGTATGGCTGACGACGACGGTGGTGCGTCCTCGGGCGATCGAGCGGATGGCTCGCGCCACCTCCCGTCGTGCTTTCGGATCCAGCCCTTCGAGAGGCTCGTCGAGGAGGAGGATGGAGGCGTGCCGAAGGGCAGCGCGAGCGAGGGAGATGCGCCGCCTCTGTCCGCCTGAGAGGCGCACGCCGTCCTCGCCGATCTCCGTGTCGAGTCCTTCGGGAAAGCTTCTCGTGAAGTCGGTGACACAGGCTTCCCGGGCTGCTTCTTCGATATCGGAATCCGTTGCGTCCGGGCGAGCGAAGAGGATGTTTTCTCTGATCGTTCCCGAGAAAAGCAGATCGTTCTGGGGGACATAGGCGAATCGTTCCCGGTAGGAGTCGAGCGCGAAGTGTCCGACTGGAGTCCCATCCACGAGAATCTCTCCTTCCGTCGGATCAAGAAGTCGCAAGAGGAGCCCCAGCGTCGTGGACTTACCCGAACCGTTGGCACCTTGCAGGACACACAAAGTGCCTGCCGGGATTTCGAAGTCCAGCCCGTGAAGGGCCATGCGATCTTCCGTGTAGCGGTGACGCACTCCCTGGAAACGGATCGTCCCCCGGAACGGCGGAGCGGGTTGGCCCTTCAGCTTCTTCTCGGGGGGAAGGTCCAAGATCTCGATGAGACGTTCGGCGCAGGATGCAGCCTTCGCCAGGCGAACCCCATCCCGGGCCACCTTCCGCAATGGTTTGTAGAGGGCTCGGGTGTAGGAGAGAACGACGAGAAGCGCGCCCACCGTCAGGTTGCCCGAGAGAACCTGGTGGCTCCCGACGAGAAGCACGGCGCCGAGGCCCACGCCGGTCAGAACCTCGGTCTGCAGCCCGGCCTTGGCCGCAATGCGCGTCGCCTGCACGCCGGCTTTTTCCCCCGAGCGGGCGAGATTCGTGAAGAGGCGGGCGCTGCGTTCTTCCGCGCCGTAGGCCTTGATGAGGTGGATCTGCCGCAGCAACTGATTGGCCAGCGAGGCCGCCCCGCCCTCCTTCTTGCGCTGCTGTCTCACGACGAGGTGCATCTTGTGTGTTGATCGACGCATCGAAATCACGAGCAGCGGCAGCGGTACGAGGGGCAGCAAGCCCATCATGGGGTCGATCCAGATCAGGAACCCCAGCGTGCATCCGAAGAGCAGGACCCTTTGAACCAGCGAGATCCACCCTGCAAAGATGATATCCCGGACCATGTTGACGTCGCCGAAGATACGGACCAGAAGATCTCCCGTGGCCGCGCGGTGGTGGAAACTGAGCGGAAGGAGTTGCAGGTGCTCGCAGACGAGTCGCCGAATGCGGGTCGTCACCTTGCGTCCGACCTGCGCCAGCGTCACCTGGGCCGTCATCGTGAAAAACCCGATCGTCAGAGGGATGAGGACCAAAGCCGCGCCCGAGAACCAGATGAGCTGTTCAGGTGAGAGGTCGGCCAATGGACCGGGTGGAGGTTTACCCTTGGAGCGAAGCACGCTGTCGACGATGAGTTTCAATGGCCATGGCCGAGCCAATTCCGCCGCGGTGACCAATCCCGTGGCGAGAGCGCCGCGGGCGAGCATGGGTTTCTGGTCGGCAAGGAACCTGCCGAAATGCTTGAACGCGGCGCGGGCGGTGGCCAGCGTCGACGCGGTTTGTTCCAGCACCTTTTTCATGCGCGAGCGGCCTTATCTCCCTGCAGGGCGCGAATGACCCGATGAGCCGATTGGTCCCACGTGAACGATTCGAAGGCACGGGCTCGCCCCGCACGGGCGAGTCGCTCCCGTTCCTCGGGATTCTCCAGCAACCAGGCGGCCGCGTCGATGAGCTCTTCGAGACGGCCCGGTGCGACGAGCCGAGCGGCGTCGCCAGCCAGAAAGGGAACGTCCCCGATGGACGTCGCCAGGAGCGGCACCCCTGCCGCCATGGTTTCGAGAACCTTGAGGGGGCAGAAGTAGAAGTTCTTCGAGGGGAGGTACGGGGCCAAACCGAGATCGGTCTCCTGCAGGGAGCGGATGGCCGCGTCCTGGGAGAGCGGACCCGTCGATTCGAACTTGCTGCCCAGATCCAGGGCCCGCATCGTCTCGGCCAACGCATCGGAGCCGGGTCCCCCGCCTACGATTCTCAGGCGGACGGAAATCCCGCGTCGTTCCAGCCCCTGCACGAGGTGGGGCAAAAGCTCCCCCCCGTGCCACGGTTTCGGGTGGCCCAGGAACCCCATGGTGAAGGGGCCTTCCCGTCGGCAGGGCGCCGGGGAGGGAAAGATTCGGGGGTCCACGCCGTTGGGTAGGTGTTCGAGGCCTCGATCATGGCCTCGAACCTTGCGAATATGGTCCCTCAGCTCCTTCGACACGGCGAAAACGAGATCCGCGTCGCGCCATAGCTTCAACTCCCACGTCGCGTCTTGGGAGCTGAGGGTGTTCGGTCGAAATCGCCCCGCCTCTTCGACGAGGGGAGCGTTCACTTCGAGCGCCAAAGGGAGCCCCAGGGTCTGCGCGGCACGCAAGCCGTCGATGTGACCCAGGGAATAGCGCTCGTAGATGGCGTCGGCCTCGAATCTTCGAGCCGTCTTCGCCAAGGTGTCCGCGTCGGTGCCCTCGACAACCTGAACCGCATCGTCGATCCACCCAGGGCGCCTCGTACAGAGGGTGACGTCGTGGCCGGCCCGACAAAGAGCGCGGATCATGGAGCGAAGGTGGATCGACGCCCCCTTGCTGCCGTCCGGAGCGATGCCCGAGTCTCCATTGACGTAGAGAATCCTCATGCTCTGGATTCCTCCCGCGGGGCGTCGTCCCGGACGGCCTCCCGAAAGACGCTCACCAATTGCGGGAGCGTCTGTCTGCGGTCGAAGAGGCGACGTGCGCGATCCGGCCCGGACTCCTGAGCCCGGCGTCTGAGCGCCTCGTCCTCATGAAGCCTTCGGATCGAATTCGCCAATTCGCCGATGTCGTCGGGGGCGACAAGAAGCCCTTGGGCGCCGTCTTCCACGATTTCGGGAATCCCCACCAAACGGGTGGAGACGATGGGGAGGCCCACCGCCATCGCCTCGATGAGGACTGTGGGGAGGGCGTCCTGATTGCCGTCTCGTCCGCGGCGGCACGGGAGAACGATCATCTCGGCTCGGCTCATGGACCGCAGGACTTCATCGCGGGGTTGTGGGCCGGCAAACCTGACGTCCTCGAGTTCCAGCGAGCGCGCCAGTTCCCGCAGGGCACCGGCCTCGTCTCCGTCGCCCAGGATGTCGCAACCGATCACGAGCCCCTCGTCGCGAAGTCGAGCCAACGCCTTCAAGAGCAGATCGAATCCCTTTTTCTCGACGAGCCGGCCCACGGCGAGAATGCGCTTCGACGGGTTCGTGGCGGCCGATGCGCGGGCCAGAAAGCTCGGGTCGTCGAGAGGAAGGCCGTTGTAGATACGGCGGATGCCGCCGGGACGCCCGGCGAAGAATCGATCGGCAACGAAACGGCGATTGAAATCGCTCACGGTGACGAGCCCGGACGCCAGTGTGGCGACCGCTCGGAAGAGCTCGGTGTCGATCCCGTGTCGAAAGATATCCTTCGCGTGACACGTCACCGTGAATGTCGGACCTCCTTGGAGACGGCTCGCCGCGGCCACCTGGGCCGCCACGGTCATGAAATGGGCGTGGATGTGGTCGTATCCCCTCTGAGCCGCAAGGCGAGCCAGATCGGCGCCGTGCGCCCATCGGCGCGGTCCCTTGCCGCCCGGGATGCGTTCGAGTCCCGCGATCAGGTCCCTCGCATCCTCACCTGCATCAGGGATTCCCTCCGGCCCTCGAGGTCGGGGGAGGAAGTGCACGGGTGCTCGCAGGCGAGCGAGGTCCTTGTGCCGCGGCTCGTCGTCGGGCTCGCGAAGCGAGACGACTTCCACCTCGACACCCGCTTTTTCGAGACCCAGGAGTTCGTTGAGAATGAAGGTCTCGGACAGTCGCGGAAACTTCTTGAGGACGTAGGCGACGCGCATGGCTCAGGCTCTCCGTCTCAGCTCGAGTTCCATGAGCGCCAAGAGTTCGTCTCGCGTACGCCTAAGACCGTTCAGGCACAGTTGCCCTTCCGGTCGGGAGGATTCCATCCTCTGGAAGAACCCTTCGATGACTTCCGGGCCGAGGTCGCCCTGGCGACACCAATCCAGACCGGAGAGTGGGGCCAGGCGGCGGGCTCGGAGGAGTTGCTCCTGCCTCGGCTTTTCCCGGGGAACCAGAAGGGCGGGCACGCGGGCCGCCAAGATTTCCACCACCGAGTTGTATCCCGCCATCGAGATGACACCTTTCGCTGCCGCGATGCGGCGTTCCATGCACGGGTCGAATGCGACGAAATTCACGTCGCCTTTGAGAGCGTCGCACCGCTCTTTGATCTCTTTCCGCCTGCGATCCGAAAGGAACGGTCCCGTGACGACGTCGACCCCAAAGCGGAGAGGCGCCGAGCGCGTCTCGAGAGTGGTGAGGACGGAACGAAGCAAGCGGTGACCGTCGCCGCCTCCACCGGCCATCACCAAAAGACGCCCCGACGGGCGAACCCTGGGCATGCGGCGAGCCAGATAGCCGACGTGGCGAACCTTGGGCTCGCCGGACCCGTCCTCCAGTTCACCCAGCCCCAGCTCTTGCGCCGTCGTGAGGAAGCGTGAGCAGCCGTAGACGACGACGCGGTCGTAGTCCTCGCGGAGTCGTTCCATCACGCCGTCCTTTTGCCAACTGCGGCGGACCGAATCCGCCTCGTCGATGATGTCGCGCATCCCCAGCACCAGGCGTTGATCTCCGGGGTGTTTTTTTAGCGCATCCAGAAGGGGACGCAGCTCGCCGCCCACGCCGATGGGGGCGTGGTCGACGAAAACCAGGTCCGGTCGGAAATCCCGCCACGCGCTCAGGATGAGTTGCGATCTCATGTTGAGGAGTCGCCGGATGGGGATGTCCAGATCCCGGGAACGGTACGTCCCGTCCGCCTGCTTGAGAACCGCCGGCAGTTGCAGAGTGCCCACACCTTTCGGCAATTCGAAGGCCTGGGCCCTCGGCGATCCGGTCGCGATCAACACGTTCACGGGAGGCGAGGCCTCGGCGAGACGCTGCGCGATGAGCAGGGAGCGCCGAAGGTGTCCCAATCCGTAGGTGTCGTGGCTGTAGATGAGAACGCGCTTCATTGCGGCAAGAACACCATGGCGTCTGAATCGGCTTCCACGCCGGTGACGGGGTCGGTGACCGTCAGGCGGAACCTGTGTGGAAGGCCCGCGTGGGCCGGATTCAGAGGGGGAAGCGTGACGGGGAAGAACTGGCCGAAGATGTAGCCTCCGGGACCCAGAACGACAGGGGCTCCGCTGACGATCGTCGTGACGTTTCCGAAAGGGTCCTCCACTTCGACGGCCAGAAGCATCCCGGACGTGATGGCTGTCGGGTTGTAGACCAGCACGTTGATGAAAAGCGGGCTGCCGGGCGGCACGACCTGGGGGTCCGGGTTGGCGGGATCGTCGAGGAAGACGAACATCGGCACGATCGGGAGGTTCGCGTTCAAAGTCGTCGGGCCGCCGATCGTCACGTTCGAAAACGACTGATCCTGGGCGAGGCTCGCCTTACGGGTCTTGAAGGTGACGTCCACGGTTCCAAGGGGTGCGAGCACGGAGTAGGAGCCGGACGCGTCCGTGAGGTTGTTCAACGTCTCGATGATCTGACCGCTTCCGGGGACGCTGAGGACGACACGGCAATCGCTTTCCGGAAGTCCGCCGGCGAAGGCCGTCACCGTGCCCGAGAGCGGGAATCCCGCTTGCAGGTTGAAAGTGGGAACGGTGCCGCTCGTGTTGAAGGTCAGATAGGGGCTACTCGCCGCGACCAGCCCCAGGCTGGGATCCGGGCGTGCCACGATGCGATACACGCCCGGCGCCACGACGACCTTGAATTGGCCCGTGGGGCCCGTCACGTCGTCGATGGTGAACTGGACGAGGTCGCCGGCCTGTGAGCGGGCGTCGATGTCCGTGTCGACGACGGGAATCCCCATCGGGTCCAAGAGGAAGCCTGAGATCTCCACGCCGGCTGTCATGTGATGGATACCGACGTTGGTTTGGCCGTTGACGACCACCCCGAAGATCCGTTGATCCACGAGAAGCTGGCCCGGCGCGTGCTGGAAACTCACGTCGAACGTCCCGGTGGGGACGATCACCGTGAAGACGCCTTGGGCGTTCGTGTTGTCATGTAGCGTTTCGATGCGTTGCCCGGTGACCGCGTCATCCACGTCGATGTCCACGTTGACGGCAGGTTGATTGTTGGAGGCCTGGAGCAAGGTGCCGGTCAGGATGTTGCCCTGGGGCAGCGTCACGACTCCAATATTCGTCGCGCCGGAGACGGTGACGATCTGGGACTGAGCGACGAGAATCTGCCCCGTCGCCGGTTCGTTCCGAACCCGATACGTTCCGGCAGGGACTTGAACCGTGAACGTCCCGTTCGCGGCTGTGATGTCATTGGGCGTGAACAGCTTGATGCCCGTATCCACGTCGAAGACGTCGATGTCGCCGCCGACGAGAGGCTGCCCATTGGGTTGGTGGACCGTGCCGCTGAGCCCGAAGCCGGCGGTGAGGACGACTTGTCCCAGGTTGGTCGTGCCGTTCACGACGGTATGCGCCACGACCTGGGAGGCGAGTCCACTCGTGGTCGAGGGGATGATCTGAATGTTGTAGATCCCGGTAGGCAGGGTGACGGTGAACGTTCCCGCGCCGTTCGTCGTGACCGTCAGGCCCGTGTCCTGGATTTCCACCGTGGCGCCGACCACCGGCTGTCCCGAACCCGTGACCGCTTGTCCCGTCAACGTGTCGCCGCGGGCGGGCAGAGCCAGAAGGAGAACTGCGAGGATAGCGCAAAGACTCGAGGATCGGTGCTTCATGGTTGACGACCGGAGGCGGCCCAGGCAGGACGTGCTGGTTGCGCTGGAGATCACGGGATGGCTGAATGACATGTTACTCTTGCTCCTACACAAACTTGGGGACCGGAAGAGGTGGACTTCCACGGGCCCCGCAGTGGACAAGAGACTTGGCGACCCGTTTTCGTACCCGGAGAGCGGCGAATTTGGCGAAATCCGGCGCTCGAGAGCACTCGGCACGATGGGGTATCGTTCTATGTTGGGAATCGGTAAGGCTTTCTGTCTTTCGGCGGGCGCGCTGATTCTGCTTTGGAATACTCCGGATCGTACGGTTCGGGGCAATGAATCCAGCCCGGGGCTTCGAGATCCCGCGGCGGAAGCCCGGCGTATCGATGAACTCGTCCAGGCCGACCTGCGCGCTCGCGGGCTCCATCCCAACCCGGTGGTGGATGACTCCACGTTCCTGAGGAGGGCCTACCTCGTCGCCGTGGGTCGGATTCCCAGTCTCGCCGAGACCCGGCGGTTCCTCGCGCGCCGCGATCCCGGGAAGCGAGGCCGGCTCATCGACGAGCTGGTCGCCTCCCCTGGGTTCGAGAGCATGCTTTACAATTGGATGACCGATCTTTTGAGGGTGCGCACCCGTCTCAATCGCCAGGTCTCCGGGCTCCCCTACATGGCGTGGATCAAGAAATCGATCGCGAATGACGTGCCGTGGGATCAGATGGTCCGGGAGATGTTGACCGCGAAAGGGTCGGCCTATCGCCGGGGAAACGGGGCGACGGGTTATTACCTTCGTGACATCGGGATGCCGTTGGACAACATGGCGAACACGGCGAGGATCTTCCTCGGTATCCGCATCGAATGCGCCCAGTGCCACGACCATCCGTTCAAGGATTGGAGCCAGAAGGAATTCTACCGGTTGGCGGCCTTCACCTCCGGGATGCAGTTTCGCAGCACGGAAGCCCTCGACTTCCGAGATCTGCGTCGCATGAGGATGGATCTGAGGAAGGCGCGGAAACAAGGAGATTCCCGGCGGCTGCGGATCTTGAGGAATGCCGTTCTTTTTCCGCTGACGGCCGGCATTTCCGGAGGCGGCTCCGGTCTCATTCGCCTCCCCAAGGACTACCAATACGACGACGGGAAACCGGGAGATCTTGTTTCGGCCAACGTTCCGTTCGGTCCCGAGTCCGGTCTCCAGGTGTCCTTGCCGCGTCATCGAAGGAACGCCCGGCGACGTGGTCGGCGACGGAAGGCGGGGCGCCGTCGGGGAGATTTTTTCCCGGATGTGCATTCCAGAGAGGCCCTGTCGGCTTGGATGACGTCGCCCGAGAACCCCCAATTCACTCGCGTCATCGCGAATCGCATGTGGAAACTGGTCTTCGGTCGCGGGCTCCACGAGCCCGTCGATGACTGGGACGTGGGCCCGATCGGTGAGTACGGGGATCTCGTTCTCCACCTCGAGGGCCTCATGAAGGCCACCCATTACGACTTGCGGGCGTTCCTGCGGATTCTGCTCCGAACCAAGCTCTTTCAGCGAGAGGCCGTGGCCGAGGCACCGGCCGACGAGGTCTTCCCCTTCCAGGGACCACTGTTCCGACGCCTCTCGGCCGAGCAGGTTTGGGATTCCATTCTCACGCTGACGCTGGACGACGCGGACGCCACGCTCCAGGGGCCCGAGTCACCCCGAGTGGAGGCGATCTACGACCACTACGAGAAGCTGACCGGCCTCGTCGCCAACGCATCCTCGGCGGATGATCTGATCCAAAGAATCGGCGACGACTTGCCTCTCCGGCGCCGCATGTTCGGCAAAGGCCGCTTCCGCGGACGGCGAGGCATGATCCGGGCCTCCGAATTGCCGAGTCCAGCACCGGACGGTCATCTCCTACGTCAATTCGGGCAGTCGCAACGCGAAGAGATCCAGGCGTCGCAACGGGAGTCCACGGTCCCGCAGGCGCTCCAGCTCATGAACGGTGTGGTGAATCGGATCCTCAACCCGAGGGCGAGTGCTCTTTTCAGGGCTCTCAACGGAGTCAAGCGCTCCGGTGACAAGATCCGCTTGGCCTACCTGGCGGCCTTCACACGCCGTCCCACCCAGAGCGAACTGGCGCTCTGGAGGGCGGAGTTCAGGAAGACGCCCGGAAAGGCGCAACGCGATCTCGTCTGGGCCCTTTTGAACTCTGACGAATTCATTTTCCTGCAGTGATTGAACGCGCGAGAATCCCCATGTGCATGAAACACGAAGCCCGTAGCATCGACGACGTGACCCGTCGCGCTTTCCTGGCCGGCACTCTGCAAGCCTGCCTAGGTGTCGGTATGATGCCGCTCTTCAGGAACCTGGACCTGACGCGTTCACCGCAGCCCGATCCGATCGCCACGGCCCGCAGCGTCATCTACATCTACCTGAGCGGAGGCATGTCCCATTTGGACACCTTCGACACCAAGCCGGGTGCGGAGACCCAGGGGCCGGTGGAATCGTTGAACACGAGCGCGGACGGAGTCCAGGTTTCGCAATACTTCCCGCTGCTGGCCCGTCAGATGGACAAGGTCGCGGTCATCAATTCGATGCACAGCACTCAGGGGGCGCACCCTCAGGCCCGCTATTTCCTTCACACCGGGTACGACCTTCGGGGCACGATCAAGCACCCGAGCATGGGGGCGTGGGCGGTGAAGCTGGCCGGGCCGGGCAATCCCACGTTGCCGCCTCACGTCGAGGTCGGAGGGCAACAGTACACCGCGTCGGCCGGGTTCTTCGAGTCGGTCGCCGGTCCGCTGCCCATCGGTGATCCGAGTCAGGGGCTGGCCAACGGACGCCTGCCGGCCGGAGTGAGCGAAAAAGAGTTCTCCGCGCGCCTGACCCGACTTCAAAAACTGAATGCGTCGTTCCGAAAGAGATTCGCGACGCGAGACGTGCGCTCCCATGAGCAGGCTTACGAACAGGCCGTGCGTCTCATGAGGTCGAGAGATCTCGCCGCCTTCGACATCGCGAAGGAGAAAGACGCCGTCCGCGATTCTTACGGTCGCAATCGCTTCGGTCAGGGGCTCCTGCTGGCGCGCCGACTCGTCGAACATCGCGTTCGATTCATCGAGGTCGTCAGCAACGGATGGGATACCCACAACGAGAATTTCGATGCTTTGGAAGCCAAGTGCCCGGAACTCGATAGGGGGTTGGCGGCCCTCCTTGCCGATCTGGACGCGCGGGGGCTTTTGGATGAAACCCTGGTGGTCGTCGCCACCGAATTCGGGCGTACTCCGAAGATCACCGCCGGGAGGAACGGCCGCGATCATTTCCCCAAGGCCTTCACCTGCCTGTTGGCGGGTGGCGGGATCAAGCGAGGCATCCGCTACGGTCGCACGGACGAGTTGGGCATGAACGTCACGGAGAACCCGGTAGGCATTCCAGAACTCAATGCGACGATCGCTCAGGCTTTGGGCCTTCCCATCGACAAGGTGCTGTACTCTCCTTCGGGACGCCCCT
>CAZLGG010000059.1:0-23981 GCA_964559135.1 uncultured Planctomycetia bacterium
AGAGTCTCGGCGCGGCCGCGTTCGCCACCCTGAACCTTTTCGCCTGGCCCGACGATGAGAGCGGCATCGAGGATCTCCTCCGCCCTCTGCGCCCGGAATACTTTCGCTCGAGGAGTGGGCGGTTCTGGTTCATCGAGATCATGCCCAAGAAGGACTACGGCTCCCTGGCCGTGATCGATGAACCGCTGAACGCCATTCGGGACGTTCTCGGGCGCTTCCGTCGCGATCACCCCGACATTCCCGCGGGGCTCACGGGCAAGCCCGTCCTTCAGGCGGACGAGATGCGGACGACGAACGACGACATGCGTCGCGCATCGATCATCGCCGTCATCCTGGTGGGCCTGCTCTTCATGGTGATGGTGGGGGGCTGGCTGCGACCGGCGCTGGCCATGGTGGCCCTCCTCGTCGCCATTGCGTGGACGTTCGGCTGGACGACCCTCGTGGTCGGCCGCCTGAACCTTCTCAGCATCGTGTTCACCCTCATCCTCGTGGGCATCGGGGTCGACTTCGGCGTCCACGTCCTCGTTCGCTTCCAAGAAGAACGTCGGCGAAAAGGCTTGGCCGACGCCATGCGGGACGCTTTGCTCACCAGCGGACGCGGCAACATCTCCGGCGCCGTCACCTCCAGCGTGGCGTTCTTCATGACGTTCTTCACGGATTTCCGAGGTCTGCAGGAATTGGGCATCGTGGCCGGGTCGGGACTCATCCTCTGCCTCGTTTCCATGCTCCTCGTCTTCCCGGCCCTGCTCGCTCTCGTCGACGGGAGGTTTCCCCTCACGCGACCGGGCGCCGCGACCCGCATGGACGGGGCCCTCGGCAGATTCGACGCCTTCAATCGACGACGCCCCTTCCTCGTCCTCAGCGTCGTCCTCGTCCTGACCCTCGCCTTCGTGCCGCAGGCGGCCCACCTGGGCTTCGACGGCAACGTTCTGGAGTTGCAGGCGACGGGGCTGGATTCGGTGCGCTGGGAGCGGCGCGTCCTCGAGGACGACGCCTCGGCCTCCTGGTTCGCGGCCGTCGTCACGTCGTCGGAGGCGGAACTCGGAAAGAGGATCGACGACGCGAAGGGCCGCCCCGCCATCGGTGAGATCACATCGCTGTTCGATGTGGTCCGTCCCACCTCGCCGGCGAGGGCATCGACCTTCGACGCCCTCCGCTCCGTCGTTCCGGCGGTTGCCCCTTCGCCCGCTCCCCCGCCCTGGAGCCCGGCGACCCTGGAGTCGGCCGTCGACGTCTTGAAGAGCATGGCCAAGAAAGCGGCTCTCGTGAGTCCGGACGACGTGTCGCCCCTCAGGGACCTCGGACGGCGCCTGCTGCACCGGGCGGCTGTCCTGAGAAAGGACCCCGTCCGCCGGGCGGAGGTCGTCCAGCGGGTCGCACGGGCCCGCACCGTCGTGGAGCTCATGCTGGAGGGACTCCGGGCGCCCCTGCGCGACGCTCTCCCCAAGGCGCTCCGCGCCCGTCTCATCTCCCCCTCCGGTCACTACCTGCTCTCCCTTTTTCCTCGAGAGAACATCTGGGACGAGGGCCCGATGAAACACTTCGTCTCCACGGTGCGCGCCATCGATCCCAGAGCCACGGGCGTCCCCATCACCCACTACTCGTCCATCCAGGACATGAGACAAGGCTTCGTCACGGCGGCGCTGCTCGCCGCCCTGGGCGTCCTCGTGATCGTGTTCCTGGACTTTCGACGGCTCGGCCCCACGCTGGCCGCCATCCTGCCGGTCTCCCTCGCCTTCGTGTGGCTCACGTCGCTCATGGGCTGGGCCGGGGTCGACTTCAACCTCGCCAACTTCTTCGGGGTACCGATCCTCATCGGCATCGGCGTCGACGGAGGCATCCATCTCGTGCATCGCTATCGCGAGAACGGTGGATTCGGCGCGACCCGCCGGGCCATCCTTCTCACGAACCTGACGACGCTCATCGGCTTCGGCTGCCTCCTTCTGGCGAGCCATCGGGGGCTCCGCAGCCTGGGCCTCATCATGGCGCTGGGCTGCGCCGCCTGCCTCGTGGCCACCCTGCTCGTCCTCCCGCCCTACCTCCACGCCACGCACCGACGGCGCCGAAGGGAATAGGCGCGAAGGTCAGAGCTTCGGGTGGACGCGGTGGTAGCCGGTGGACTCCTGCCAGGCGCGGGCGAGGCGGACGACGGTGCGTTCCCCCCACAAGCGCCCGACGAAGCTGATGCTGCGGCCGGACCCGGCTTTGCGCGGCATGACCGCGGTCGGATGGCCGGTGAGGTTGGTGGTGAGCAGAATGCCCTGGGCGTAAGACGGGATGACAAGGACGTCCACCTCCGCCATGGCCTCACGCATGCGCGCCTCGAGCGCCGTGCGCATCCGGCAGGCCTGGACGTATTCCACTCCGGGAATGAAACGCGCGGCCCGGAAGATCCGGGGCCAGGAGCCCTCTCCCTGGGCCACGAGTTCCCGTACGCGTCCGTCGCGCGTGATGTCGTCGAAGGCCGCCGCCGCCTCGACATCGAGAATCGCCATCATGCGCCGATCCGGGCGGGGCAAGGTCACGACGCGGGTCCGAAGCCCCAGAGCCTCCACCTCCCTCAAGACCCGTTCGTAGGCCTCGGCGTCCCGGCGGCCGCGCCCCCCAAGGTCGACGCGGCCCACGCGGATCTCCGCCAGGGGCTTCGCGACTTCGCTTCCGAAATCCCGGGGTACGGTGTCCACGTCCTTGGGGTCCGAACCCGCGATGATCTCCAAGACCAGCTCCGCGTCCCGGATGCTCCTGGCGAGCGGCCCCGCCTTGTCCATCGACCAGGACAACGCCATGGCGCCCGCCCGACTCACCCGCCCGAACGTGGGACGCAGCCCCGTCGTTCCGCACCGGGTGCAGGGAGAGACGATGGAGCCCAGTGTCTCCGTTCCGATCGCGAACCCCACGAGCCCCGCGGCCGTCGCCGAGGCCGGTCCCGCCGAGGAACCGCTCGAGCCCTGCTCGAGATTCCACGGGTTGCGCGTCCGCCCTCGGAACCAACGGTCTCCCATCGCCAGCGCTCCCGTCGAGAGCTTGGCGAGGAGAACACAGCCCGCCTCATCCAAACGCGCCACCACCTCCGCGGTCTCGTCCAACACCTGATGTTCGAAGGGTCTCGCCCCCCAGGTCGTCGGCGCCCCCGGAACGGCAAAAAGGTCCTTCACCCCCCACGGCACGCCGTGCAGGGCGCTCCGCACCCGGCCCGCCGCGAGATCCGCGTCGGCCGCCTTGGCCTGCGCCAGGGCTCTTTCCTCGAGCAGGGTCACCACGCAGAGGAGCTTCGGGTCCCATCGCTTCATCCGGTCGAGAAAGTGTCGGGTCAGAGCGAGCGATGTGATCTCCCCCTTGCGAATCCGGCGCGCCAGCACGTGAGCCGGCTGATAGTGAAGCGGACCGGAGGCCTCCTCCGGCGCGACGTCATCCGACGCATCGGAAGGCTTCCAGGGAGAGGCCGTCCGGGCGGGAGGGACGTCCACCCGCCCCAACGTGGGCGCCGTGCCGTTGGGAAGCCCCGTCGCCCGACGCCAGCGGGGCCACACCCGTGCGAGGTCATCCAGCGCCGCCTTCAGCTCCTCGTCGGTGAATTCGAGCCCGCTCAACTTGGCCGCGGCCCGCAGCGTCTCCAGATCGACTTCGCCCGGGTCCGCATCCGCCCACTCCGGGGCGCCCATCCCGCCCGCGGCCCCCAGCCCGCTCGCGGCGACACCGAACAGAAAACGGCGGCGGTCGATCGGATTGGCATCTTCAGGGGGCTTGGGCTGGGTCATGGTGGCGTCTCCGGAAAACGAGCACTTCTCGTCGGCGGCTCTCGTCGCTCTTCGTCGGCCGTCCTATGATGGGTACGACCCAAGAGGAAGAATCTTGCCCCAAGCCGCGAATCCAGTCCTCGTTCTCCCTCCCTGGCTCGCGGAGAGTCTCTCCCGAAGCAGCATTCGCGACCCCTTGGGCGAGGGTGCGTTCGATGAGCAGGAGGCCCGCCGCTACGCCAAGGCCCTCGCGCACGGCCACTATGAGAACTTCCACGTGGGGTCGATCCTTTTCCCCAAGGACGTGCGCGACGACGCCTTTGCCGTCTACGCCTTCTGCCGCTGGGCGGACGACCTGGGCGACGAGACCGGATCGACGGAATCCTCGACCCGTCTGTTGAACTGGTGGCGAGAGAAGCTCCACGCCCTGTACGAAGGGGCCACTCCGGACCACATCGTCTACACGGCGCTGAAACCGACCATCCAGCGATTCGACCTCCCGCAGGAACTCTTCGACGACCTCATCGACGCCTTTCTCCAGGACCAGACGAAGGTCCGCTACGAAACATGGGACGAACTTCTCGAGTATTGCGTTCGCAGCGCGAATCCGGTGGGACGCCTCGTCCTCCGGCTCCTCGGATACGATGACCCGGAGTTCGACCGACTCTCCGATCACACCTGCACGGCGCTCCAACTCGCCAACTTCTGGCAGGACGTGGAAAACGATCTCGTCCGGGGCCGCATCTATCTTCCCCGCGAAGACATGGACCGGTTCGAGGTCAACGAAGAGGACCTCGCCCTCCCCCGCGCCGGCGAGAACACGCGACGGCTCCTCGCCCACGAGGTGGATCGCACCGAGGAGATGTTCCGGAAGGGACTCCCCCTGGCGGACAAGGTGCGGGGGCGAGCTCGCTTCGACATCCAGCTTTTCTCCCAAGGAGGCTTGGCGATCTTGCGCGCGGTTCGCGCCCAGAATTATGACGTCCTCGCGAGACGCCCGACGGTGGGCAAGCTCCGCAAGATGGGCCTGCTCGCCCGAGCGCTCTTGAAGGGGCTGCCGGGACGACGAGGAGGACGTTCATGAGTACGACGCTCACCCTCGACGCCTCCCGCCGCTACTGTCGCGACCTCACGAAGAGGTCGGCCACGAGCTTTTACTACGCCTTCAAGACCCTTCCGCGAAGAAAGCGCCTCGCCTTCGAGGTCGTCTACGCGTTCATGCGCCTGTCCGACGACATCAGCGACGATGCGGCGGCAGGGGGCGACCACGAGGACGTGAGACAGTGGCGGGAGATCCTGAAAGCATCTCTCGAGGGCGACACGGACGTGCACCCGGTCATGCCCGCTCTCGTGGACGTGATGAATCGCTTCTCGATCCCCGCCGCGTGGATGGAAGAGCTGATCGACGGGGTCGAGCAGGATCTCACGATCAAGCGCTTCGAGACGATGGAGGACCTGCGAGCGTACTGCCACAAGGTCGCGGGCGTCGTGGGGCTCGTGAGCCTGCGCATCTTCGGGATCCGGGAGCCGACACCTCAGCGGTGGCGCGAGGCCGAGGAACTCGCCGAGGCGTGCGGGCAGGCGTTCCAGTTGACCAACATCCTCCGGGACGTGAAGGAGGACATGGGACTCGACCGGATCTATCTGCCGGCCGAGGTGCTCCGCGAATTCGGAGTCACGGAGGCCATGTTGGACGAAGGACGCATGACGCCCTCCTTCCACACCATGATGGCCCACATGGCCGATCTCGCGCAGGCGGATTACGCCGCGTCCGAGCCTCTCCTCGGAATGATCGAACGCGACGCACGTCCCTGCCTTCAGACGATGCGGGGGATCTACCATCGCATTCTCGAAGGCGTCGTCGCCGCCGACTACGACGTGTTCTCGAGGCGCGTCCGCGTTCCCTTGGGCCAAAAGCTGGGGATCGCCGCGCGAGCTTTCCTGGGGCGTTGGACTCCATGAAGCCCACGGCCGTCCTGGGCGGCGGCATGGCCGGCTTGCGTGCGGCCCTCACCCTCGCCCGAGCGGGAAGGAAGGTCGTCCTCCTGGAGAAGAGCCCACGGCTTGGCGGACGCGCCGGCACCTTCCGCGATCGCGTGACCGGCGAGGATGTCGACAACGGCCAGCATGTGATTCTTGGCTGCTGCACGACGCTGTTGCGATTCATCGAGGACATCGGCGCCGCGGACGAACTCACGTGGCATGAGACCTACACGTTCCTCGAGGAAGGGGGCGCCCGCCACGCCCTCCGCCCGACCCGTCTCTTGCCGGCGCCTCTCCACTATCTGCCCTCGCTGCTTCGATTCGGAGCGCTCACGGTACGGGATCGGCGCAAGCTTGTGTTCGTTCTCCTGCGCATGATGCGGGCCGGCCCCGGCGGACGGCGCGAGGCGGAAGCCAACCCCTTCGCTCGGTGGCTCCATGAGGCGGGGGCCTCCCCTTCCCTCGTCCGGCGGTTTTTCGACCCCATCCTGGTGGCCGCCGTGAATGAGGCGTTGGAAGCCGCGGCCGCCGCGCCCTGCTTCCAGGTGTTCCTGGAGGGGTTCCTCCCCCACCGGGACGCCGCCCGGCTGGGTGTGGCGCGAAGGCACCACGAGGCTCTCTTCGCCACTCCGGCACGGCGCGCCCTCGAGGAGGCCCGGGTCGACATCCGCTTGGGCTCCCAGGTCGTGGGGTGGGAAACAAAGATGGGACGGCTCGCCCGCATCCGCATTCGCGACGACGAGAGCCTGGAGGTGGACGGAGCCGTCTGCGCGCTCCCCCCGAATGCGACGGCGCGGCTGGGCAACTCCTGCGGCGCTTTCCCCCAAGCGATCCCCGACTTTCCCTCCTCGCCCATCACGGACGTGCAACTATGGTGGGACAGGCCGGTGGCGGACCTGCCGTTCGGAGCGCTCCTCGCAAGCCCGGTGCAGTGGTTCTTCGCCAAGGAGGTGGCGGGGTCCAAGGCGCGCGCCCTCGGAGCCCGCCAGCGTCTGCGGGCCGTCATTTCGGCATCACGTCAATTGAGCGACCTTCGACATCCAGCCATCGTCGATCTCTGCCGGCGGGAATTGACTCGTTTTCTCCCCGAGGTCGCGAACGCTCGCCTCGTCCACAGCCTGGTCGTCACCGAGCGCCGCGCGACGATCTCCTTGACACCCGAGTGGGCCGCTCAACGTCCCGGGCCGCGCACGAAGTTCGAGAATCTCATTCTCGCCGGCGACTGGACCGACGTGGGCTGGCCGCCCACCATGGAAGGCGCCGCGCGAAGCGGTCAGCGCGCCGCCAATATCCTTCTCGGTCGGCCCGAGAACGACGGCATCATCGACCTTTCGCCCTCCTGGCTCGCCCGTCTTCTCATGCGCTGAGTCGATTCAGCCCGTCAACGTCGCGAGCAGGGCCTCGGCCAGCGTCGCCGCCAGGTCCCTGCATCGACGACGCAATGCGATCAGCTCCCGTGCGAGCCTCCACCGAGTCAGCGCCTTTCGGAGAATCCAAGACTTACGGAATCGCTCCCCGTCCCACGACTCGAGGACGACGTCGGGCAACTCGTCATCCAGGGCATCGCTCACGATGCGCAGTCCCGTGTAGGGGATTCCCTCTTCGAGAGCGCACGCGAGGACGGCATGACTTTCCATGTCGACGAGATCTCCGGCGTCGTGGGAATGCATGAGGCGCTTGTCCCGAACGCCGAGCGGCGCCGGGGCCGTCACGAGGCGGGCCGCCAGAAGATCGGCCATGCGGGAAGGGAAGCGAGAGGGCGGCACATCGAGGACATCGGCCTCCTTGCGGACGGAGACGATGCGTGCCAGCTCACCTACGGAGAGGTCCGGGCGGAGGGCGCCCGCGAACCCGGCGTGGACGATCTCGGAGGGTTCCAACGCTGACAGACTTCGCAGCGCCGCGGCTTCGCCCGTTCCGATCAGCACGACGTCCCAGGCCGTCCCGTCGAGAACGATGCGCCGGCGCCCCCGCCCACATCGTTCAGTCCGGATTCCGCGGCGGCGGCAAAGGTCGAGGAAGGGCTTGCGTTCCTCCTCCATCGCGAACAGGACGACGGGCGCACTCATGCGGGGTCTCGCTCGCGGACGTTCAGGCTTCCTGCTCGGCGGCGGCCCTGCCCCGTTGCGCGTGCGTCGCGCCGCGCAGCGCGTCGCGCCACATGGCGAGAGCCATGATCGGGAAGTAGAGGCTGTAGAGGTAGTACCGCAGATAGAAGACTTTCGGGAATCCCGTCCCCGTCCAAAGCTCCTCTTCCCAGGTCCCATCCGCCCGCTGGCTCGTCACCAAGTATTCGACGGCCCGGCGGAGGCTCGTGCCGCGTGCCCGGCCGGCGGCGATCAACCCCATCATGGCCCACGCCGTTTGACTGGGAGTACTCGGACCACGCCCCATCAGGCTGCGGTCCTCATAGCTGCCGATGGTTTCCCCGAAGCCGCCGTCCGAGTTCTGGATGGACTCCAACCAGTCGGCGGCGCGAACGATGTATGGCTGGCTCATGTCCTCGCCGATCTCGGCGAGGCCTCTCAGGACCTGCCACGTGCCGTAGACGTAGTTCACCCCCCAGCGCCCATACCAGGACCCTTCCGGCTCCTGATTGTCCTTCAGGAATTGGATGGCGCGCAGGACCTGGGGGTCGTCCTTGCGAATCCCGAAAAGCCCCATCATCTCCAACGTGCGCGCCGTGATGTCCGCCGTCGGTGGGTCGAGCATGGCGTTGTGGTCGGCGAAGGGGACGTTGGCGAGAATCCAGCGGTTGTTGTCACGGTCGAACGCCGCCCACCCTCCGTCCTTCGACTGCATCGCCCGAACCCATCGCATGGCCCGCTCGATGGCGGGCCTGGCCTCCGGCGCGTCCACGCGCTCGAGGGCCATCATGACCATGATCGTGTCGTCGACGTCCGGGTAGTACTCGTTTTTGTATTCGAAGTACCACCCGGTCGGCTCGACATCGCGGACACGTTCCGCCCAATCGCCCGGGGAACGCACTTCCCTGTCCAACAACCAGCGGACGGCCGCTTCGAGTGAGCTCTTCACATCCTCGCCCCCCGCCAAGGCCAGGGCGTTCACGGCGATGGCGGTGTCCCACACCGGAGAGTGGCAGGGTTGAATTCGGATCTCGTCGTCCTGTTGCCCCGGGACGCGCAGTCCCTTCAGTGCCCGCTGGGCCATCTGAAAACGAGGATCGTCTTCGGAGAACGCCAAAGCCTTGAAGGCGACGAGAGAGTTGATGATGGGAGGCAAAATCGCCCCCAAACCGTCGCTGTTCTCGAACCGGGCCGTCATCCAGTCGAGGGCCTTGCGAATGGCGAGCGCGCGCAGCGGACGCCTGCGGAGTCGTCCGGTCAAGCTTTCCGCGAGCTTCGCGGCCTTGTCGATGGACTGGAAGACGAGTTGCCATGTCCGCGAGGTCCCTTCGACCTCCAAGGTGCGATACTCGGGCGCGTTCTCCAGAGCAACGCGGAGTTCCTGGATATCCTTCCCATCCGGGACCCGGCAGAGCGGTTTCGTGGCCCAGATCAACGAGAGCGGAATGACGATGGTCCGGGACCAGCTCGACATCTCGTAGATGTTGAAGGGAAACCACCGAGGGAAGAGGATCAACTCCGGCGGGACGGCGGGACACTCTTTCCAGTCCATCTGACCGAAGAGCGCCATCTGAATCTTGGTGAACGTGTTGCAGGCCAACAGTCCGCCCAGTCGCTGAATCTTTCGCCGGAGCTTCGCCATGTGGGGAGCATCCGGATCGTCGCCGAAGAGCTTGAGTGCGAAGTACGCCTTGACGCTGGCGCTGACGTCCGCGGGACCGCCGGGATACAGGGCGTACCCTCCTTCGTCCTCTTGCTGACGGCGCATGAAGTTGAGGCACTTCGTGAGTTCGTCACGATCTCGTTCCGTCCATCCCAGGAAGTAGTGACAGAGGATGTATTCGGACGAGAGAATCGTGTCGCCTTCCAGCTCTCCGGCCCAATGGCCGTCGGAGTTCTGAATGGAGAGCAAAGCCTCCACGGCTCGCTCCAACACCATTTCTGGAAGTGCCGTGAGCCTCTCCTCGGGAGAGGGGCTGAGGCCGCCTTCGGTATTCTTCATGCGGGCTCTGTGGATCCCCGACGGAGTCGGGCCGATCCCTCCTGACGACAGAACTTGACTTCACCACGATGGGGCCGCTCAGTCTGAAATGGCGGGCTCGATAAGACAAGTGGACCACGATCCGAAGCCCTTGGGAATCCGAGCCCCATTCTTGTCAGAATCACCCGGATGAGCTACTTGGTCAGATTGGAGAGTTCGCCGGACGATCCTCGAAAGGACGCGCCATGGGGCGAATCACGGAAATATTGCTGCGAGAAGTACTTACCGCAACTCGCAACAGAGAAGGGACAGGGCGTCGATGAAGGTCAATTTGGCGGAGCCGCGAGGATTCTGCGCTGGAGTGGAACGAGCCATCCGCATCGTGGAATTGGCTCTGGAGCGCTTCGGACGTCCTGTCTACGTGCGCAAGGAAATCGTCCACAATCGGACGGTCGTGGACGGCCTGAAGCCGAAGGGCGCCATCTTCGTCGAAGAGCTGGATGAAGTCCCGGAAGGCGCCGTGACGATCTTCAGCGCCCACGGCGTCTCTCCGGCGGTCCGGGACGAAGCCCAACGACGGAGACTTCATGTGATCGATGCCACGTGCCCTCTCGTGGCCAAGGTCCACATCGAGGTCTTGCAGCGCGTCGCCGAGGGGTATCGCATCATCCTCGTCGGTCATCACGGCCACGAGGAGGTGGAAGGAACCATGGGGGAAGCCCCGGAGCGTTCGATTCTGGTCCAAAACCTCGAAGATGTCGAAAAACTGGACTTCCCGCCCGACCAGAAACTCGCCGTCGTGACCCAGACCACCCTTTCCCTGGACGACACGGCCGAGATCATCCAGGCCTTGCGCAAGAGGTTTCCCGACATCCGTCTCCCCCAGAAGGACGACATCTGCTACGCCACCCAGAACCGGCAGCAGGCGATCAAGCAGATGGCGCCCGACACGGACGTCTTCTTGGTCCTGGGGGCGGCCAATTCCTCGAATTCCCTCCGTCTGAAGGAAGTGGCGGAATCCGAGGGGAAAGCCGCCTATCTCGTCCCCGACGCGGCCGCCGTCGACCCCGCATGGCTCGACGGTGTGCGCTCCGTGGGAGTGAGCGCCGGCGCCTCGGCTCCGGAGAGCCTCGTAGAGGAGCTGCTGAAGCGTCTCGCGGATCTCGGCTATTCGGAGCGTCAAGTCCACGTCTATGCGGAAGAAAACGTACAATTCTCGCTGCCGACCGAGCTGAACACCTGAATCGAGGTTGGAACCATGTCGAAGATTCTTGACACCATCAACGGACACGACGATCTCCTCGCGGTCCCCGAGGGAGAACTCCCCCGACTCGCCGAGGAAATCCGTGACCGGATCGTGAACGTCATGCCGCGCAACGGAGGTCACTTCGGAAGCGGTCTGGGAATCACGGACCTCACGATCGCACTGCACCGAGTGTTCGACTTCCGCAAGGATCACTTCGTCCTCGATGTGTCGCACCAGTGCTACCCCCACAAGATGCTCACCGGCCGCCGAGTGCAGTACGAAGACATTCGGCAAAAAGGCGGACCCGCCGGTTACACGCGCCCCAGCGAGAGCGATTACGACCGGTTCGTCTGGGCGCACGCCGGAACGGCGATCTCGACGGCGATGGGCCTCGCCCAGGCGGAGAAGGGGCGAGATCGATGGGCCGTGGCCATCGTCGGCGATGCTTCCATTCCCACGGGGGTCTCCCTCGAGGCCCTCAACCACTTCGCCGAACTCCATGACCTGAAGCTGCTCGTGGTCCTGAACGACAACGACATGTCGATCGCCCCCACGGTCGGCGGGCTGTCCAAGCACTTGAAGGGGATCAAGAAGCGGGCACGCGCATCGGGAATGGCGACGACTCCGCAGGCGGGCGAACCTTTTACGGGCAATTTCTTCGAATCCATCGGGCACCGCTATGTGGGCCCGATCGACGGCCACGACATCGCGGCGATGATCGAACTCTTCGACGGGATCAAGAACGAAGGGCGGGCCACCTTCGTGCACGTGGCCACGATCAAGGGCAAAGGCCACCGCGAAGCCGAAAAGGATCAGTGGAAATGGCACGCCGTCGGCGGTTCCAAGAAGTCGGCGAATCCGGTGCGAGAGCATTCCCGCCTCGGCAAGAAGCCCTACACCGAGGTCTTCGTCGACGCCGCCATCGAACGGGCGCGCAAGGACAAGGACATCCACGCCCTGACCGCGGCCATGCCCTGCGGCACGGGACTGCGCCGTTTCGCAGCCGAGTTCCCGGACCGCTTCTATGACACCGGCATCGCCGAACAGCACGCCGTTGCCTTTTCGGCCGGGATGGTGAAAGGCGGCAAGAAAGTTCTCTGCGCGATCTACTCCACCTTCCTGCAGCGGGCGTACGACCAGCTGTTCCAAGAGATCGCACTGAACCGCATCCCCGTGACGCTGTGCCTGGATCGGGCGGGCATCGTGGGCCCCGACGGCGTCACCCACAACGGAACCTTCGATATCGCTTATCTCCGGAGCCTTCCGCACATCAACATCCTGGCCCCCCGGGATGCCACGGAGCTCCATGGCATGATCGAACTCGCCGTGGAGTCCGGCGAGCCGTGCGCCATCCGGTATCCGCGGACGGCCGCTCCCGATTTGGATCTCGAATTCCCCCACGAAACACCTCTGGAGATGGGGCGCTCGGAGTGCCTCCGACGGGGGCGGGACGTGGCCATCCTCGCCTACGGGGCCATGGTTTATCCGAGTATCGACGCCGCCGAACTCCTCGAGGAGCAGGGGGTCGGCGCCACCGTCGTGAACGCCCGATTCGTGCGTCCGATGGACGATGCCATGCTGCGCCAAGCCCTCGCGGAGCATCCCGTCGTCGTGACCGTCGAGGAGCATGCTCTCAGCGGCGGCTTCGGGGCGGCCTGCCTCGAGCACGCCGCCCGCAACGAGCTGGACGCCTCCCGCATTCGGCCCATCGGTCTGTTGGACGACTTCGTGGAGCATGGCACCCGCGCCGAGATGCTGGACGAGCACGGACTTTCGCCCGCCGGGATCGCCCGGCAGGTGCAGGAGCATCTTCGCCGCGCTCGCTCCCGCGCCGAGCGACCCGATCACGCGGCGGAAGAAGCCCTCTGATTCAGCGGGTGACGGTGAGAACGAGGCCCGACCGTTCCTCGTCTGCGGACAGCTCGACCTCGACGGCTTCGGCTCCCTCGGCACGAATCCTGTAGCGACCGGGCTCCAGCCCCTCGAAACGGAATCGGCCGTCGATGTCGGTCTGCTTGCCGCGGCCCGGGTCGGGAAGAACGGCGGCCGGTTCAGTTCCCGGGATCTCCATCCCGCGGATGGCCTCGATGAGCCCTCGCGAGTCCGTAGCCGGGGTCTCTCCGATCTCCTCGAGAACGACCGCGACACGGGCTTTCGGCCGCCCGTCGACCTGGACCACACCCGCGATGACGCCCGCGGGGAGTTCCAGACTCCGAAAAACCGTCTCGTCGCCGATCAGTTGCACGGGAAACCGATGCGGCGGTGGACCGGCGACTTCGAGAAGAACGCGCCCCGCCTGCAACCCGTCGAGATGAAAGCGCCCGGAACCATCGGTGACACACCGAGGCAACTCCGTCACGAGGGCGTCGTCACCGCCGCGCACGACGAGGACGGCCCCGGATACGGGCCGTCCTCCCCGTAGGACGATGCCCTCGATGCCT
The DNA here is from genome assembly GCA_964559135.1 of uncultured Planctomycetia bacterium. Taxonomy (GTDB): domain Bacteria; phylum Planctomycetota; family DRQF01; genus DRQF01. Next base: position 13,476 of record CAZLGG010000059.1, read on the forward strand.
GCCAGGGCATCGAGAGTGAGATCGGTACGCAGCGCCTCTCCTCGAGCAATTCGCAAGCGCCGTCCGGACGTCGTCTTCGCGCCCAGCCCGAGTCCCGCCACGAGCCACTGCTGCAGCTCGGGCGCGCCGGGCCCTCGAACCCGCACCCGATACAGTCCTTCTTGGAGCCCCGCAAGCCGGAAACGCCCTTGCCCGTCGGCGTGAGTGCGAAGACGTTCCTGCCCGAACCCACCCCGGAAAACCCTCTCGGAGCCCCCGGTCGGGTCATCGGAGAAGTCCCGAAAGAGCGCGACCTGGGCCCCGGGAACGGGCTGGCCTTGGGCGTCCCTCACGACCCCTTCCACGGACGCCGCCGGATCGAGGAGCAACCGGATGTCGTCCCTCGCTCCCTCGAGCAGAAAGGGCACGGACGGGGACGCGAGAAAATCCGGATGAACCGCCATCGCGACGTGACGACCGTTGCGAAGCCCCATCAAGGAGAATCGGCCGTCGGCATCCGTGCGGACACCCCGGCGGGCGGACTCCCCGCTCGACGGCCGAGCCCCCGGGTGGAGATGGGTCATGTGCGCCTGGACCAGCATCGATCGTTCCTGATCGACCAGGACCAACGCGCCGCGCACCGGTTTGCCCGTTCGAGCGTCGAGGACCACACCGCGACACTCCACCTGCGGTTCCAAGACGAGATCCATACGGCGCCGTTCTCCCGCCGCGAGATCCGAGGGCAGCGTCCGCACCATTCTCGCGCATCCCGGCGCCGAGAGTTCGATGGCGCCTTGACGACTCACGAGGTCGAGAATGCCATAATACCCCTCCCCCTCCTCCGCACCGGCCAGACCCCTCGCTTCACGGCCAAGGACGACCCGTCCAAGGGATCGGCTCTCGTCCAGTCCCCCCAAAATGCGCAGGGAGAAGTCGCTCGAGCCCTCACCGTCCGGCCCCGTGATGCGTCCGAAAACGATGGGCGAGGTTTCCAGGCGGACCTCGATGGACGCGGTGGTCTTCGACACGACCACGAGTTTTTGGAGATGCCCGGGGGCTCGAACCCGCAGATCGATGCGACTTCGGGGCAGATCTCCGAGGACGAATCGCCCCTCGGAATCCGAACGGACCTCGACGCGACCGTAGGTCTTCGACCACGGCCCGGCCACCGATCCCATGGCGCCGGCGGTGAGAATCACGGCGCCGGAAATCGGGCTTCCCTCCTCGTCGAGGACGCGACCCCGAAGAGTTCGGGAGGGCGGGAGGACGAGTTCGAGGGCGTCTCGGTGCTCGCCGGCCACGAGATCGTCCACCGTGATCACGGCGAAGGACCCCGCTCCTCTCCGAGCAGCCAGGACGAAGGAGGGCTGCGGCGGAAGACCATCCAGGAGAAACGCTCCGCTCGCATCCGTACGGACGGTCATCAGGGCCCCCGACATGGACGGTGCGGTCCGCGCCCCGGAGGGCCGACGCGCCTCCACCACGACGCCGGACGCGGGCCGCCCGGCGGCGTCGCGTACGCGTCCCGCGAGTGTCACGCCCCGGGTGAGAAGAAGGTCGCCGAGGTCGACGCCTCCGTGGGCGAGGAAACCCCGTCGCACGAGCGTCGCGAATCCGAGCGCGCCCACCGCGAGGCGGAAGCGCCATCCGACGGGAAGGCTCGTGAGAGTGAAACGCCCCTCGCGATCGGTCACGCCTTGGATGGGAGAGGGCAAGCCCCCCTCCGGTGACAAAGAGGGGTGTCGTTCGAATTCCACGTTCACCGAAGCGTCGAGGACCGGACGGCCTTCGGCGTCGAGGATGCGCCCGCGCAAGGAGGCCTCGGACCTCGAAACGGTGGATCGACCGGCTTCGGAGGAACCCGTCACATGGGTCTCCCCGGAAGCCTCCTCCTTTCCCGTCGACCGTCTCGCCTGGATCTCGTCGCCGAGTTCGACCTCGGATTTCCTGACCGACGCGAGCCCTTCCTCGCCCTCATCGTCCCCGAAGGCGACGAAGAGGGCGGCGAGCGCAGCCAGCAGGAGCAGTCCGGAACACGCGAGAAGAATCCTCATGACGAGTATCTTATCGGCGCGAGGAGGCCTGAAAGGCCAATTCGACGGGTTTTTCAGGAGCGGCGGGCCGACGATGCCTTCGCCGCCCCGCCGCCGAGAAGTTCAAAATGCGTTGGAAATGAGGACTCCTTCCGACTGATCCGTCACCACGAAGACGCTGTTCTGCGCATCCTGGAGGAACACGATTCCGGTGGGATTGCCTTGGACACCCGTGAACGGGATGGAATTCGTCGAGACGATCTGCCCCTGGGAATCCACCTCGATCATGGTGACGCCGCCGGTGACGACGTCCGCGACCGCAATGAAGCTGCCGAACACGTCCACGAAGAAACTTCCCGCACCCACGTTGACGTTGCCCCCCAGGCTGGGCGCATTGACACCGTCCCAAAGGATGACCTGCACCAAGCCCGTGCTGGCCGAGGCCACGGCATAGATGCCGCTCGAGGGGTCTCCCCGCAACGGCCCCGGCAGAGACCCGAGCATCGCCACGTTGACGGGACCACTGGTCGACGTCGGAGCCACGAAAAGAAGATCCCTCGTCAAGGATGGACCCTCGGGAAGGGCCAGCCCCCCGCCGAGTCCCTGCTGTGCCACGAGGAGCAACGCGCCGGTCGAGGAGGCCGCTCCCGTGTCCAGGTCGACACCGAAGAAGGGCCCCTGGGAGGCCACTTGCCATGGGGGAGCAAATTGCAGGGGAAGGAGTTGCCCGAAGAACCTGTCGACGACGAAGCCCCCCTGGGACGGATTCTCGTCGGTGAGAATGAGGTCGGGTTGGAAGGTCGGGCTGCTCACGCTTCCCTGAGGGAAAGGCATGCCCGTCGCCCCATCGACGTCGAAGACCGCGTTCCCCCCGGCTCCCGCCATGGCGATGGCCGGATTTCCTTGTGCGCCCGCGGGAACGGGGAGAGCCGCCACGGCCTCGTAGAACCCCTGAGATTGGGCCACGACCTGGTACAGCAGAGTGCCATCCTCGGCCTGCACACAGGCCGCACCGTCCCGATGGGCCACCATGAGCTGATGGAAAGAAGGGTTGGCCGCCGTCGGAAGAGGAAACCCGGTCGGCACGCGGCGCAATCCCCGCATGTCCTGGAGCGGCACTGCGAAGACCTGCACCTGGGCCATCCCGCCGGTTCCGCCCCCTCCGCCGCCCGTCGTCGGAGGAACGCAGGAGACGGAGAGATCCACCTGCACGAGGTAGTTGGTGGTCATTCCACCGAACACGGCGCCGAAGCGACTCTGGAACAGGCCTGGGAAATCGAATCCCATGAGCGCCAGATTCGTCCGGTAGGTGTAGTTCCCGTCGAGCGTGCAGTCCAGAGACGTCGAGTCGCCGAGGACGGTCGACTGGCCGCCGGCAAGGGGCGTGTTCGCCGCGAAGGGGGTCTGTGTCCCCATGGGGATCCCGAATGCGAGCCCCGCGCTGTTCAACGGATCGATGCCCCACTGCACGAACGGGGCACTATTGATGCCCACCGCCTCGCCGGGGACGGAGAGGGACGGTGAGATGGAACCGGGCGTCTGCCCGGTCTGGAGGCTGGAAGGTGCGAAAACGTCCAGAGCGAGACCGTTCGGACCCGCCAAACCGAAGCGCGCCACGGTCCCCGGCCCGGGAATCGAAGCTTCGAGGAAGCCCATCGAAGCCCCTTGGACATACTTCAACGTCTCCGTGCCAAGAAACTGATCGTTGAACGTCATGATGTCCAACACCGGTGATGCGGCCGGGGAGGCCCCCTCGGTCAGCGGAACGTTCCACTGGATCAGAACAGGGAGATTGAAACTCAAGGTGGACGGGCCGATGGAGAAGACCCCCTTCGGCTGGGCCGCCTGCGCGGCCGGCGAGAGCGAGGACATGTTGAGCTGGGTGATGGTGATGTTCTTGGACGTATTCAACGCCCCCGGGGGCACGATCATCTTCATGGTGCCGTCAAAGGACGTGACCGTGCCGCCGGCGGGGCCGATGTTCGCGGAACTGACACCCGGGGGGAGCACCGCGTCGAGACCGCCGCCGCTCCCGCAGCTCACCATCATTGTCACGACCGCGAAGATTCCCAGCCATCCCGCACACTTTCTCATCAGGTTTCTCGACATTCCCTCATCCTCATCCGTTGACGTCCATCACGTGGCGCAGCCCCAGCATTGCCGCGTTCCGGCCGCAGGTCAAGGTCCTCCCCGCCGGCAACTTTGGCTCCTACCTGTTGCTGATAGGATTCGTCCTGGAGAACACCATGCACCGAATCGCCATCCTCGCCCTCACCATCCTTTTCGCGGGTTCCCTGGGCGCCCAAGACAAGCCGACCACGATGCACTACTTCGGTCCGAGGCAGGCGCACTTGGCGTCGGGACAGCAGCTCCCAGCCACCGACTCCCTCATACGTCGCGTCTTCCGCCCGGCGGAGGGAACGGTGACGGACTACGTCATCGAGTTGGACCCCACCGGGAATCGTCCACCGCTCCAGTACACGGTCACGTATCGCATGGAGGGGCGGACATTCACGGCGAAGGAGTCGCGCAAGGCCTTTCAGGGGGAGGGACGCATCGAGGGGGACCCCTTCGCGTGGACCGCCTGGAGCGCCGAGCTCACTCTGCGTGACGGCCGACGCGTCGATTTGGCCGGGCGTGTCAGCCCCGATGGATTGAGCATCCATCGGGACGTGAAAACACACGACGGCAAGCCCTTCGCAGCGATGGACGAATCCCTGAAAGCCATCACGTTCGCGGAATGGGACCGCAGACAGAAAAAAGCCCTGGGAGCCGTCTTCGACAAGGAGAAGGCCTGGACGCGGAGCGAGTTTTTCCAGGGGACGAGTACGATCATGCTCGCAGGCAGCCGTTCCGGCAGCCGGGTCGACGTCTTCCTGCGAAGGGACTTCGATCCCAAGCATGGCACGATCACCCAGACCGTGGCGTCCATCGATCCCAGCGGTCGATTTCCCGTCTCCCAGAATTCCGTGACGATGCAAGTGGCGGCGGACGGGACGTTTCACCTCGAGGAGCGCAACCGAGCGTTCCGGGGGGACGGAGCCTTGACCGGGCCGGCCTGGGAATGGACGGGACTCACCAGCCGCACGCGCTTCTCGGACGGTTCGACGGCACGTACGGTGGAGCGGTGGTCCCCCGAAAGCCTCGAGGGAGAGACGCGGTTTTTCGACGCATCGAAGCATCCCCTCTACAGCTCGGTCGTGCGTCTGGTTCGCATCGACGCCTCGGAATTCGAGAAACGCTTCCGAGCGGCCTTCCCCGATGGCACGGCCCCGCTCTCCGCCGACGCCAAGACTCCCCGGGTGCGATATTTCCAAGGGACGAGTCGCGCCGTGCCCACCGACGGCGGAAAACCCCTCGAAGCCCCCATGTTGCTCCAGCTGGCCTACGATCCGGTGCTGGGGACCATCACCCACCACACGGTGAAGCTGGATCCCAAAGGGCGAGGCCGCCCCAGCACTCTGGGGCTCGTCTTCCGCGTCGAGAAGGACACCTTTCGCATCGAGGCCCGCGCCAAGGCGGCCACAGGTCTGGGTCGGCTCCGCGGCCCCGACTGGAACTGGACGCGGATCGACCGGACGACGATTTTCCCGGACGGCACCCGCCTCGTCTCGACGGAAACCCTGCTTCCAGGGGGGGAGTTCGAGGCGAAACACCAGCTATTTCGGCCGGACGAGACGAAGGTCATGGACATCGAAGATCGCCTGAAAGAGGTCTCCGGAGCGGTGTGGCGAACCGCTCTGGAAGAAGCCGTCCGGAAGCACTGAGAGGGGGAGAAAACCGACACGAAAATGGTTAGAAGGGGTCGCCGCCTCTCCGCGGCGTTCTCTTCCCCGGTGCGAGTGACTGTCCATGTCCAAAGTCTTCATACCCAAAGAGATTCACGCGGGCGAGACCCGCGTGGCAGGCACCCCTGAAACGGCCGCGCGCCTCATCAAGGCCGGCTTGGAGGTTCTCGTCGAATCCGGCGCGGGAGGCGGCTCCTACATCGACGACGAGGCCTATGCGGCCGCCGGCGCCAAGATCGTCGCGAGCGCCGCCGAGGGTTACGGCGAAGCCGACATCGTCTTCAAGGTCCAGGCCCCGGAGCCTCGGGCGGACGGGGGCCATGAACTCGATCTGATGAACAAGGGCGCGGTGGTCGTGGCTTTCTTCGTCCCCCAGGCGGACCTCGACACGGTCAAGCGCATGGTCGAAGCGGGCATCACCTTCCTCTCCATGAATCTCGTACCCCGGATCTCCCGAGCGCAGAGCATGGATGCCCTGAGTTCCCAGGCCAACATCGCCGGTTACAAGGCCGTCCTTTTGGCTGCGGCGGCGCTGCCGAAGTACTTCCCGCTGCTGATGACGGCCGCCGGTACGGTCAAGCCCGCGAAGGTGGTCATCATGGGCGCGGGCGTGGCCGGCCTGCAAGCCATCGCCACCGCGAAGCGGCTGGGCGCTCAGGTTTGGGCGACGGACGTTCGACTCGCCGTCAAGGAGCAGGTCGAGAGTCTGGGCGCCCGCTTCATCGACGTGCCCGGCATGGAAGACCTCGAGGACGAAAAAGGCTACGCCAAGGAGGCCACCCCGGAGTTCCTCGAACGTCAGCGGAAAATCGTCGGCGACCACGTCGCCGAATCGGACGTGGTGATCACCACCGCTCAGATCCCCGGCCGCAAGGCGCCCCTGCTCATCCCCTCCGCTCTTGTCGACCGCATGCAGAAGGGCGCGGTCATCGTCGACCTCGCCGCGGAGCAGGGCGGCAACTGCGAGGACACGCGGGCCGGAGAAACCGTGAACAAAAACGGCGTCCAGATCATCGGTCCGGTCAACGTGCCGGCTTCCATGCCGGTCCATGCGAGCGATCTGTACGCCCGTAACGTCGCCAACCTCGTCCTGCCCATGATCAAGGAAGGGGACGTCCACGTCGACTTCGAAGACGAGGTCGTCGCGGGCGCCTGCGTCACACACGGCGGAGACATCAAGCACGGCCCGACGGCCAAGCTTCTCTCCGGGGAAGGAGCCACCTCCTGATGTTCATCATCGGTCTTTACGTCTTCGTGCTCGCCCTGTTCCTGGGGGTCGAGGTCATCACCAAGGTCCCGCCGACCCTGCACACGCCGCTCATGTCCGGCGCCAACGCGATCTCGGGCATCACGATCGTGGGAGCGATCAGCTCGGCGACGGCCGCGGCCGTGACCGGCAGCAGCCTGCTCGCTTTCATTGCGGTGGTCATGGCCACGGTCAACGTGGTCGGCGGCTTCCTGGTGACGGATCGCATGCTCAAGATGTTCGCGGCGCCTCCCAAGAAGAACGCCTGAGGGAAGAAGGAAACGAGCACACCATGAAGGAATTCCTCATTCACGGCTCCTACCTCTTGGGAGCAGCCCTCTTCGTCGTCGGCCTCAAGCGGATGAGCCGGGTCCGGACGGCGGAAAAGGGCAATCAAATCGCCGCCATCGGCATGCTCCTGGCCATCGTCGCCACGCTCTTCGCGGTGGACGGTCTCAACTGGGGCATCGTCATCGCGGGCGTCGTCGTGGGCGGAGCCATCGGCACCGTCCTGGCGAAGAAGGTCGAGATGACCGGCATGCCCGAACTCGTGGCCCTCTTCAACGGTCTCGGAGGCGCCGGTTCCATGTTCGTGGCGCTCTCCTACTACGTGGGCCATCGCCACCAGGAAGGCGGCGTGTGGGCCTCGATGGCCAGTTTGCCGGAGTCCATGCAAAAGGGGCTCACCCTGGCCGACGGCCTGGGCGGGACGGCGGCGGTCAGTACGATCTTGTCGCTCCTGGTGGGCGGCGTGACCCTCACCGGAAGTCTGGTCGCTTTCGCGAAGCTCTCGGGCAAGATGAAGGGAGCGCCCATCCTCCTCCCCGCTCGCCACGCCATCAATATCGGCGGCATCGTGGGGGTTTTGCTCCTGGGCATGATCGCCTGCTTCGTGACGACGGGCGGCTTTTCCACGGCGGCGCTCATCCTGATCGTCACCTTGATCTCGCTCGCCCTCGGCGTGCTGTTGGTCATCCCCATCGGCGGAGCGGACATGCCCGTCGTCATCTCGCTGCTGAACTCCTACTCCGGCATCGCCGCGGCCATGACGGGCTTCGTTCTGCTGGGCAGCTCTCAGGGGTCGCTCATGCTGATCGTCTCCGGTGCGCTCGTCGGCGCCGCGGGCATCATCCTCACGGGGCTCATGTGCAAGGCCATGAACCGGTCGCTCCTGCATGTGCTCGCGGGCGGCTTCGGCGACACCGGCTCTTCGAGCACCGACAACAGCGAATACACGAACATTCGCAGCACGTCGGCGGAAGAAGTCGCCATGCTGCTCGACGGCGTGCCCCAGGTCATCATCGTTCCCGGATACGGTTTGGCCGTCGCCCAGGCCCAGCACGCCATCGCGGAGCTGGACAACCTGCTCACGGCGCGCGGCACGACGGTGAAATACGCCATCCACCCGGTGGCGGGGCGCATGCCGGGTCACATGAACGTCCTTCTCGCGGAAGCGAACGTCCCCTACGAGAAGCTGGTGGACATGGACGAGATCAACCCGGAGTTCAAGAACACGTCCGTCGCCATCGTGGTCGGCGCCAACGACGTCGTCAATCCGGCGGCGATCAAGGACCCGAAGAGCCCGATCGCCGGCATGCCGATCCTCAACGTGTTCGAAGCCCAAAGCGTCATCGTCATCAAACGCTCGCTCAGCGCCGGCTACGCGGGCATCAAGAACGAACTCTTCGAGTATCCCAACACGTCGATGCTGTTCTCCGACGCGAAGGCGGCGATTCAGGGCATCTCGAAGGAATTGAAGGACCTCTGAGGCGCGGGAGGGTGTCCTCAGGCGCCCCGCACTTTCTTCGCGAAGGCTTCCAGATGATCCGCGGTCCCCAGGGCGATGACGCGGGTCCCGGGTAGGAGGACGTCGGAGGCCTGAGGGTTCGTCAGCATCGGACCGCCCGGTTGATGAATGGCCAGGACGGTGACGCTGAACTCCTGCCGGGGCCGAATCTCCGCCAAGGACTTCCCCGCGAGCCGGGAGTGCTCGGGCACCGTGATCTCATCGAGGCAAAAGGCGAACTCCGCCGAGCTCATGACCACATCGACGAATTCGGTGACGGCGGGACGCCGAACCAGACTCACCATCCGCTGACCGCCGATGGCATACGGCAGGACGACCCGATCGGCGCCCGCCCGCTCCAGCTTCGCCAAACTGTCGTCGTTGTTCGCCCGCGAAACGATCTGGACCTTGTCGTTCAGGGCGCGGGCCGTGAGGCAGACGAAGACGGCTTCGGCATCGGAGTCCACGGTGATGATGAGGCAACGGGCCTTTTGAATCCCGGCCTTGCGGAGGTCCTCCTCCTCGGACCCCGAGCCCACGATCGCGACGCGCCCTTCGTCGAGGGCGTGAGCCACGACATCCTCGCTCTTGTCGAGGAGGACGACCGGAACGGACTCCGAGGTGAAGCTGTCCGCGACGTGGCGCCCCATGCGACCGAATCCGCAAACGATGATGTGGTCGTGAAGTTTCTCGATCATGCGATGTCTCCGTCGAAGCTGCCAACGCCGCCGCGTGTCGTCGGACAAGAGGATCTCGTAGAGCGTGGAGAGAGCGAGCGCCATCGTGCCCACGCCGGAGAGGATCAACGTGATGGCGAAGAACTTGCCGGGTACCGAAACGGGGTGGAAGTCGCCGTAACCCACCGTCGTGAGGGTGATGACCGTGGCGTAGAACGCGTCCAGCCAGGCCCACCCCTCGACGAGGTGGAATCCGATCGTTCCTCCCACGATGAGAGCGGTGACGATGACGGCGATGGCCGCGAAGCGACGAGTGATCATCCCCCCGTCGCCGGTGGGTGGAATCGAGTGCGAGGAGAGGGACTCGAACCCTCAAACCTTTCGGTACAGGAACCTAAATCCTGCGCGTTTGCCAATTTCGCCATCCTCGCCGGGGTCTGCATCGGCCTATGATAGCAGTGGACTCGGCGGCCATGAAGACGGGTCGAAACCCGGCCTCAAGGCCTGACGGGAAAAGCTCCGATAGACGCCACGCCAATGCCCTCTTCTTTCAAGGAGCCGAGCCGATGAGTTCCGATCTCTATGAGCGCCTGGGCGGGCGCGATGCCGTTTTCACCGCCGTCGAGCTGTTCTACGACCGCGTCCTCGCGGATCCGATGCTGAAGCCCTTCTTCGACGACATCCCCATGAAGGATCAAAAGGCCAAGCAGAGGGCTTTTCTCGCCATGGCGTTTGGGGGACCCGCAACGTCCAAGGCCGTCGATCTGACCGCGTCCCACGCCTCCTCCGTGGCGAAGGGGATGACGGATGATCACTTCGACGCGGTCGTGGGACATCTGGGCGCGACCCTGGAAGCGATGGGCGTGCCCGCCGACGACATCGCCGAAGTGGCCGCCATCGCGGAATCCACCCGCGACGCCATCTTCGGACGCGTCACCGTCTGAATCCGGGGGATCACCGACCCCCCTCGGGAGCCGTCGACACCGGCGGAGCCCCC
>CAZLGG010000060.1:0-23844 GCA_964559135.1 uncultured Planctomycetia bacterium
GATGAACATCTGGCGCGCGATCCATGTCCCCTCATCGATTCTTCTCATGGCGCTCGTCTTCGGGCACGTCATTTCCGTGTGGGTCTACTGAGGAGCCTTCAATGGCGGACATCGCCGAACTCGACCAACTGATCCAGACGCTGCCGCTCTTCGAGAAGGTCGCCAAGAGTGCGATGAAAAAGATGCTCGATGAGAAGCACATGAGCTTCAAGAGCTACGCGCCGGGTGACGTCATCGTGCGCCAGGGAGAACTCGACACTGAGTTCTTCATCCTGATTGAAGGCCTCGCGAGTGCCTACCGGACCGAGGAAGATGGCGAGACACGTCTCGTCGCCTCCTACGGGGCCGGAGACTTCTTCGGCGAAATGTCGGCCGTATCTCATCAGCCCAGATCCGCGACCGTGAAGGCGGACGGCCCATGCATCGTGATGATGATCGACGTGACGCTCTTCCAGCTCCTGTTCAACGACAAGAAGAGCAGTTTCGCGAAGATCATCGACGAACGCTATCGAGAACGAGCGCTCGCGTTTCACCTGATGACCGCCCCGCTCTTCAAGAATACGTCTCCTGACGACTTGAAGCGCATCGCGGAGAAGGCCGAGCTTGCGAGTTTCGGCAAGGGAGAGGTCCTCGCGGAGGAGGGCAAGCCCGCGGATGCCGTCTACCTCGTCCGTTCCGGAATCATCAAACGATCGGTTCGCTCCCCAGCGGGCGAGGAGATCATCCACGACTATCTCTGTGACAACTCCTCCTTCGGCGAGCGATCGCTGATGGAAGGGGCGGTTTGGGACTTCACGAGTACGGCCATGAGCCACGTGGATCTCGTTCGATTGCCCGCCAAGGTTTTCGCCGACGTGTTCGGAAACAGCGAGCAGAGGACGCAGATTCAGGAGCAGGTGGGGCTTCTTCTGGCGGAAGAGCAAGGGATCTCGACGCAGATCCCGGAGTCGGAACGTTTCGAATTGCTGATCGGCAAGGAAGCGATCAAGGGGACCGAGGCCCTCGTCATCGATCTCGGAAAGTGTACGCGCTGCAATGCGTGCGTCGAATCCTGTGTGGCTGTTCACGAGGATCGAGTGCCGCGTCTATCGAAGCGCGGTATTCGCGAAGGAGACCTGATGCTCTCTTCGGCTTGCTACAATTGCAAGATTCCGGAGTGCATGCTCTCCTGCAAGTTCGGCGCCATCCGGCGGGACGTCGAGGGGCAGATCCACATCCTCGGGGACAACTGCGTCGGCTGCAATATGTGCGAAGCCTCCTGCCCGTACGGGGTCATCCGTATGGCTCACATCCTCACGGAGGAGGAGTTGGCCGCCGATCGTGACGCTCGCAGCCCGTGGAGGAGCATCCCCATCATCGGACCCCTGATTCAAAAGCGAGCGGAGAGCAAGAAACCTACGGATGACGAGGAGGCGCCGAAGAAGGCGGGGAAGGCCAAGGCGATCAAGTGCGACCTTTGTGCTGGACTGCCGTTCGAGGCCTGCGTCTACAACTGCCCTTGCGGGGCCATCGCCAGAAGAAGTCCGACGGCCCTCGCGGGACTCGAAAGCTGACGTCGACCATGGAGATCCTCTAAAGTGCCGAAAATCGTCGTCAAGGTCGGTAAGAACGAACAGACGTTCGAGAATACATCCGTTCTCATCGGTGCGCGCTCCAGTTGCCAACTCGTCCTCTCCGATCCGCTCGCAGCCCCCGAACACAGTGAGGTGATGTACGCTGGAGGACACTTCCAAATCGTTGATCGGGGAACGACACTGGGCACGTTTGTCAACGGGGAGATCGTCAGGGACTCGGCGATTCTCGAGGACGCATCGACGATCATCGTGGGTGTCAGTCGGGTGAAGGTCTCCCTGGAAGAGGACGACAGCGGCGATCCCGTTCTCACGCTTGTGCGGGACAAGAAATACTTCTACTACGACGACAAGAAGGATGCCCTCGATTGGTCACGGAAGGAGGTCGCTTTCGGCCGATTTCCGCCGCTCTCCACGGCGAACTGGATCGTTTCGTTCGCCGTCATCATCCTGCTGCCGTTCTGGTTCTGGTCGCCGACGAGTGACCCGTTGCTCGAGCCGGGGCCTACCCGACATTCCGCCATACCCGCGTACCACGCGCAGTTGGAAAACCTGGATGACTCCGATCGCGATTGTTCCGCATGCCACAGCAGCTTCTCTGGCGCCGTGAACGCGAAGTGCCTCGCGTGTCACCAAGACGATGTGGGACAAGCAAAGCAGCACCCCTTCGCGTCCGATGCCTCCGCATGGTCGATGGATTGCGCCCATTGTCACGTGGATCACAGGGGTCTCGACGCATCGTCCCTCATCGCGATCAAAGCGCAGGATTCCTGCGGCCTGTGCCACGAGGCGGACCGCAAGCCCGTGAATCTCGCGTCGTTGCCTCGGAAGCTCCGGAAAGTCCAACTCCTGTATCGCAGTTTTTCCCACGCCGACCACAAGGGAAAGCTGCTGCAAGGAAAGGAACTCACGTGTGGCGATTGCCATGAGCCCGTGCAGTCCGGGGACATGGAGGCCGTGCCGATGGAGGGGGAGCGGCCGCGAGAGTTCCGGCCTCTGACCTATGAGGCGTGTCTGAAATGCCATGGTGACGGCGCCGACATTCCCGCTGAGAGACGCTTCGCGGGGGCTTGGCACGGAACCGACGAGGATGGGAAAAAATGCCTCGCGTGCCATGGAACCCTGAACGAGAAGGAACTGCGCGAGGGACCGCGCGCTCACCCGCCGGTCACCTTCCAGCTCGCTGCCCAGGCGCACGATGAGTTGGCGATGGGCTCGGACCCCAAGGACTGCGCCCAGTGCCACAAGAACGGGGAGGAGCTGTCGGGGGGAGTGGATCGGGGAACGTTGCGGTTTTCCCACGACATCCATGTTCGATCCATGAACCCGAGTGCCGGTGATCTCGCGGCCGCGATCGGCATGGAGGCTTCTGAACCGGCCAAGGGCACATGCGCGTTCTGTCATTCGGACGTGGCGAGAGCCGGCGAACTGATTGAACCTGGGAAGCCGGTCTTCTCCAATCAGGAGCGAAGCTGTCTCCCGTGCCATGAGGGTCGGGCTCCGAGAGTCGTCGATGCCGTTCCCCCCATGCCATCGGACACGCGTCCAGCGTTTCCGCACGATCGCCACCTGTCGATCGAGCAGGGCTGCTTCGCGTGCCACGCATTCAGTGATTCGGATGGTGCTTTTGACCTGACGACTCCGGAGAAGGTCAGGAACTGCACGGAATGTCATGCCGAGCATCGCAACCTGGGACGGGACGAAACCCACCAGAGAAAGGACGGCGCCTGCCAAGTCTGCCACAAGTCGGTGGGGCATGACCCGGACCCGGTCTATACCGGCAAGCCCTTCGCGTGGGATCGCCCCTCCGACCCCGGTTTCCGGCATTTCAGTCGGGGTCATCAGACACCGACGAACGATGGGCGGTGCGATATGTGCCACGAGGAGCAAACCTGGGCCGCGGCCTCCATCGATGCCGTCCCCATTCCGACCGAGGACGCAGCGAGCTGTCGAACCTGTCATATCGACGAGCGCCAGCGTTTCCACTGGCGCTGAACGACGCGGGGGGGGGCGTCGATTCCGGGAGAAATCACTTCCTGGAGCGCACCGTCGACGCAACTGAATAAGAATGCCTTCATGGGGAACCTACATCCTCCGCACCCGCCCGGCCGATGATTGAGAAAGGGCCCCCGGTGCGTGTTGCGCGGGTGAGTGCTCTCGGATCATTCACTGGGACCGGAATGACGACACCCGCATCGATTGACGCTCTCGAATCCGGCGCAAACACGTCGCGTGTCTACGTGGGTCGTCAGCCCATCTTCGACCGCCGACGCAAGGTCGTCGCGTACGAGCTGCTGTTTCGGAGCGGGGAGGACAACAAGGCGAACTTTTCGGATGGCAACCGAGCCACGGCGACCGTACTCGACAACACCTTCATGGAACTCGGCAGCGAGGTCGTGACTGGTGGCTTGCCCGCATTCGTGAACATCACCCGGGACTTCGTCCTCGAGGAATTCGTTCACCTGTTTCCACCCGACCAACTCGTCGTGGAGATCCTGGAAGATGCGCTCGTGGACGACCTGCTGTTGGCTCGCATTCAAGGGCTCCGGGACGCGGGCTTTAGGATCGCACTGGACGATTTCGTCCTGGGCGAGGAGAACCGCGCCCTCCTGAAGCATGCCGACTTCGTCAAGCTGGACGTGGCCGACCTGGGCTTCCAGGATCTCGAAGCTCACATCGGAGCCGTGCGAGTGAGCGGGGCCGAGGTCCTCGCGGAAAAAGTGGAGACGTCCGAGGAGATGGAGAAGTGCCTCGAACTCGGCTTTGATCTCTTCCAGGGTTACGCACTCAGCCGTCCTGTCGTGGTGAAGGGACGCCGGCCGGCGGAGAATCGATTTGCTCTGCTTGACCTCATGGCGGTCGCCGCTGATCCGGAGCTCGATCTGGAGGAACTCGAGCGTTGCGTGAGCAAGGACTTGGGGCTGACCTATAGGCTGCTGCGCTACATCAACTCGGCGGCGTTCGGGCTGAGGGTCCGTGTGGATTCCATTCGACACGCACTCAATCTCCTGGGTCGACGACTCGTCCAGACATGGATCAATTTGGTCGTGATCTCCGAGGCGTTGGGTGACGGGTCGGAGTTGCTCACGACCGCGATCGTGCGGGCACGTATGTCGAAGACGGTGGCGGAGTGCTTGAAGATCGGAATTCCGGATGCCTGTTTCACGGCAGGCCTGCTGAGCGTCATCGACGAGGTCATGGCGCAGCCCATGGAGGAGATCCTGGACCGGCTGCCGTTGGCCCCTGATGTGGATCGTGCGCTCCGTACCCGCGAGGGGCCGATCGGCGAACTTCTGGACGTTGTCGTCCTTTGGGATAGCGGCCACTGGGAAGAGGTGCTCGAGAGGGACATTGATATCGGCGTCTGCAGCCGCGCGTACCTCGAAGCGATCCAATGGGCGGGAACATTGATACAAGGTCAGAACGAGGAGGGGGACGATGAGTGAACCCGTGGACATGTCCGTGATCGAGTCTCTCAAGGAGTTGGGGGACGTTGAGTTGGTCCACGAACTCGTGGAAATCTTCATGGAGGATACGCCTCCAAGGTTGGAGGAACTCTCCAAGGCCTGCCTCGAGGGCGACGCCCAACGAATCGAGTCCCTGGCCCACTCGCTCAAGTCGAGTTGCGCCAATCTCGGCGCCACGTACCTCTCCGAGATTTGTAGGGAACTCGAGTCCCAAGGCCGCGAAGGGGAATTGGGCCGGGCCAAGGAACTCATCGTCCTCTCGAAGGAAGAATACCGCCGCGTCTCCGAGTCCCTTCAGAATTGCCTGGAATAAGGGGCTGACATGAGAATCGACTTCGAGGAATTGAAGGTCTCCGGAAAGCTTCCTTCCCCTCCGGGAGTGGGGATGGCTATCCTCCGCTTGACTCAGAAGGATGACTATTGCATCGCGGAGATCGCCGAAGCCATCCAAGCCGATCCGGCTCTCACGGGGCGCGTGATCAAGCTCGCCAATTCCTCGAAATCGGCGATGGTCAACCCGATCGTGAGCATCGAGGAGGCGGTCAAGCGCCTGGGTGTGCGGACTCTGAAGGCGATTGCACTCGGATTCTCGCTCATCTCCTCGTATCGCGAAGGCGTATGCACAGCCTTCGATTTCGAGATGTTCTGGTCGGAGTCTCTGGCGCGTGCCGTCGCCGCGCAGGCGGTGGCGAATCGACAGCACTTGGCGGATCCGGCCGAAGCCTATTGTTGTGGACTCTTGGCGGGTGTGGGACGTCTGGCGTTGGCGTGGGTCTATCCCGACCAATACGCGTCGATCCTCGTCGAGAACGCGGATTCCGGCGATGTCGCCGCGCGACTTCGAGGTGAGTCCGAGACCTTCGGACTCACCAGTGCCGATATTTCTGAATCCATGTTGGCGGATTGGGGGTTCCCCGCCGAGCACGTCGAGGCCATCGGGGATTTTGGCCGCGGCGAACAGGACCCATCGGAGATGACCCCTGGTCGGAGAGGCCTCGTCTCCTCACTGAGGCTGGGCCAGGCGATCGCGGGTGTTTGCATTCAAGACGGCGATGCGTCCGGAGCCTGGGCCGATTTGATCGGTACCGCTGAACGCCTCGGGATCGACTCCGAAAGCATCCAGTCTCTGGCCTCGGATGTTGCGGCTTCCTGGGAGGATTGGGGCGCCGTCCTTTCACTCCCCACTCAATCTCTCCCGGCGTTTCCCGATGCATCGCACGCCGAAGCTGAGGACGACGCGCACGATGACGGGGCGAGTTCGGTCGATGAGCCCGTCTCGACAACGCCGAGCCGAAAGAAAAGTCGCGTTCTGGCGGTGGACGATGAGCGTCTCTCTCTGAAGCTGATTCGACATCACCTGGAGAAAGCGGGGCATGAGGTACTCGTGGCTTCGAATGGAGACCAAGCCCTCGAGATCGCGATGCGGGAGGATCCCCCGATCATCGTGACCGATTGGCGAATGCCCGGAATGAATGGGCTGGACCTCGTGAGAATGTTGCGACGCTACGAGCGGGGACGTGCAACGTACATCATTCTACTCACCGGAAGTGACGACGAAGAGCAGGTCGTCGAGGCCTTCGATGCGGGGATCGATGACTACGTCACCAAGCCATTCAACCCGCGCGTCTTGTTGGCGAGGGTTGGTGCCGGAGAAAGAGTGGCGCACCTGCAGGAGCAGGTTGAGGAGGACCGGCGTATGCAGCAGCATCAGATGAAGGAGCTGGCGATTCTCAACCGTAAACTGAAGAAGGCTTCCATCACGGACCCCCTGACAGGCCTGGCAAACCGTCGATACGCGATGGAAAGGATGCGGGAGTCGTGGAGTGGAATAGAGAGACTCCCCAAGCCGATGGCCCTGGTGATGATTGACATCGATCACTTCAAGCGCGTGAATGATGAGTATGGGCACGCCGCAGGCGACGCGGTCCTACAGAAAGTGGCGGACGTCTTCCGCGATCAAGTCAGGCACAGTGAGAGCATCTGTCGGATCGGCGGCGAGGAGTTCCTCGTCATCCTCCCACAGGCGACGCTGGAGGAGGCGGCGACTTGTGCCGAGCGCATGCGTGTCGGCGTGGCGAGCGCGGAAATCGAAGCGGAGGGTTTCCGGGGTGGAGTGACCATCAGTTTGGGAGTTGCAAGCTCCGAGCAGACCGATCAAAGCGTCGACCACCTCCTCAACCTCTCGGACGCCGCTGTCTATGCGGCGAAGGCTGCGGGCCGAAACCGCGTCGTCGTTGCCGACGCTCCGGTTCGCACCTGACAGATGCGCCCCCCCACCTCGGGGAGGATTCCCATGCGTTTGGCCTTATACTGTCGCCGATGTGGGAACGAATCCGGCAAGACCTCGAGATGGCCATGGAACGCTTCGGTGCCGGGGAGCCCCCGGGTTCGGAACTCTCCGCACCTGCAACTCTCGAAGATGTGTGGGACCCGCCCCTCGATCTGTGTTTTTCTCCGGCGGGCTACCGTGACTTGCGGGCGATGGGCCATTCCCCCGAGCGCGCATTCTTGATGATGACCGTGAGCGAGGCCCGCGCGTCGGAGCCGAATGAGCACTACCTGCACTATTGGCTGGCCCAGCTCCAACGGCGCCGACTTGGAGATTGGGCGGATGCCGAGGAATCCCCAGAATCGGATGAGATCCGCGCTCTGCGGCGATTCGTCCATGATTTCGGAACTCTCGGAATCAATCTGCGGGGTCGCAGGCCGGAGGTGTTTCGCGCGGCCTACTGCGTCGCCTATCTCGATCCGAGGCTGACGCCCGCGTGTGACGAACGAGATCGCGATCCCAGGACGATCCTTGGAGCGGCATTAGCGGCATTGACTTGGGGTTCGATCGATCTCGGTGCGGCGGTTCAAGTCCTCCTGGAAGGGCCTCCCTGGTCGTCCGAGGCGGCGAGATTCGTCGTGCATCTGGCGAGCCTTTACTATGGTGTCGGCGAGATGGGAAAAGCGTGATGCGTGTCGACGAGTACCTCGCGAGATTGGAATTGCCGAATGTGGAGGCGGCGGATACTGCATCGCTCCACCGGCTCCACGAGCGTCACCTCCTCAAGGTCCCGTTCGAGAATCTGGATATTCGAGCCGGAGTCCCGATTGCTCTCGACGAGGAGAGACTCCTCGAGAAGATCGTCACGCGCCGTCGCGGTGGGATCTGCTACGAACTGAACGTCGCGTTCGCGTGGCTACTCAAGGAATTGGGGTTCAGTGTCGAGATTCTTGCAGCCGACGTTCATGCCGCGACGGGAGAACCCAGCGGACTGTCTGGGGGGCATCTCGTTCTGCGGGTCGATCTCGACGAGCCCTGGCTCTGCGACGTGGGATTCGGGGATGCCTTCCTTTATCCCCTCGACATGGACGATCCCGAGCCTGTCAAGCAACTCGGCGGCACGTTTCGCATCATCGCAGACGGGGATCAAGGGCGCGCGGTTCAGCAGTTCGATCGCGAGGTCGGGGACTTCAGGACTCTCTACTCTTTTGGTTTGAGTCCCCGGTCCGTCAAGGACTTCGAAAACGCATGCCGTCATCACCAGACGAGCGACGCGTCGAAGTTCACGCAGCAAACCGTGTGCACGATGGCGATCCCTGACGGTCGCATATCGATGGTCGAGGATCGTGTCGTCATCCGCAGGCGGGGTCGGGAGGAAGTGCAGCAGCTACCGACGCCGGAGTCCCGAGAGACGGCTTTGCGGCGTCACTTCGGTATCGTCCTGTAGTCGGTTTCGAAGGGCTGGCGCGTCTATCGCCCGAGAAGGATGGAGAGTGCGCACTCCCGTGGAGTCCACTCGACGCGGCCCTTGGTCTTCCAGGCCTCCTCGCCCTTCCCATCCAGGTACTCATCGACGAGTTGAGCGACTTCCAGCGGCACGCCCGTCAGAGTGAGATAGGAGCCGGGACCGTGGCCGAGGTCCTCGGAGGCCACGGAAAAACCGGAGGCCGGCGGTGCGTCGAGGTTGCGGTGGAGGATCGCGTCGCCGCCGAATGGGTTGTCGGCCATGCTGAGCATTTGATCCAGATAGGGACCTCGCCAACCCTTGATGCTCTGACGGACGCTCAGCTCGTGATAGCGGGGCTCCATGAACTCGTCGGCGGCTGAGCCCGCGGAGCGCTCACAGGGCGGATAGCCGACATCCGCGGTGAATCGCCGGGCCGCAACCTCTACCCTTTGCGCGAGTTGAACGATCTCCCATGCACGGTCGGAAGCCTCCATGTCCTCCAGGGCTGGGGTCGCCACCACGACGAGGAGGACGACGACGCTCAATGGCACGATGATTCCCGCAAAGCGATGACGTGATGTCATGGGCGATCTCACTGTTTCTTTGCGGACATGATGTAGATCATGAGTGCGCCACCCGCGGAAGGTGACCATTCGACTTTGCCTGTGTATCGCCAGGCGTCTCCGGGCTCGTCGGACAAAGCCTTGTCCAAGGATGCGTCGATCGAGCGAGCCACCCGTTCCGGAATCCCGTAGAACACGCAGAACTGACCGGGTCCTTGCTGCTCGGCGGTTCCGACTCCATGGAGGTCGAACCCATTGGCCGGCGAGGCCGAGAGATTGTTCTGGAGATAGATGGCGCCCCCATAGGGGTTGTCCTCGAGCGTGAGGGGCCGGTCCAGGTAGGGCCCCTTCCACTTGGGATCTCGCTGCGGCATGCTCAACGCGTGGAAGCGGGGTTGGGTATAGGAGTGCCCTCCTCGCGCCGCGGTGAATTCGACGGCCATTCTTCCCGTGTCCCGAGCGTGCCGCACGCAAGCTGAGGTGAGAGCTGACGTCACGTCGAGGATGTGCTTTGCGCGGTTCGAGTCCCGCAAATTCCCAATGGATGGCACTCCGACGCTGACGACGATGGCGACGAACGCCACCGTGATCAGCAGTTCGATGAGGCTGAAGCCGCGGGAATCTCGTGGGTGAAGATGCATCGTGTCGTCCTTCGTTGCGGGCCCTTGCCGGGAGCGTCTAAGGCTTCATCGGAAAGTGTCGGAAGGGGGCTTGAGCCCGTCGGACGCGACGACGGGAATCCGTTGCCCTTGGGGCGAGAGGCTCTCGACGCTCAGGAAAGCCGACCCTCAGGGAAGGTCGCGAGCCAAGCGGAAGCCTTGGACCTTTGACAGGGCGGCGAAAGGGAGAAGGTTGCGCGGCCAGCACGTGAAGAACGTCGCCGTGGCGGCTCCGAACGAGCCCCCCATGCTCCAAAACGCATCGCCGAATTCGTCCCGCTCCGATGTGTCGGCACACCACTCGGATACATTGCCCGCCATATCCTGGACACCGTAGACGCTCGTGTCCATGGCGAACCGGCCGGCGGTGCGCGGGAGGTGCTCCCACGCGTCACCCGGCGGAACGGAGTAGCGTCCGCTCGTGAACGCGAAGTCGAAGGCATACCCCCAAGGAAAGGGACGACCGTCAACGCCACGGGCGGCCTTCTCCCATTCGCGCGCTCTTGGAAGTCGTAGACTCTGGTCGTGTCGTCGAGTACGCAGCCAGGCGAGGAATTCCGCTGCATCCTTACGACTCACGCCGACGAGGGGGATGTCCGGATGATACCAGCCTGCTTCGGCAGTGCGCAGATGGCCGTCAGACGCGAATGGAATCAGCGGGTCGGAGAATTCGGTTTCTCTGGGAACGAGTTTGAAGCGCCGTTCACTCTCGAAGTAATCCAGCATCGCCCTGGCAGTTTCCGGCGTGTCGAGGAATTCGAGGTACTCTCCGAAGGTGATCTCTTGGCGTGCCATGAGGAAATCTTCGATCCAGCGCCATTCCATATGAGGATTCAGGCCGGCGAAGAACTCGGGCGTGGATTGATAGGGACCGCGTGGAACGCGGGCCCAGATCTTTGTGTCGAATGTTCCCTCTGGACTGAGTTCCACCGTCCAGTCCTCGTCTCGAAACTGGCCACCGTGCCATTCGGGGTCGCCCCACGTTTCTCCGCGCTCGATGAATACGGGGTACCTGAGTGGCATGTAACCGCGCTTTCTGATCTGCAGGACCCAAAGACCGGCGCGCAGAGGGTGGTCGCGGATAGGAGTTTCGCCAAGGTCAACACCCTTGCGAACATCGGGTCGGACCGTTCCGTTCAGGCGGGTGGAGCAGGGGTAGGCGGTGACGAAGGCTCCTTGTGGATTGGTCCGGAGTGAGAGGCGCCCCCGGGGTATGAGGGGGGCCACCGCGCCGGCCTGCTCGAGAAACAGTCGGTACTTCTCCATGGCCGCGAGTTGCCCGGACTTTTCGGCGCGAAGATAGAGATTCCTGTAGATCGCTACGCGTTCCTCGACCGGACCCTGTGGCTCCATGGATTCCCGTGAGCGCTGGAACTCGAACTCCATGGCGCCTTCCAGTTCCGCGGCTCGGCGCTCCAAGCGTTTGACCTCGGCACGGGATTCGTAGAGGGCGATCTTCCTGGGATCATTCGGAGGCAGGTACCGAGGAGTCTTCTTCTCGAGATCGAAGTAGGCGCGACGACTGTCCTCGAGTCGTTCGAGGACGCGAGCGCGATCCTCTTCGAGGGCCTTCGCCCGATCCAGATGCAACCGGTAGTGTTCCAGGAGTGCGGCATTGCGCGATTCGCGGACCCAGGTCGTGACGAGGACCGACGGGAGGATGATGGTGAGGACGAGGAGAATGGCCGAGAGCGAGGCCAGCGCGCGGTTCAACTCCGCCCAGCGAACGACCCTGCCGAATCGGCCGACGGGACGGGCCTGAATGGCCCGATGCTCTCTCAATCTCCTCAGGTCGTCGGCCAGCTCCGCCGCCGAAGCATATCGTCGGTTCGGGTCTTTCTCGAGGCACTTCATCAGGACGGTTTCCACGTCCCGGGATATCTCCGGGGCAATGCTTCGTGGCGAAGGAGGGGGTTTCATGACGATCTGGAACGCCAGAGCCTCACTCGTCTCCGCGACGAAGGGGCGACGCCCGCAGAGGCATTCATAGAGCGTGACCCCCAGGCCATAGATGTCGACGCGATGGTCGGTGGGAACCCCGCGAGGGTTCACCTGCTCCGGGGCCATGTACGGCAGCGTGCCCAGAATCTTGCCTGGCGATGTGAGCGGATCGACGCCCTGAAGAGTGGCGAGGCCGAAGTCGAGCAGATGGGGCCTGCCTCTCTCATCGACGACGATATTCGAGGGTTTGACGTCACGGTGTACGATGCCGTGGCGATGGGCGTGTTCGAGGGCGTCCGCCGTGAGTTCTCCGATTTCGAGGAGATGCGTGGCCACTGCGGGGGGAGCCGCGGCTTCGGTCACTGCTGAGTCGGGCGATGCGAGGGCCGCGGATGAGTCTGCGCCATCTGTCGTTGCGCCGGTCGGTGCATCGCTCCCGGACTCCTCTGCACCGCAGCAGGCCTTCCGGCACCACTCCAGAAGCGAAGCGCCCTCGACGTAGCGCATGACGATGTAGGGAGAGCCGTTCTCTTCACCAATCTCATAGATGGGGACGATGTTGGCGTGTTCGACCTGACTGATGGCGCTGGCTTCCCGCGCGAAGCGAGTCTTGATGCCCTCTCTCCTCGCGAGTTTCGGAGGAAGGAACTTGATCGCGACTCTTCTGTTCAGCCGTGTGTCATGGGCCAAGTAAACGATGCCCATGCCGCCACTTCCGATCTTTCGGATGAGACGGTAGTGGGCGATTCTCGCCTGCTGTTCGTCGACACTTTCGAGGGTGGGTTCGCTGTCCATGGCCGGACCATTCTATCGCGATGCCCAAACCGTGGAAGTTTTTTCCAAGATGCGCCCATAGAGAGAGGAATATCTTTGGGGATTCCGCGGGAGGCATGTACGATGACGATGCCAAAGACAAGAGATCCGTTCCCGAAAGGGAAGTGCCCCTCGACGCCTCTTGGCCGATGGGTTTCCCAATCGAGGACAACCGTTCATTCACAGTGCATGTTCGAGTCCCGCCGCGCACACCGAGGTGCGGGACAAGGAGTCCGTTTCCATGAGCAATCGGTTGAACTGCCTCCCCATCTTCCTCCTGCTCCTTCTGGCGGCGACGACGATCGGCCAGTTCAGGCAGACCATCGGGATCAGTGGACTGACGTCCGCGAGTTCTAGTTTCACCCTGCGTCTCGAAGCGCTGCCGACATTCCAAAGAGACATCGATTTCGTCAGTTTGCCCACCGACTATCCCGCCCCCGCCATGGCGGAGTTGATGGTCAACAAGATCAACAACGATTTCCGCCTGAACGGGAGCACGGGCTTCACCGCGAGCGATCCCGTCAGCACGGAAGGTCGCGGGAAATTCGACGCGACATTCATCCTGCATTGCACAATCCCCATCACCGACGTCAGGGTGGGGACGCTGGGGAATCCGGTCACTCCGATTCCGAGACCCCCGGGAGTGGCCTTCAACCCGAACGTTTTCGATTATAATTCGACGACGACGGGTCCGGGCTTGCCTCCTCCGTTCATCGGTAGCCAGATGGGGCTCCCCAACGCGAACCTCAACGTCGACGGATTGAACCCGGACGATGACTTCCTGCGTGTGATCCAGCACATCGTCGGCGAGCCCCTCGATTTGACGATTTCGAGCGGTGCGAATCCGACGGCGGGGTTCTTTCTGCTCGCGGGCCCTTTCCTCCACGGAACCATCCAACTGCCGATCACGGGCGACTTTCTCGATCTGGGCATTCCTCCCACGGCGCCAGGCGCCCTTCCGACCGGAATCAGCATCCTCGGTGACGGCATCAGCAGTCTGACGGGAACATTCTGGGACCAATTCTTCGTCACCGATCCTGCAGGAATGCAGACGATCACCATCGGCAACACGGCAGGTTTCGCGTCACTGAGGATCGGCATTCAAGGGGGGGTCGCGGATCCGACGACGCCATTTGGTTTTCGGCTGACGCAGGCCGCGGACATCGACTTCGGCATAGGACAGCGCGCTGTCCTGCCAATCTCGACCGACGGAGTCGTCGCCGTTCCGTTCGCGCAGAGTACCTTCACCTTCTACGGGCAGACGTACACTCAGGTCTTCGTGCACGAGAACGGTTTCGTGGCCATGGCGCCGTTCGGTCCTGTGGGGGCCTCCAACAACCTCGTCGATCCTCTCTCCGCCGCGAACGACGCACCTGCGATCTTCGTGAACTGGGCCGACTGGGATCTGTCCGGCACATCCGGAATCGAGATCTTCGAATTCCGCGACCGATTCGTAGTCGGTTGGGGGACGGTGGCGGCTCCGATTCACCATCA
Organism: uncultured Planctomycetia bacterium; assembly: GCA_964559135.1. GTDB lineage: Bacteria > Planctomycetota > DRQF01 > DRQF01. The sequence goes on from CAZLGG010000060.1 coordinate 14,225, forward strand.
AGGGGACATGGATCTGGCTCGCTTCGAGTGCACGCTGTTGAAGGACTCACCGACGGGAGTCGGCGTCCCACAGTCCGGCGGCATTCTGGTGAACCTCCTCACGCTGGATCCGCTCGCCGCCGGCGGCAATGATGCCCTCGTCGGCATCAGTCCGGGGATGGGCATGGACCCCAGTCCCCTGAATCGAGACCTGGGACAAAACCAGTTCGCCGCGGGGCCGTTCGGCTCGCTCCTTCAACACGTGAATCGCGACGGCACGGCACTTTCGAGCCTTGCGGTGGCTTCGGGCGGGACGCCCGTTTATGCAAACGGATCGACCCTGGGAGGTCGACAATTCGCATTTTTCCCGCCCGGCAATGCCGGAACCCAGGGAACGCAGTACCAGGTCGTCCCTCTTCAGAAGAATCCCAACGATGTGCAGGGCGTCATGGCCCCCGCGACCCTCAGTCAGTCCGCCGGTGCAGGCCAAACGGTCGTCCTCGTGGGCTCCTTTCAGTACCTCCTTGCCGGCACGCCGACGGGTGTGAGCCCGGTCACTTTGGATCCGGCGGGTGTGGCGGGCGTCGGGCCCATCCCCCTCACCGTTCAGGGAATCATGGACGACACGGGAACCATCGCCGCTCAGGTCGGCCCCACGTTCGTGCAACCTCTTCAGCCCGGGTTTCGAGCCTTCGAGGGGCTTGTGGTCAGCCTCAACCAGCCGCTCTCCGCGGCGGCCCTGGGCGCTGTCCTGGATGTGCAGGTGGACTTCGGTGACGGTTCGTCGTTCCTGCTGCCCGGCGCGATCCTCGTGACACAATAAAGGGTTGCATTAGGTTCGTGTGCAGGGTCGGTCGTCCGGGTGCGTGGAATGCGTATCGAGCGTGATGTCATTGATGACGCAATCACTCTTTTTCTTGGTGACATGGAACGGGAATGCGGAGCAAAGTTCCGTTAGATCCCACTGTGTGATTGGAAGGAATCGTCGTGTCGTCGAAGCCCCCCCCACGTCCTCGACCGTCCGAATCGGTGCAACACATCCTCTTGATCACCCGCCACGACGACTTCTGCGACAGGTTCGCGCGGGGCCTCCAGGCTCTTGACGAGAGAGGGGTGAAGGCGACGGCGCAGGTGGCGCCGACGGCGTCCGCCGCGCTCCATCACTTGGCGTCTCACGACGCGAGTCTCCTTGTCGTGGACTGTGCCGTGGGCGATCTCTCGGCTCCTACTCTTTTGACGGAGGTTCACCGCATCCACCCCGAGATGCCGGCCGTGGCGGTCGTCGACGGCCTCGATCGGATGTTGCGAGGATCCCTTCTCAGCCAGGGTTTTCTGAACTGCTTCGCCCTCGAGGAGGCGCTCTTGGTGGATTTTCCGCGGCGCATCCTCAACGAGTTCCTGGAACCTTCGGTAGGTGCCTCGACCCACGACGCGGACGAGGTCTCGAAGACTCTGGACGCTTTGAGGGAGCCTGCGATTCTCGTGGACAGCGAGGGTGGAATCCTCCACGCCAACCCTGCATTTTTGGCCGATCTGGAAGCGGATTCGGACGAGGTAATCCACCGTCGATTGAGTGAGTTCTTCCCGGAGTTGGGCCCTCGAGCGTGGCGACGATTGGAGCCCGGTGCCGGGCCTCTTTGCGAGATGCGGTGGCCGAGCGGCAACCGAAAAACCGTCGAAGTTCGTTGCCTTGCGGTCGGTCCAGGGAGATGTGCTCCCCGGGCGCTGCTCGTTCTGGGGTAGGCACGATGTGCTCCTCGAGTAGAATCCTGGGCGACTCTCCCATCGGAAACAGCTCATGTCCAATCGGCGCTTGCCGCAGGTCTTCCTGCTTGTCCTTCTCGCTCTGACCGCCTCCTACGACGCTCAGGAGCGCCGCCCTTCCCGCTCGCGTGGGGCGTCGTCCGCGTCTTCCAGGGAACGCCCGGGCATCCCTGTCACCAACCAACTCGTCATCGATCGCTGCAAGGCGTGTCACGATGTGGACGACAAGGGCCGCATGTCGCGTATCTCGTATATGCGGAAGTCTCCCGAGGGATGGGAGATCTCGATCAAGCGCATGGTGCGTCTCTATGAGGTTCCTCTCGTGCCCGCCGAGGCTCGCGAGATGGTCCGGTATCTCTCCAATGATCACGGTCTGACCCGAGACGAAGCCGCCCGAGGCCTCTACGAGGCGGAAAGACGAGTTCACTGGTCCGAAGCCGATCGCGATCAGGACCTCCGCAAGACCTGCGGTGCGTGCCACACGCTCGGTCGGGTGCTTTCGCAGCAACGGGACGGCAAGGAGTGGAAACTGCTGAAGGCTACCCACCTGGCGTTCTTCCCACTGGCCGACTTCCAGGCGTTTCGTGGGCGCAGCATGTTCGGAAGAGACAGCGGCATCGATTTCGAAAACATGACCGAGGCGGAGATCGAGGAGGTCTTCGAGCAGCGGCGACGCGAAGCACGTCGCAAAGGCGACCGCGCCGACAAGGTATTGCGCGCTCTCGCCAAGACCCAACCCCTCATGTCCGAGTCCTGGAAGACGTGGTCGGTCAACCGCCGTTCCGTCCCCGTCGAAGGGACTTGGGCCGTCAAGGGTCATGAAGTGGGTAGGGGAGACCTTTTCGGAAAACTCGTCATTCGCAAAGAGGCCGACGATTCCTACGTCACGGAATGGCGCCTCACCCGTGCCGACGGCAGTTCCCTCATTCGCCGGGGGAAGGGACTTCTCTACGCGGGCTATTCCTGGCGGGGGCGGGCCTCGAGCGAAGGCGACGATGAGACCTGGCGGGAAGTGCTGCTGCTGAACGAGTCGTGGAATGCGATGAGCGGGCGACTCTTCTGGGGCGCGTACAACGAGATCGGAATCGACGTCGAACTGATGCGCCTCACCGGGGCTCCTCGAATTTTCGCCGTCCAGAACGGCGCTTTGCCCATTCCGTCGGAGTCGATCCGGCTCACGGTTCTCGGTGATGGATTCCCGGCCGACCTCGTGGCCGACGATTTTGCCCTCGGTCAGGGCGTCACCGTCACGGAGGCAACCCGTGAGGCCGCAGACCGCGTCATCCTGACCGTCGACGTCTCCGAGAGCGCGAAGCGCGGTCGTCGCAAAGTCTCGTTTCGTGCCATCCCCGGGCCGGACCTTCTCGTCCTCTACGACACCGTGGACTACATCAAAATCGAGCCGGGGCGGGGGCTTGCCCGCGTGGGCGGCCGTACCATGCCGCCACAGACGGAACGTTTCGAGGCCTGGTCGATGAACCGTGGGCCGGATGGCCGGCTCTACACCGCGGATGATTATCCGATCGAAGTCGTGCCGGCCAAGTGGAGTCTCGAGGAGTTTCCCATTCGCGAGAACGACGACGATGTTCGATTCGTCGGGCGCATCGACGCCGACACGGGTGTCTTCACGCCGGGCCTGGACGGTCCGAATCCCGAGCGCCGATTCGAGGCGAACAACGTCGGCGAGGTCTACGTCGTGGCGGAAACGGAATTGGAGGTCCGCGACGTTCCTTTGACGCAAAAGCCTCCGATGAAGCCCGGCAAGTGGGGCAGGCCCCCGGGAGCGAGACGGCAAGGTCGAGGCGGCCGCCCTTCCGGCGCCGGGGAAGAGAACCCGCCCGCCGGCCCGGGAGCCGAGGAAGGACACGGCCCGCCGCCGTCCCAACCGCCCGAGCCGCAGGTCGTCGGCGACGAGGACGCACCGCCAAGTCCTTCTGCCGCACCTCACGGGCAGGAGAAGCCTCGGGAGAAACCCTCTCCCAAGCCCGCTGAGAAGCCGGCGGCGAAACCCATCGTGATGGTGAAGCGCTCATACCGTGCAAGAGGGCGCCTCATCGTGACCGTCCCCATTTACGCCCGTTGGGATCGCCTGGATTGGAACGAGGACCGATGAAACTTCGTACACGCGCGCACCGCAGAGTGCCGACCCGGGACGGCGCCCTCGTCTATCTGCCGGATTCGGCCTCGATCGTGCGTTTGGACACGGATGCCGTGGCCGCGTTGGAGCGATTCGAGTGTCTCGAAGGCCTCGATGCAGCCGACTATCTCTCTGAGCAGGCGCAGGGCCGGGAGGCCGCCGCCGAGGTGTTGGAAGAGCTCTGCGACGTGGGGGCCATCCGTCCCGTCGACGAGGTTCGGCCGCCTTCCTCGGCTCTTCCGCCCATGCCGTTCCCCTTGGCGACCCTCGTGTTGAATGTCTCCAGTCGGTGCAATCTCTCGTGCACGTACTGCTACGAATACGGCGAGGACAAGCTGCCAGGCCAGGGCGAAGGCAAGCGGCCGGCGTCGATGAGCCCCGAGACCGCTCTCAAGTCGATCGACTTCCTTTTCGAGAGCGCCCGCGGTCGCCGCGATGTCTCCGTGACCTTCTTCGGCGGTGAAACGCTGCTCAATCGTACTGCCATAGAGGCGGCGGTGGATCACGCCGAGAACTTGGCGCGGTCCACGGACAAAAGAGTCCATTTCGCTCTCACCACCAACGCCACCCTTCTCGACGACGAGACCATCGCGTTCCTCATCGACCACCGGTTCGGAGTCAATATCTCGATTGACGGCGATCGGGCCCATCACGATCGCCATCGATCGTTCAAGAGCGGCCGCGGCAGCTACGAAGTGGTCGTTCCCAAGATCCGCCGATTGCTGGCCGCGGCGCGGGGTCGCACACGCCCGATCGGCGCACGCGTCACATTGACTCGTCCGCTTCCCGACCTCCGAGACCTCTACGCCCATCTGACGGACGACATCGGCTTCGACGAGGTCGGTTTCGCGCCCGTGACCAGCGCCCCGACGCGCGACCACGCCTTGCTCGGCGAAGATTATGACGATCTCCTCGCCCAGTATTCGGCCCTCGCCGACGACTACGTGGCCGCGGCCCTCGAGGGCCGTCGTCACGGCTTTTCCAATCTCGGCGATCTTCTTCGGGAGTTACACGAAGGCGTGAACAAGGCCCATCCATGCGGCGCAGGGCTCGGCCTGGTCGGTGTCGCCACCGACGGAGAATTGGGCCTCTGCCACCGCTTCGTGGAGTCAGAGGCGCATCCCATCGGCGACATCGAGAACGGCATCGACGAGGATCGCCGCCGAGAGTTCTTGGAGAAGGGGCATGTCAGCCGCAAGATCGAGTGCGCAACGTGTTTCGCCCGCCCTGTCTGCGCAGGGGGCTGCTATCACGAAGCCGAAGTGCGCTACGGGGACGCTTCTCATCCGAACTTGCACTACTGCGACTGGATTCGCGCTTGGACCGATCTCGGCTTGCGCGCCTACGCCCGGATCACGGACGCCAAACCCGAATTCTTTCAGAGGTTCGAAAGGACGAACTCATGAAACACATCCGACCCGTCAATCGAAAAGCCAAGAGACTCGCCGAGTGGGTGGCCGGCAGCCGCGACGAGGTGCGGGCCCTGCAGGACGGTGATACGCCCTTCGGGTGTACGACGGTCTTTGCTCCGGGATGGGAGGTGGATTCGGGGGGTGGAACGCACGGGTTGTGCCAACCCATCGAACGTGATCTGTACGACTGCTACCACTCCTGCTACTGGCCGGCCCAGGTGCCGGACGGCCTCACCAACTGGCCGTCGTGGGCGGAGTCCTGCGGGGCTCCCATGAACGATTGGAAGAACATCGATCTGGTTTTCCCCTGAATCTCGGCCTGGGACGGATTTCCAAATGAAACGAATCACTACCCTCCTCATACTCTGCTTCGTCCTGCCGCCGTTCGTTCCTGCTCAGGTCGCATCGACTGCGGAAGCCTCGCCCAAGGGTAAGGTCTACTTCTGGATGACGCTTTGGCCGAGCCGCATCGTCAAGTTCGATCCCACCACGGACAAGGTCGTCGGCGAGATCTCTCTCGAGAACGGGCTTCAATTCGGCGTGCGACTTTCCTGGGACAAGAAGCGATTCCTGGCCATCACGGGCCAAAGGACCGTCGTCGAGGTCGTCGACCGCGCCCAGATGAAGGTCGTGGACACGCACACGTTCGCGAAACCCGGATATATCATCCGCGTGGATCGCGTCATGGAGTGCCCCGGTGGGACCCATTGGTTTGTCCGCGTGGACAAAGTGAAGCAGGCCAAGGATCACTACGTCATCGAGGAACCCGAGTGGTGGTACTACAACCTCGCGGACAAGAAAGTCGAATTGGTCGGCCCGCGTCTGCCCAAGGAACTGAGGGGCAGCGTCCGGATCAGCCCCGACGGGAAGAACTGGCACGTCTTCGGAAAGGACTTGAGAATACTGGACGGTGCGACACGCGAGGAGATAGGGCGCATCGATCTGCATACGCCCCGCTATTGGGGTGCGGGTGCGCTTCGCGTGCGAACGGATGATTTCTTCGATGGAAAGGAGCCGGGCAAGTACCGCCTCATGTACTCCATGCAGGACCCGGTGCAGAAGAGTCGGCGTTTGGCCGGCCTGGTCGATCTGGACTACGTCAACCTCGAGATCGGTCGAGTCATCGAGTGGGGCGCTGACCCCGGAGGTTTCGGCATGGCCGTGTCCAAGGATCACAAGTGGGGCTATGCGACGAAGAGGCTCGGTGGCGGAAGAGGACGGGGGCGCAGTTCGGAGGACCCCGACTCCAAGATCGTTCGGTATGACCTGACGACGGGGAAGAAGGCGGGAGAGATGTTCTACCGGTTCCGTCCGCGCCAGCGGCTCGCGGCGGCGTCTCCGGACGGCGAGAAATTCTATATCGGGGGCGCCGGAAACGATTTCCAGGTCTTCGACAAGGACTTCAAGTTCTTGAAGACCGTGGTCTTTCCGGGCGATTTGGCCGGACGGGTCTGGTCCCTTGAAGACTGAGTGACGTGCCGAAGCTCGTTCTCATTGACAGTGGTCTCAATCCGCGGCATCCCCACCTTGCGGAATTGGCGCGCGTCGAATGGGGGGATGTCGGCGCCGGCTCTCCCATCGACGTCCTTGGCCACGGGACCTGCGTGGCCGCGGCAATCGTCGAGCACGTTTCCGGATTGGAGTTGCTCTCGATCAAGATCTTCGGGACGAGCTTGAGCTGCCCGATCGGGAGAGTCTCCGACGCTCTCGATGCGGCCCTCTCATGGAGGCCGGATGTCGTGAATTTGAGTTTCGGGACGACGTCGCTGACCGCGGCGGCAAGACTCGAAACGGGAGTCAGATCGCTCCTGGATGCCGGAATTCGGGTCGTGGCGCCCGCACTCGCCCACAGCCTTCCAGCTTACCCCGGCTTGCAAAGAGGTGTCGACGGCGTCGTGGCGAATCCGTCTTTGGAGCGGGGCAAGATCGATGTCGTCGGTGAGGGCGGTCGTTGCCTCTGGTCGGCATCACCCTACCCGCGGGGGCTGAAGGACTTGGAACCCCACCGCAATCTCAGGGGTGAAAGCCTCGCCACCGCTGCCGTGACGGCAGCGATTCTGAACGGGGAGCTTCCGATGTTGGAACACGCCGCCCAATGAGTGTGCGGCCCAAGTTCACGCACGCTCGTTTCTCAGTTCGGCGGCCCAACGGAGCGAGTCGATGTATGCGTCGCGAATCTCTTCCGATGTGAGAGCCCCGAGGCTCACCTTCTCCCAGTCCGCCACCTCATAGGCGAGCGTGCACGCGAGAGTCTGGCCGACTGGACCTTCGAGATGCAAAAGAGCGCCGTTCAGCTCCTCGGTCAGAGGAAGGTCCTGCAAGACTTCATCCAGAGGGCGCGAGAGGAGGGCGTCGAGGGTCGAGAAAAGCCCGGCCGTGAAGAAGACTTCGGGTCTGTCCGACTCCGCGAGGCGTCCGAGATTCTCGCACATGCGAGCACGAACGATCGCAAGGTCGAAGACGGCTTGAGGACGCCCTTCGATGGACGCGAGCAGGGCGAGATTGGTCCATGTCCGCAGCCATCTCTCTCCAAGGAGCATGACAGCATGCCGAACGGACTCGACCGTCGAGCGGAGCCCGACCAGAGGGGAGTTGACGTACTTGAGTAATTTGAAGCTGAGAGCGATGTCTTGCTCGATCAATTCCACCAGGGAGTCGATCGATGACTCCGAGCTGTTGATCGCCGCCAACATGCGCGCCTTCGAGACGCTCGCATGGAGGATTCGGCCTCCCGCTACGACCTGTGGCCGCGAGAGGAATCGACCCTGGAAGGCCTCGAAACCGCACTTCCTGCAGGCCTCGAATTCTTCGTAGTTCGACAGGTTCTTGGCGATTCGCCGAACCCCTCTGCCGTCGAGCTTGTTGGCGATGCGCACGGCTTCGTCCGAACCGACGGCCGCGACATCCACTTTGACGGCATCGATGAGGTCGGAGAACTCGCCTGCCGTGTCCTGAAGGAAACCGTCGAGGACGAGCTGGTAGTTCGCGGACTTGAGTTCCCGAAGTCGCGAGGAGATCTCTCCGTCCTCGAGCAGCGCCGCGTTCAGCACGAGAGCAAGGCGGTTCGGTGGGAAGATCTCCGGGCAGTCCCCCAGCAGGAATTCGCGACTGACGGGCAGGTACGCTTTCCAATCCGGGGCGACGTTTTCGACGCCCAATTCCATGAAGGTGTTCCAGAACGCCTGGGCCGTGGAGAATTCGTTCTCGTTGCCCGAGTCGAGCTCGTCCAGCCCATCCCGGTAGGAGATCTCCCAGGCCTGCACCTCGAGATTGGAGTCGAGGATCGGCTCCCGGCCCACGAAGGTGGGAACGACGGGCCGTTGTCTGAGTTCTGAATGCATGGTCGGACCTCCTGCACCGTGGCTTTTCCCTTTTCGGAATAGGAGGGTTTCGACCTGTCTTTTGGGAAATGATGAAGCCGGGGGAGGCGAACCTCCCCCGGCTTCCTGCAACGATTCGGCGCGTGGAATTCTCAGAGAATGATGACGTCGGTCGCCGCGCTCAGGAGCGGAAGGCCGCTGGCGGCCCTGTAGACCGCGGCCTGCATGGCTCCCACGGCCCCCGGGGGAAGTGCGGGGACCGTGAAACTCATGCTCTGAACCCCTCCGGGGCCCGTGTTGGCGAGGGTGTCGAGGAAGGTGATCGGGGTCAGACCGTTCAAAAGGAGCCCGACGTCGCTCAAATCCGTAGGCCCGAGGAGCCCGATGTCCATTTGCCCTATGGAGAAGGAAGCATTCCCCACGTTGAGGGGCCCCATGAGGAGAAGGAACGGCTGATTCGGGTCACCACCGACGTCGAAGGAGAGCGTACCTCCGGGGGAAAGCTGGACCGCAAAGGGGCCCAGCCCGGAGGCCGTGGCGGGAAGGCCCTGTCCATCGACCGCGCCCGTGACGACGAAGAACGCGCCCGCGGAGTTGGGTTGCCCCCCTCCGCCCGTCGCGTCCACCACACTGATGTCGTCGATGAGCACTCCATCGGTCCCCAGTGGGAAGTTGTCGCGCTGGCGGAAGATGATCCGAAACCCCGCACCCAGAGCGAGTCCCGCTCCCTGTGCGATCGAGGTGACATCCAGGATCTGTTCGGTCCAGACGCTCGGCCCGTCGTTGTGGGAGAATGCGAGGATCTCGGTCGTTCCGTCGGAGAAGAAGACTCCGTCCTCCGGATCGTTTTCATCGTTCGTTTCTCTCCACCAGTAGGTCAAGAAAACCTGTGTCGTGCCGGTGAGATCGAGAAACAGGGTCGAGCTGTTCGTGGCGTCGGCGCTCTGGGTCGTGGCATCCATGACGAGAGCGTTGCCCCCGGAGTTGGGAGAGGGCGCGGCGTCGATT
>CAZLGG010000061.1:0-19489 GCA_964559135.1 uncultured Planctomycetia bacterium
TCTGGACTCGGGACGTCCCCGTCCCGCCGAACCGGGTTGGGGCATCGTTCAGGAGTTCTCGTCGCTCAGCAGATCCTCGGGAGAGGCCGCGGAAGCGGCGCGACCCGTTCGGAGCGAGGGTGGGAGAATATGCGGGAATCCCGCCCATGGACGGGCCCGGACCTCAAGTTTATGCAGTGCGCCGCCGAAAAAGATGCATGAGGGGCTCTGCCTCTCCAACGAAATTCCAAGGGAGACTCCACTCATGCGCGGTTTCATGGCATGCCTGCTCGGTTGCTTATTCGTCCTTACTTCCGCCTGCACGACCACCTACAAGCAGAACGGTACGGAAGTCTCGGAGGCCTATGTGAACTCCGTGGAGGAGGGTGAAAACCCGTCGACCCTGGACATTCATGACCAGAAGATCGCCACGGTCATCGAATCCGTTTCCTTCGACCGTGGCAGCTCCCTTCTGCGCGACCTCCAGTGGCTCATCGCGCAGAAGGAACTTGCCGAGAAGCCGATTCTCGAGGCTCTACCGAACGTCGACGACCGTACCCGGGCCAACCTTCTTTACGTCCTCGGATTCCTTCGGAGCCCCGATGTGCTCGACACTCTCCGCGACAATCTGGGGCATCGAAACCCCGCCGTGCGTTTCGAGGCGGCCGCGGGACTTCTCCAGCAGGGAGATTTGGCGGCGGTGCCGACCATGGTGAGCTTTCTCGAGAACGACGACCGACGGTTCCGCTACAAGGCCATTCAGGTCCTGCGCGAGAGTACGGGGAGAGACTTCGGGTACAGCTTCTCCGCGCCCGAGGAACTCCGCAATGCTTCCGTCACGCAGTGGAAGAAGTGGTGGGGCGCGGAGAAGAAGCGGCTGATGTTTCGCCCGGCGAGCAAGGTGCGAAAGAACCAGAAATGATCTTCGGAATCGGGAGGGCATTCGGCATGATGAGCGCCGCGCCCTTTTGCCAAGGTGATCCCGACCCGGTCGGGACGGGATCCCTCACATGCATGGTCGAGGCTGCATAGCGATGACCACGTCGAACGAATCACGTCGCACAGTCATGCTGCGGCCGCGTAGATCGCGCGAGGAGAGGTCATGAACTTCTGGGATTGGGTTCTCATCATCTGGGGGCTGTCTCTGGTTATCGTGGTCTACCTGTTCTGGGAGAGCACTCGCAAGAAGGGCTCGGAGACGTCTTGACGACGTCGCCTTCTGCTTGACCCGAATATAAGTCGCTGATGTGTAGTGTGTTGTGGCTGGCGCGGTGTTGGCGCGTCACTCTTGACTTCCACATCGCCCCTCGCATCCTCTTTGCCATTTTCCGGGCGTCGTGCCGTTTCCAGTCGATTCCGGGCTTATACTTCTTCCGGACGGGGGACTGAGGCTTGAAGAGGCAAGACCATGAAGATCTACTTCTGCGACAAATGTAATCAGAGCATCCCGCTCAAGGATATCGAGTCGAATCGTATTTCCATCGATTCGGGTCGGATCTACTGCGAGAAATGCGCACCCAGGCCGGCGGGACATCGCAAGACCTTTTCGGGCTGGAGTACCCTCCTATTGATGTTGCTGGTGGGCGCGGGCGTCGGAGCCGGTGTGATGGCGGTATGGGGCGAGGAGATCATGGGAAACCAGGGCCCCGGCAGCACCAAGGACCGATTGGGGAAACTGGAGGCGTCGATCGAAGACTTGCGCGTGCAGACGGACACCCGTCTTCGCAATGTCGAAACGAACATCGAGGAGACGCCCGCGGCCGACGGCTCCGTGGGACGCTTGGCCCGCGTGATCGGCGGCGTCCGGGCCAACGCCGAGGCCCTTCAAGACTTGCGTCGCCGGCTGGACGGCCTGGCCGACGACCTGCAAACACAACTCGCCAACCAGGAGAAGACGCGCGCCGCGTTCGCCAAGTCGATCGAGGATCGGGTCGACCTGATCGAGCAAAGGCTCGACGACCAGCGCGTCGCCGAGGACCTGGACGACTTCCGAGCTCGCATCGAGGATCTGGAGCAGGTGCGTGACGCTCTGGAGTCCCGCCTCCGCGCTCTCGAACGCTCCGGGACGGTGGGGGTCCCCGCCGCGAAGACGTCGGTCGAAGGCGCCTCCGCCCTCGACCCCGAGACGGAAAGCCGACTCCAGAAGATCCTCTCCCAGCTCGAGTCCGCCGATCCGGCGACACGTTTCAACGCCGTCGTGGATCTTTCCTCCATTCCGGGACGCCGCTCCGAGGAAGCCTTGGCGAAGGCCCTCGACGACAAGGCCGACTACGTGAGGATCGCGGCCCTACAGAATCTGGCTGATCTTTCCGCTAAGTGGGCGATTCCCCGCATCATTCCGAAACTGAAGGACGAGAACATCTTCGTCCGCGAGACGGCGATTTCGTCGTTGGAGGCCCTCACCGGCCAGCCTCTCAAGCTCGATGCCAGTGATCCGTCATCGAAGATTCAGGCGAAGATTCGCGAGTTGGAGTCGTGGTGGAAGAGCAACAAGGAGAGGATTCTGGGTTCTTGACGAGCCCCTCTGCCCCCAGGTGGGCGTAGACTGATGGGCATGAATGACTCCATCCGCCCCAGAACCCGAATCGTTGCCACTCTCGGGCCGGCCTCCTCTTCCGAGGAAATGATCGAGGCCATGATCCGCGCCGGAGCCTCGACGTTTCGTCTCAATTTCTCGCATGGGCGACACGAGGACCACGCGCGCGTCATTCACATGGTGCGCGAGATCGCCGAACGATTGGGCGAGTCCGTGGCTCTCCTCCAAGATCTCCAAGGCCCCAAAATCCGCACCGGCCCCCTGAAGAATGACGAGCCGCTACTTCTCCACGTCGGCGAGGCGATTCGCGTCACGTCCGAGGCGAGGGAAACGGGTGATGGTGTCATCGCCACGACGTATGAGAATCTCGCCGACGACGTCGAAGTCGGCGACACCATTCTTCTCGACGACGGTTTGCTGGAGTTGCGCTGCATCCAGAAACTCGACCGCGAGGTCGTGTGTCAGGTGGTTTGCGGCGGCATTCTTCGCGCCAACAAAGGCATCAATCTTCCGGGCGTGAACGTGTCGACGCCGTCGATGACCGAGAAAGACGAGAAGGATCTCCGCTTCGGGTTGGAAATGGGTGTCGATTACGTGGCGCTCTCGTTCGTTCGCAAGGCGGACGACATCCGCAACCTCCGAGCCCTGATCAAGGGCCTCGGTCACTCCGTCGCCATCATCGCCAAGATCGAGAAGCCGGAGGCTCTGGACGATCTGGAGAACATCGTCGAGGTCGCCGAGGGGATCATGGTGGCGCGAGGAGATTTGGGCGTCGAGGTCGCGGCCGAGCGTCTCCCCATCCTTCAAAAAGAGATCATCGCGGCCGCCCGACAGCGGGGTCGGCTGGTGATCACGGCGACGCAGATGCTCGAGAGCATGATCGAGAATCCCCGACCCACGCGCGCCGAGGCCTCCGATGTCGCGAACGCCATTCTGGACGGGACCGACGCGGTCATGCTTTCGGGGGAGAGCGCCGCCGGCAAATACCCTTTGCTGGCCGTGTCGACCATGGCGCGGATCGCCCGGTACACGGAAGGAAGCCGGCTCTACTCCGAAGTCATGGGGCGCATGGAGCTCGATCCCGGCGAGGACGTGGCCGATGCAACCGTGCACGCCGCCGCGTCCGCGGCGCGAGAACTGCACGCGAAGGCGCTCATGGCGTTTTCGAGCTCCGGTCGAACGTGTTTCAAGATCAGTTTCTCCCGTCCGTTGACCCGAATCATCGGATGCACGTTCACGCGGGAGAGCTTTCAGCGATTGGCCCTCTGTTGGGGGGTCGAGCCCGTTCTTCTGAAGAAGGCGAAGAGCGTGGGGGCGCTCTACTTCATGGGGGAGGAGCACGTCCTCCAGTCGGGAACGCTGGCACCCGGCGACCTCACCGTCATCGTGACCGGTTCGAACATCGGTGGCGGAGGAGGGACGAACTCCATCAAGGTCCACCGGGTCGGAACCGTCGACATGACCGACGACCCCGACCAAGCGGATCGCTTTCGCGACCTGTACGCCAAACTCGGGATCTGATTCCGCCCCACTTCGAGTGGCTGCTTGAAGGGGATGGGGGGGCGTCCATAGACTCGACCACTCTTCCCGACAACGAACCGGAAGATCTATTCCATGAAGATCCACGAATACCAGGCCAAGGACATCCTGCGACGCTACAAAGTCGCCGTGCCCGAAGGCATCGTCTGTCACTCTCCCGATGAAGCGGCTCAGGCTTTTCAGAAGCTGGGAGCGCCTCTTTCCGTCGTGAAGGCGCAAATCCACGCCGGAGGTCGGGGCAAGGGCGGGGGCGTCAAGCTCGTCAAATCCGCCGAGGAAGCCCGCACGGCCGCCGAGGCCATCATGGCGAAGCCGCTCGTGACTCATCAGACGGGCCCTGAAGGGCAGCCGGTCAAGACCCTGCTCGTCGAGAAGGGGAGCGACATCGATCGCGAGCTCTACCTCGGCATCGCCATGGATCGGGACCTCGCGCGTCCCGTGATGATGGCGTCCTCCGAGGGGGGGATGGACATCGAGGAAGTGGCGGCGACCTCGCCGGAGAAGATCATCAAGGCTCCCATCGATCCCCAGGCGGGTCTGCGCGCCTACCATGCTCGTTACCTGGCGAAGGCGATCGGGATTCCCGGCGGGCAGGTCAAGACGGCGATCAAGTTCTTCCGTTCCCTTGCCCAGGCGTTTCTGGACACCGACGCTTCGCTCGCCGAAATCAACCCCTTGGTCCTCACGAAGCAGGGTGATGTCCTGGCCCTCGATGCCAAGATGAATTTCGACGACAACGCCCTCTATCGCCACCCGGACATCGTGGAGATGCGCGATCTGGCCGAGGAGGATCCCGCCGAGGTGGAGGCGGGCGATGCCGGTCTTTCGTACATCAATCTGGACGGCAATATCGGCTGCCTCGTCAACGGCGCCGGGTTGGCCATGTCCACGATGGACATCATCAAGCTCCACGGCGGTCAGCCGGCCAACTTCCTCGACGTGGGAGGTGGAGCCTCCCCCGAGCAGGTGGCGCACGCGTTCCAGATCATCCTGCGCGACGACAAGGTGAAGGGAATCCTCGTCAACATTTTCGGCGGTATTCTCCGCTGCACGACCCTGGCCAAGGGCATTTGCCAAGCGGTCAAAGAAGTCAGCCTGGACGTGCCGTTGGTGGTCCGTCTGGAGGGCACCGAAGTCGATGAGGGGCGAAAGATCCTGGAGGAATCCGGATTGCCCATCACCACGGCCACCGACATGACCGATGCCGCGAACAAGATCGTTCGACTGGTCTCCTGAGGAAAGCGAGACGACATGAGCATTCTGATCGACAAGAACACGAAGGTTCTCGTTCAGGGAATCACCGGTTCGGCGGGCAAGTTCCACGCTGAGCAGATGATCGAATACGGAACTCAGATCGTGGGCGGCGTCACTCCCGGCAAGGGGGGATCGTCCTGTCTCGATCGCCCCGTTTTCGACACGGTCCGCGAGGCTGTCGAGGCCACGGGCGCCGACGCGTCGGTCGTCTACGTGCCGCCGCCGTTCGCCGCCGAGGCCATCATCGAGGCCATGGAGGCTGGAATTCGCCTTTGCGTGGCGATCACCGAAGGCATTCCGGTCGCGGACATGTCGAGGGTACGGGATGCCATGCGAGGCTCTTCGATGCGTCTCGTCGGCCCCAACTGCCCCGGCGTCATCACGCCGGACGAATGCAAGATCGGCATCATGCCGGGCTACATTCACCGCAAGGGCAACGTGGGAGTTCTCTCCCGCTCGGGCACCTTGACCTACGAAGCGGTCTGGCAGGTGAGCGCCCTCGGGCACGGGCAAAGCACATGCGTGGGCATCGGCGGGGACCCCATCAACGGCACGAACTTCATCGACGTCTTGGAACTCTTCAACGAGGATCCCGAGACGGAGGGGGTCGTCATGATCGGAGAGATCGGAGGCACGGCGGAAGAAGAGGCCGCCGAGTGGATCCATTCCAACATGAAAAAGCCCGTCGCCGCGTTCATCGCCGGCCAGACGGCGCCTCCGGGGAAGCGCATGGGACATGCGGGCGCCATCATTTCGGGAGGATCGGGCAAGGCCGCGGACAAGATCGCGGCACTCGAACGGGCGGGCGTCCCCGTCGCCAAGAGCCCCGCCGACATGGGGCGCACTCTCGTCGAGCACATGAAGGCGTGACGCCTCGCCCTGTCCGTTGCTCCTCGTAGACTGAACGGCAACGAGTTCAACGAGTGAAAACCATGGCAGCGGGTCAGGAATCCCAGGTCTTCCGCGTCGAAGGGGGCCGTCCGATCGGCGGCGTCTTTCGCCCATCCGGCAACAAGAACGAGGCCTTGCCGGTTGTGGCGGCCTCGCTTCTGGCGGACGAACCGGTTCGCATCTCCAACCATCCGGACATCCTCGATTTTCGTCACATGGTCGACATCGCCGCCCGTTTGGGCGTTGGTGTCGCCTTCGACGAGGACGGAGACCTGACCCTCGATCCCCGCGGTCTTTGTTCCAGCGTGCCGCACCCGGAACTCTCGGAGACCATTCGAGGCTCCTTCCTCTTCACGGCTCCCCTATTGGCCCGCCGCGGCGAGGCCGTTCTTCCTCGCCCGGGGGGCGACAAGATCGGACGGAGGCGTATCGACACCCACCTTTTGGCCCTCCGGGCCCTGGGCGCCGACGTCGTCATCGAAGACGACAGCTACCGCATGACCCTGAAGGGGCGGTTTCGCGGGACGGATGTCTTTCTCGATGAAGCCAGCGTGATGGCGACGGAAAACGCATTGATGGCGGCCGTGTTGGCGGATGGCCGGACGCGCATCGCCAACGCTGCGAGTGAGCCTCATGTCCAAGGGCTTTGTCGCATGCTCAACGCCTTGGGCGCCCGAATCAGCGGAGTGGGCACCAACGTCCTCGATGTGGAGGGTGTCGAGAGCCTCCATGGCGGTCACCACCGCATCGGGCCGGATCACATCGAGATCGGGAGTTTCATCGGCTTGGCCGCGGTCACCGGGGGGGAGCTCGTCGTCGAAGGGGTGAACCCCGCGGACCTCCGGATGATCTGTATGGTCTTCAAGCGCCTCGGTGTCCACACGGAGATTCAGGACGACCGTCTTCTCGTTCCCGGCGGGCAGGACTTGGCGATTCACACCGACCTGCACGACGCCATTCCAAAGGTGGACGACGCTCCCTGGCCCGGCTTCCCCGCGGACCTCGTCTCCATCGCCCTCGTCGTGGCGACCCAGTCGGAAGGTGTCGTCTTGGTTCACGAGAAGCTCTTCGAGAGCCGGATGTTCTTCGTCGACCGCTTGGTGTTCATGGGGGCCAAAATCGTACTCTGTGATCCGCACCGCGCGGTGGTCGTCGGGCCGGCAACGCTCCACGGGGCCACCATAACCAGCCCGGACATCCGGGCCGGCATGGCTCTCCTCATCGCCGCCCTGGCGGCGGAGGGTCCCAGCACCATTCAGAACATCCGCCAGATCGACCGGGGCTACGTCCAAATAGATCGGCGACTGAGAGCCTTGGGGGCCTCGATTCAGAGGGTTTGAGGTCGATCCGGCAGGTTCTCCTTCGGGCGGAGTCGCCGCACCCGTGAGGTCTTCGCCTTGCGCCCAGCCTCGAGAGCGCGCAAACTTTCATGGGATGGATAGGCCATCCCAGGCCTCAGCGAGGACCCTGCTGGTGATTCCTTCGTCAATGCTGCAACTCTCGTTCGCCATCGGCATGCCCGGCACCGGTGAGATGATCATCATCGGTGCGATCCTTCTGCTCATGTTCGGCGGCGCCAAACTGCCGAAGCTCGCGCGGAGCCTCGGTCAGTCCATCGTCGAGTTCAAGAAGGGCGTGAAAGGGGAAGAGGACGGCGATCCCGCCCTCCCGCCCGGCGACGAAAAGAAAGCTCTTCCGAGCGGAGATGGCGACTCTTGAGCCGTCCGGACCGTCCGTGGCCTCGATACCACGTCGTTCTCACGGTCGACGGCGAGGAACGACCGCTCCGCAACTTCATCCATGAAGCCTTCGGCGGCGCGGTCCTCGGGCTCGTTCGAGCCCTGAAGGATTGCGAGGACGCGGAGGTGGTCGAGCTTCGCATTCGTCCCGCCGACGTGAAGGGCCCGGATGGGGGCGACTGAAGCGTCCGCGCCCTGGACCCTCGGGGTTCTTCTTGGAGGAATGAGCCGGCGCATGGGGCGCCCCAAGCATGCCTTGCCCTTCGGCTCCGGCACCTTGCTCCAACACGTGATCGATCACCTTGGCGCCGAGAGCGATGCCGTCCTTCTTTCCGTGGGACGGTCCGCTCCCCCCGATTTGCCGTATGTCGCCGTGGCCGACCGACATCCCGGCCAGGGGCCGCTGGCCGGCATCGAGTCCCTGCTCGAAACCATGACGACGCCCTGGCTGTTGGCGATTCCCTGTGACATGCCTTGGATGGACGGGGCGGAAGTGCGGCCTCTTCTGGAAGCTCGCAGCCCCAAGCTGGACGCCTTGTTGTTTCGAAGACGCGAAAGGCTGGAGCCCATGCCCCTGTTGATCCACCGGCGAGCGCTTCCGTCGGTGCGAGACGCCTTGGAGATGCGATGCAACAAGGTGATGACCGTCCTCGAAACGATGACGACGCTGACCCTCGAACATCGCTCTCGCGGCCCACGAGACGTGTTTCAAAACCTCAACACGCCCGAGGACTATCGCCGCGCGCTCGATGACTTTGTCTCGTAGAGTCCTTCGTTCTCCTCTGCGTTGACCCTCTTCGGGGAGACGGTTATCCTGGGCCGCCTCTTCAACCGCTTTACGGTGCGGAAGACGTTCAAATCGAAGGATTTAGGTGCATGCCCGCAGCTGGCGGACTGGATTTTGCGTACCATATGGTCAAGCCTCAGATGCAGGCTCTCGACCAGCTGATGTCCGAGCTGTTGGCGGCGGACACGCCGTGCGTCGACGAGATGCTTCGCTATGCGGGTCACTACTCCGGCAAGCGACTTCGTCCCGCACTGATTTTCGTCGTGGCGGATCTCTGCGGATCGATCCAGGACGAACTCGTCCAGCTGGGCGCCGTCGTCGAACTCATTCACATGGCCACCCTCGTCCACGATGACGTGTTGGACCAGGCAAAGATCCGACGCAACGCGGACGCCGTGAACATCCGTTGGGACAACAAGGATGCCATCTTGCTCGGGGACATCATGTTCGCCCGGGCCATCCGTCTTCTCGTCGACGTGGGGAACCGCCGCGCGCTCGAACGGCTCACGGAAGCCGTCGCCATCATCTGCGAGGGTGAGATCCACCAGAATCAGCTCTCGGGCCACGTAGACGTGAGCGAGAAGACCTATTTCAAGATCATCCGTCAGAAGACCGCTTCGTTGTACGCGGCGTCCTGTGAATTGGGCGCGCTCTTGGCGGGAGCCACCGAAGATGTCGTAGGAGCCTTCCATGACTTCGGCGAGAGTCTCGGGATGGCCTTCCAGATCATCGATGATTGCCTCGACCTTTCGGGCGACGAGGACATCGTCGGCAAGTCCCTGGGAAGCGACATCACGAACGGAAAGATGACCCTGCCGCTCATTCATCTTCTGGCTCGCGTGGGCGGAGAGGATCGGGAGCGTATTCGCGCCATCATCGAAGACCGCCGTGCGGGCCCGAAGGATGTCGAGTTCATCCGAGATCTGCTGGTGGCTCACGGATCCATCGAACACGCCACCAAGCGGGCGGGCGACTTCATCGAGACGTCCCTTGGCCGCCTCCGCGGCCTCCTCCCGGCCTCGTCCTTCACGGTCGTCGAAGAGCTGGCCGGCTTCGTCCTCCACCGCCAACTCTGATCAGCACAAGAAGTGCGAGGTTCCCTTCGTCTTTGACTTCCTTGTGGAGTCGCGGCGTC
This sequence comes from uncultured Planctomycetia bacterium, assembly GCA_964559135.1. Classification (GTDB taxonomy): domain Bacteria; phylum Planctomycetota; family DRQF01; genus DRQF01. The sequence continues at coordinate 9,861 of CAZLGG010000061.1, forward strand.
CCCGGTCCCGGAGGAGGGACGTCACCCGCTTTCCCTTTTTCTCAGCGCTCGCGGAGGCGGGCGAGGGTGAGGAGGTTGCGCATGAGGACGGCGGTGGTGACCGGGCCGACGCCGCCGGGAACGGGGGTGATGGCGGCGGCCTTGGGCTCCACCTCGTCGAAGCGGACGTCGCCGACCAAGCGGTTCGCGGCGGCATCCCAGTTCGTACCGACGTCGATGACGATGGCGCCCTCGCCCACCATGTCGGCGCCGACGAGACGGGGGCGGCCGACGGCCACCACCACCGCATCCGCGCCGGAGGCGATCCGCGCGGGTTCTCGTGTGCGGGTGTGGAGAATCGAGGGCGAGGCGTTGGCCTGAAGGAGGAGCAGGGCGAGCGGTTTGCCCACGATGGCGCTCCGGCCGAAGATGGCCACGTGGAGGCCGGTGACGTCGCCGCCCGCACCCGCCTTCAGACACTCCAGCGCCGCGACGGCTGTGCAGGGGGCCACACGGTGCGTGCCGTGGAAAAGCCGGCCCGCCGCCGCTTCCGTGACGGCCTCCACGTCCAGCTCCAGGGGAATGAGGCGGCGACATTGCACGGGATCGAGCTGAGGGGGCAGGGGGGTCTGAAGCATCAACCCGGCTACGTCTTCCGGTTTCGCCAGATCCTTCACCGCTCGGCCGAGGTCGTCCAAGCTGGTCTCTTCGGGCAGCGTCTCCAGGTGGTAGGTGATGCCCAGTTTCTCCGCTGTGCGGGCCTGAGACCGGGTGTAGGAGGCGGATGCGTCGTCATGGCCCACTTGGACGGCGATGAGCCGGGGTGCGCGTGTCAGGCTCTGCACTCCACGTTTCACCTCTTCGCGGATCGCACGGGCGAGGAGCTTGCCGTCGATGATCTGAGCCAAGGGGAAGACCTCCTGAATTCGTCGGGGAATCCTACACGTCGAGCGATCGCTTTTCGACTTTGAGGGTCCGGGTTAGCATGGCGCATATCCCCGGAGTCGTCCCACCATGAACAATGACATCAGGCGAATTCTTTTCACCGAGGAGCAGATTCAAGAGCGCATCGCGGTGCTGGGACATGAGATCGCCGACGACTACGATGGCGACTCTCTGATCCTCATGGCGATGCTCAAGGGCGGCGTCGTTTTCATCAGCGACCTCATGCGCCGTATCCCCATGAAGCTGGATATCGATTTCATTCAGCCTTCCAGCTATGGGAACCACACCGAATCCACGGGGATCGTGGACATTCGCCTCTTCCCGGAGGCGGAGTTGACCGGGAAGCGCATCCTGGTCTTGGACGACATCCTGGATACCGGGAGGACGCTCCTGAAGGTTACGAATCTTCTCCGGGAGAGAGGTGCGACCGATGTCCGGACCTGTGTCCTCCTCGACAAGAAGGCGCGTCGCATCGTCAACATGGAAGCGGATTACGTCGGATTCGAAGTCCCCGACTATTTCGTCGTGGGCTATGGACTGGATTTCGCCGACAAGTACCGCAACCTGCCCTACATCGGCGTTCTCAAGGAAGAGTGCTACGGCGGCGGGGAGGAGGAAGCCTCCTGATGCCGCAGCATCGCGGGCGGAGACGAATGAATTCTCATGTCCTGGTCTGACCGAAGATACGATAGCGCTGGTTCGTCTCTCGGGGCGTCCGACCGGCCTCTCGGCACGTGGTGGCTGATCGGTATCACCGTGGGCTTTCAGGTTCTCGTCTGGATCGGAGGCGGAGGTGTCGCCGGCGAGACCACGCGCCGCATCTACGATGCGTTGGCGCTTTCCGAAGCGCACCCCTACGAGATCTGGCGCGACATCACCTATGCGTTTCTCCATGGCGGTGTCAGCCATATCTTCTGGAACATGTTGCTCCTCTATTTCACGGGGGCCATCGTCGAACCCGTTTTCGGGTCCAAACGTTTCGTCTGGCTCTATCTGGCCTTTGCCTTCGTGGGGGGATTGGGTTTCACATTCGAGCACGTCATCTGGCCGTCGCCCCTCGGCGATGCCTTGGGCGTGGGCGCCAGCGGCGCGGTCATGGGAGTCATCGTCCTGTTGGGTTCCCGCTTCCCCATGCAGCGCATGCTGTTCATGTTCGTATTGCCCATGCGATGCTGGGTGTTCGCGGCCGTCCTGGTGGGACTCGATCTCTTGGCGCTCAGTGCGTATCGAGGCGGCGATCAGGTGGCGCATTCGGTCCACCTCATGGGAGCCTTTGCCGGCTTCTTCGTGGGATTCATGTGGCCCCGTATCACGGTGCGATGGGAGGCGATCGAGGACGAGCGTCACCGCAGAGCTCAGCGCCGCGAACGGGAGCGACGGCAGGAGGAAGCGGCGGAGATGGACCGCATTCTTCAGAAGGTTCACGAGAACGGCATGGACTGCCTCTCGCCGGAGGAGCGCGAGTTCCTTTTGGACCAGAGCGAGCGTCTCAAAGACAATCGACGCGTGTGACGCGAGACCAAGATGCCCCTTCGGATTTCCGACGTGCGAGCTCGATGGAACGAGGATCGCGGGCAGGTGACTCTGCGTGCGCTCGAGATGGCCGGCCTCCGCAGGGAGGACGTGGCCTCGATCGAGATCGTGCGGCAATCCGTCGACCGCAGGCGGGGTCGACGCCCCGAACTCGTCTTCACCTTCGACCTCCATCTCGTCGAGTCCCGGCGAGGAGCGTTGGCTCCGTCGGCGCGGCACCGCAAGGTCCGCTGGGTGGACGACGAGCCCGTCGAGCCCACCCGCCCCGGCGACGAGCCGCTGAGCGAACGTCCCGTCATCATGGGGGCGGGCCCGGCGGGGCTCTTCGCGGCGCTGATTCTCGCTCGCGCGGGCTACCGGCCCGTCATCCTCGAGCGAGGAAGTCGCATGAACAAGCGCGTGGGGCAGGTCGAGAGATTCCATCGCGAACACGTCCTCCTCCCGGAGAGCAACTATCTTTTCGGTGAAGGGGGAGCCGGGACGTTCAGCGACGGCAAGCTGACCTGTCGAGCCAAGGACCCGAGGGTGCGGCGAGTCCTCGACGAGTTTCGTCTGAAGTCCGGGCTGGATCTCGTGCGCTACCACTATCGACCCCATCTGGGTTCCGACCGGGTGCGCGCCGTCGTGGGACGCCTGAGGCGGGAGATCGAGAGCCTGGGCGGGGTCTTTCACTACGACACGCGGGTCGAGGGATTGATTCTCCGCGGCGGCCGACTCGCGGGCGTTCGGACCGAAGAGGGTGAGCTGCCCTGCCGGGTTCTCATCGCCGCCTTCGGACATTCCGCCCGCGACGTCTATCGCTTCTTCCAAACGGCAGGCGTTCCCATGGAAAGGAAACCCTTTCAGATGGGCTTCCGCATCGAGCACCCCCAGGACATGGTGGATGATTGGATCTGGGGCGACATGGGACCCAGAGCAGAACTTGGACCAGCCGACTACCGGCTCGTGGCGAAGTCGGAGGGCCGGAGCGTTTTCTCATTCTGCATGTGCCCCGGCGGAGAGATCATTCCGGCCGTCCACGACGACGCCCATTTCAACACCAACGGGATGAGCTGGTCCCGCAAGGACAGCGGCTTCGCCAACAGCGGTTTCGTGACCACGGTCGAGCCCGACGATCTTCCGGGCTCGGATCTCTTCGCCGGCCTCGCGTTGCAAGCGCGGTACGAGGCGGCGGCCCGCGACGTCTTGGGGGCCTCCTCCATGGCTCTGCCGGCCCAGGGCCTGAAGGACTTCATGGAAAGGCGTGTATCCCTTCGTCTGCCGCCCAGCAGCGCGCGGTGCGAACTCGTCCCAACGGACGTCACGGTTCTTGCCCCGTCCTTCATCACGCGGGCGCTTCGCGACGTGTTGCCCCGGTTCGCGTCTCGTTTTCCCGGCTTCCTCGGGCCGGAGGCGCTCATCACCGGCCCCGAGGCGCGCTCGTCGTCTCCACTCCGAGTCCTCCGGGACGCGACCACCATGATGTCTCCAGGTTTGGACGGGTTGATCCCGGTCGGTGAGGGGGCGGGCTGGGCCGGAGGGATCGTGAGCGCCGCCGTCGACGGCTGGAGGGCTGCGGAATCGCTCGTTCGACGGTTCGCGCCGCCCCGAATGGAATAATCACGCGAAAACTCTCGTTTTCCAGATTAGAATCACGAGTGCCCCGCTCGTGCGTATCAGGTACGGCGGAAAACGTCGTTCGGTGGCGGGCCTTTTTCGGGACGTCGCATCGGAAGGAGTCCTCATGAGCAAGTTTCCACGATTGATTTTGGGCGTATTCGTCGCCGCGGTTTTCCTGAGCATGTCTTCTTCGATGTCCGCGCAGGACGGCTTGGTGGTGTTCCGCAACAAGTTCCAAAAAGCCGTCGATGCGAACGACTTCTCGGAGCAACGTCGCATCGTCAAGAACGGTCGAGGATCCGCTCTTTCGGTTTGCTTCGGCTGGGAGCGCGACTACGCCAAGGCCCGTCTCGCGGGCAAGCAGGATCTGGCGGAGAAAGTCAAAGGTTACATCGATGCCTTGGCCAGTAACTTCTCCGTGACGTTCCGAGACGACATCATCTCCCGCCGATTCAAGTTCATCAACAGCCTCAGCGACGATCAACTTGCGGGGCGTCTCGACGCGATCCGATTCGAGACGGAGGGCTACAACTTTTTCAACGACGCGAAGAAGGCGGGCGACAAGGATCTCGCGAAGCAGGCGCAGGATCAATTCATCGACGCCTACAACTCGGATTTCAAGATCGAAGACTACCTGAGCATGGCGTTCGACGCCAAGATGATCGCCGAGACCTTCGTGTTGATGGGGGATCATGACTTCGACGTCGTCTACTGGTCCCGCGTGGCCGTCTCCGCGGCCAAGAAGGGAGGATTCGAGGACAGGCTCGTTTCCGCCGAATCCCTCATTCAGGAATACAAGAAGAAGGGGAAGGTGAGGCGACCCGATCTCATCGATCTCTCGCTTCCCGTGGACGAGTCCAAGGTGGCCTATGAGAAGGCCTACGCCGACAGCTTGAAAGTCAAGACGCCGGCCGGCGGCGGCTCGGTCAGCGCGGGAGATGGACAGGTCCTCGTTCCGCCCGAGAGCAAGGCGGCTTACGAATGGGCCGAGGATATGGGTTTCAAGCCCAAGGTGTTGCCCATCGGTTCCAAGATCTGGCTGCCAAGTTTCAGCCCGCAGCAGGTGCAGGCAACGAACCCAAGCATCAACCCCTTGACGCCCCTGGCTGTGGTCAAGAAGGACGCGGAGCCCGTCGACGGCAACGGTTTCTTGCCGGGCGCCAAACTGAAGTATGACGGCAAGCTCTTCATCGATCCCGATGGCGACGACGGGAAGCAGAAGTTCAAGAAGATGAAACTCAAGGTCGACAAGCCGGGCAAGAACAAGTTCAAAGTCGTCTACGACGACGATACTCGTGCGAATCTCACCTACATGATGTTCAAGCAGTCGCCTTCTCAGAAAGCCTTCGGCGTCAGTTTCAAAGGCCAGGGTGCCGAGAAACTCATCGTCTTCCGGTGGTACAACGTCACCGGGATGAAGGGGAAGATTCGCGGGCACGACGTCACGTTCGTCGATGCGAATTCGAACGGCTACTACTTCGATACGGGAGCGGATTGCGTCCTCATCGGCTCCGGGAAGAAACAGCGCATTGAGCCGCTCGGACGCTTCATCTTTCTCGAGGAGGAGGGTGGGCTCTTCCCGTACGAGTTGAAAATCGCGGCCAAGAATTGCTCCGTCGTTCGCACGCGACCCTTCAGCGGCGAGCTCGCCCCGATCAAGGTGGAGTACAAGACCGGTTCCGGCGCGATGCCCCAGAGTCTCTTCGCTCGAGGCTCCGGCGAAAACACCGAAGCCTATATCGATCTCATGAACGCGATCGACAAGCCGCTTTGGATCCCGGCGGGGCGGTGGCGCATCCACAAAGGCGTTTTCGTCCTCGACAAGAAGGGCAAGAAGACGATTCTGATCGGTCCGGGTCGCTCCGGTGACTTCCAGGTGGCCACGGGGAAGCTCAACGTCTGGAAGCTGGGCGGTGCGGGCAAGAAGGGTTTCTGGATGCTCGGCAAGGTGGAACGCGGCGAGAAGCGGGGCACCCTGAAAGCCGTGGGCAAGGAGATCCGGGTCTACGGGAATTTCGGGGAGGAGTACTACAACTTCCTGGCCGATCGACTGACCGTCGACGTCACGGTCCGCAAGGGCTCGAAGGATGGCTCCAAGGTGGCTTCCGCCACCATGAAGCCTCATCCGGGGAGCGGAAACTTCACCGTGGCCGACCTGTTCTTCCCTGAGAGCAAGATCATCAAGAACGTTCCCGGCCGTGGGGAACTGTTCGTGAAAATGACGGCGAAACACCCCATTCTCGGACACATCGAGTCCGACTGGTTCAAGGTCGAATAGGGCAGCGAGCATCCGGACGTCAGTCGTGGCGCGACGCCTTGGGTTTTTCTATGCTTCCCCGCCCTGAAGGAGAAGCCCCTTGACCTTGAACGTCGGCGCCGTGTCCTATTTGAATGCTCGTCCCCTCCTGGGGGATCTCGCCGCCGATCCCCGGTTGCGCGTCGTGACGATGCCGCCGGCTCTCGTGGCTGCAGCCCTTCTGGATGGATCTGTCGATCTGGGACTCGTTCCCGCCGTCGCTCTCCTCGAGGATTCTTCCTTGACCTGGCTGCCGGGGCTTGCCATCGCTGCGGAGGGGCCGGTCGCAAGCGTGTTTCTTCACTGGAGACCCGGCTTCTTCGAGAAGGCGCGACAGGGTGACGCGCGGGTGGCCCTCGACCCTCATTCCCGCAGTTCCCAGGCTCTCACCCGCCTGTTGCTCGAGGAGGAGTTGGGGGAGGACGGCGTGCGGGGATGTCGGATGGAGGAGAGGAATCCGGATGAGGCCCTTCGTGACGGCGGGTTCGACGCCATCCTCGTCATCGGCGATCTCGCCCTGCGCATGGGGCAGCCCGACGGGTGGCGGACCTGGGACCTGGCGGAGGAATGGACCCGGGTGACGGGGCTCCCCTTCGTTTTCGCCGTGTGGGGCTTGAAGCGAGATTTGCTCGAGCGCGAGCCTTGGTTGGAGGCGAGGTTTCTTGGTGCGCTCGACGCGGGGCAAGAAGCCATCTCGGCCGAAGCCGAATCGTGGTCGGCAGATCATGGATGCGACCCCTCGCAGGGGCGCGATTACCTGGAACGGTCCATACGATACATTCTCGGGCCGCGAGAAGAGCAGGGTCTGGGACTCTTCCTCGATCGCGCCGCCAAGTTCATTCAGCCGGGGAAAAACCGATGCTCGATCTGAAATTCATTCGTCAGCACCCGGACGTCATCAAGGAGGGAGCCCGCAAGAAGCACATCCCCTGCGACGTCGACCGGATTCTCGATCTGGACCGACGCATTCGAGCCATCAAGACGGAGGCCGAGGCCAAGAAGGCCGAGCAGAAGCGCCGAAGCAAGGAGATCCCCCGACTGAGCGGCGACGAAAAGGCGGGGGCTCTGCGGGACCTGAAACGATTGGGTGATGAACAAAAGGCGATGGACGCCGAGATTCGAGGGCTGGACGAGGAACTTCAGAAACTGCTCTTCGAGGTCCCGAATCCTCCGGCACCCGAGGTCCCGGAAGGCAAGGACGACGCCGAAAATGTGGAGCTGCGTCGCCACGGAGAGCCCGTCCAGTTTTCTTTCGAGGCCAGGGACCATCTCGAGCTGGGGCGAATGCACGACATGTTCGACTTCGAGCGGGCGGCTCGGATCGCCGGAAGCCGAACCTACTTTCTGAAGAATGCCGGCGCGCTCTTGGAACTGGGTGTCCTCAGATTGGCCCTCGATCACATGGTGGCCAAGGGTTTCTCTCCCATGTTGGTGCCGCACCTGGTTCGATACGAAGCGATGGCGGGCACCGCCTACTTCCCCGGCGGCGAGGAGCAGGCCTACTGCACGGAGAAGGATGATCTCTACCTCATCGGAACGGCGGAGGTGCCCCTGACGTCCTACCGTCGCGACGAGATCCTCGATGGCGCCGAACTCCCCCTGCGGATGGTCGGATGGTCGAATTGCTACCGACGGGAAGCCGGAGCGGCGGGACGCGATACTCGGGGCCTCTACCGGATTCACCAGTTCCAAAAGATCGAGCAGGTCATCGTCTGCGAGAATGACGAGGCCAAGTCGGTGGAGTTCCACGATCGGATCCTCCGGAATTCGGAGGAGGTGTTGCAGATGCTGGAGCTCCCGTATCGTGTGGTGGACGTCTGCGGTGGCGACCTCGGACGTGGACAGATCCGAAAATTCGATATCGAGACGTGGATGCCGTCGCGAAACAGCTACTCGGAAACGCATTCCGCCAGCCGATTCCACGACTTTCAGGCACGCCGACTGAACCTTCGCTACCGGGACGCGGACGGCAAGGTGCACATCTGCCACACGTTGAACAACACCGTGATCGCGTCGCCGCGCGTTCTCATCCCCTTGTTGGAGAACCACCAGCAACAGGACGGTTCCATTCGCATTCCGGAGGCTCTTCGGCCCTACATGGGGGGGAAGGAAGTCTTGGAGCCGCGCGCGTAAGTCGTTGCCTCGGCCCCCGGCTCGCTCTCAGCGGCGGTTGCCGCCCTGGAGCTGATTGAGGAAGGGGTTGCTCCCCGTGTTGCGCCCGGAGCCGCGGAGCTGGTTCAGGAAGTTCGCGCCGGCGTTGTTGCCGTTTTGGTTCCCACGGCCTTGGTTGCCGCGGCCCAGTCCTCCGGCGGCGCCTGCCTGGGGCCGTTGCCTCGCCCCCGCCCCCGAGCACCGGCGGCGCCCACCGTGCCCTGATTCGTGGGGATCGGATGGTCGCCGTCCCATTCAGCCGTTTCCCTCACCGTGATGACGTCCTCTCGGAACTGGGGGAGCAAAACGATGTCGAAGTAGGATCGATCCAGATTGGCGATGCGATTGTCTCGGCGCATGCGCTTCATTACGTCGGGGTCGACATCCGGGGAAATCACGAGTTCGATCTTGATCGCCGAGGGGAGGCAGCCCTTTTGGGAGGAGTCCCATTCGTCTTCCCAGACTAGCGTGTCGTCCTCCTCCGCATTGTCGCCGTTCTCGTCGCCCTCGCCACTGGTCGCCGTGGTTTCCTCCTCGTCTCTGCCATATCCCAGATCCCAGCCCGTGTATTGGACCCGGAAACTGATGACGCGATCCGAGATCAGTCGGAGATAACCCCCGGAGAAAGGATGGTCGTCGATATAGGGCTGTTCTCGGCGCACGAGTTCGAGAAATCCCTCTCGCCCCTTGCGAAGCATCCAGCTCACCTCGGCGATCGGCGCCAGAACGTCTTCCTGATCCGAAATGGCCGGGTCCGCGACCAACGATCCGCGGTACGTGATGAAATGCAATTGGTCGGCGCGATTGTCACTTCCGACTTCGAGGGGTTTGCCCACGAAGAAGAGGTTGTCCTTGAAGTTGTAAAAGGCGGCGTTGTGCAGGTCAGCGGTGATCTGCTGCAAAATGGCAGGGCCCTGTCGTCCCGCGTCGCTCATCTCGCGGACGAACATCTGCGTGTTGATTCCGGAACGGATGACGCCAAAGATGCCCAGGAAAACCATGGCGCTGATCGTGATGGCGATCATCAGCTCGATGAGAGTGAAACCGGAAACTCCGCCGTGCTTTCTCATCGGTCCTTGCTCCCGGAATCGGCCCTCGCGCCGCCGCCTCGAGCGCCCGCCCCGGC
>CAZLGG010000061.1:19589-23661 GCA_964559135.1 uncultured Planctomycetia bacterium
CCGGCTCCGGAGTTGGCGCCACCGGCGCTGGCCTCTCCGGCGCCCAGAGTGTTGGCCTGGCCTCCCTGGAGTTCCGGCCCGGACATGGTCTCTTCCTGATGGGGATGCTTGACGTAGACGACCGTGCTCATGTGTTGGTCGAAATTCGCGTTCCCGGGATGGTAGAGGATCGTCAGCGTGACGCGGTAGCGGAGCTGTCCAAGATCTTCTTCCTGGCCTCCGCCCCCCAGTCCGAACGGGTCGCCGCCGGGATCGGCTGCCGGCGTTTCGGGCGGCGGTTCCGAAGGTCTTCCATTCTCGTCGCTTTCCTCTCCCGTCAATCCGCCTCCCAAGCCCAGGTCGATCTCCTCCGAGTCGATGCGAAATGAGTAGAAGTACATCTCGTCGGAGAACCAGTAGCTCTTCTCCTGAGGATCCATCGCCGCGAACTCCTCGCCGAAGTTGCCTTCAGCGCCGTCCACGTAGATGGGTTCCTGGTCCTCGGCGGGTCGGTCCAAGAGGACGTGGGAGAGCTTGTATTCCATGAGCTGCTTCATCGTGCGCTTGACTCGAGAGTCGAAAACGCGCCGCTGACTGTCGGCCAGGGCAATGAGCAGAGGAACGGCGCTGGCTGTCAGGATGACGAAGGCCACCATGACTTCCAGCAAGGTGAAGCCGCTTTCGGAATTGCGTCCAGCCATGGCCTTCATATCGACTATTGTCCCTCCCCGGCGGCCATGTTCTGGAATTCCGACTCCTGGGGGCTGTAGAGCTCGGCATAGCCGTCGATGAGATCGACCGTTCCGGTGATCTCCTCAACCTGGAGAGAGACCTCGAGGCCCCCCTTCGTGACGAAGTGAATGATGTGGGGCGGAATCGTTCCGTCGGATCGGAAGCGAATCCAGTAGGTCTGATCGAAGATTTCGTTTCCCGACGGTCCGGGCGCCATCACGTCCTTGAAGAAGATCCCGGTTTCGAGTTTGTTCCACGGTTTGGACTCGATTCGGTCCACGACTTCATCGGCAAGGGGCTCGCCGTCCACGTCGATGTAGTTGCCCATGAGATCGCGGTGGGGGAAAACGAGTGTGCGCCACAGGCCGTTCTCCACGTCGAACTCCAGCCAGCACTCCCGGCGATCGCGGGCAGCGCGGGCTCTCATCTCTCGGTACGTGCCGATGAATTCGCGAACGGTGGAGCGGAGCTTCTGCTCCTCGGTGACGCCGCGGAAGGATACCAATCCGTAACCGGCCGTGAGGCCCAGGATCGTGATCACCACCATCAACTCGAGGAGAGTGAACCCGTCCTGAGGGGCATCGCCGTGTCGCCGAGGGATTCCAGGCTCGTTCCACCTCATCTTCGAACTACCAGTCTCCCGTTCGCTCGCTGGCCAAGCCGTCCTCGTAGATGTCATCGTCCGTGTCCTGGGACCGGTCCTTACCCTTGGAGATGACGTAGAAGTTGTCGTCCTCGTCCTTGCGAACGATGTATTCCTCACCCCAAGGGTCTTTGATGTCCTTGCGCTTGATGAGCTTGTCTTCGATCATGCGATCCCAGACATCGTCGGGGGAGATGTCCGACGAGGGGTTGTCCAAGGCCCAGCTCTCGATGGCCTCTCGAAGTTTCGAGCACTGGGTCATGGAGATCTTGATGTCCGCCCGCTTCTTGTAGTTCATGAACTTCACGGCGCCGAACCCGGCCAGGAGGCCGAGGATGACGACCACGACCATGATTTCGACGAGGGTGAAACCGGACTGTCTATTCTTCTCGCTCATGGAGCTCTCTCTCAAATTGATCACCGAGGTCTGAGACGACGCCGAAGGCGGTGACCCGGCGACGGATTCCAAGTTTTTCGGTCAGGCCATACCGCTCATCTCGATCATGGGCATGACGATCGACATGACGATGAAACCGACGATCACGGCGAGTACGACGATGATCAGCGGCTCCATCACCGAGGTCATCTTTTGAGTGGCCACATCGACCTCCTCATCGTAAGCCTCCGCGACCTTATACAGAATATCTTCCAATTGTCCGGATTGCTCACCTGTCGCGATCATGTATCCCACCATGGGGGGGAAAACCCCGCTTTTCGCGAGGGGGGTGGCGATGTCGGAGCCCTCGACGATGGATTCATGAATCTCGGTGATGGTTTGCGCCATCACCTTGTTCTGAATGACTTTCTGAACGATTTTGAGAGCTTGGAGAACCGGCAGGCCGGACTGCAGCAAAGTGGCCATGGTCGTGGCGAATCGAGCGATGGACTGCTTTCGATAAAGCATGCCGAAAATCGGCATTTTCAGTTTGATGCCATCCCAGCGCATGCGGCCATCCTCGGTTCGCGCCCAGGCCTTGAAGAGGGCGACGGTGGCGATGATGCCCGCCAGAAGAGCCCACCACCAACTCACCATGAACTCCGAGACGGCGATGAGGATCTTCGTGATATCCGGTAGCGCGCGATCGGTCTCGCGGAAAATGTCCTGAATCTTCGGGACCACCACGGTCAACAGGATGGTGACGACCACGGCCCCCACCGCGATCATCACGATGGGATACGCGAGAGCGCTTCCCACCTTGTTGCGGACACGATTCTGCTTTTGCAAGTAGTCGGCCAGCCGGATCATGATGACGTCCAGGTTGCCGGATGCCTCTCCCGCTTTGATCATGTTGACGTAGAGTTCGCTGAAGAACGCCGGGTGAGACGCCATGGCTTCACCGATGGTCTTGCCCTGGCTGACCTTTTCGCGGACATCGCGGAAGACCTGCTCCATGTCCCGACTCTCGACCTGGTCGATGAGGGCCTTCAAGGCATCGACGACCGGGATGCCCGCGTTGAGTAGCGTGGCGAACTGCCGGGTGACGATGGCAAGTTCACCGATGGCACCTCCGCGGAGACGAAACTTGCGACTGCCGGCGGAGGTCTTTCCCTCTTTCAACTCCTCGATCTCGAACACGTGGATTCGGTCGGTTCGTAGCTTGAGCCGTGCCGCCGCGGGGGAGTCGGCATCGACGATGCCAACGCGCTGAGATCCGTTTTCGTCGAAGGCTTTGTATTCGAAAATCGGCATGGAGTTACTCGATGTCGAGCTGCGTCACCCGCAGCACTTCGGAAAGCGTGGTCATCCCGGCCTTGACCTTGTCGATGCCGTCCTGGCGCAGGGTGTGCATGCCGTTCTTCATGGCCGCGCGCTTGATCTGGGTCGCGTTGGCGCGCTCGACCACGAGGCTCTTGATCTCTTCCTCGAGGGGAAGCATCTCGTAGATCGCGACCCGCCCTGAGTATCCCGTCCCGTAGCACATGTCGCAGCCCCGTCCACGGGGCAGCATGCCGTCTTGGAGTTGGTCAGGGGAGATCTTGAGCAATTTCAGCTCTTTCATGTCCTTCTCATCCGGGCGCACCCACTCCTTGCAGTCCGGGCAGATGCGGCGCACGAGGCGCTGGGCGATGACCATGACCAGGGAGGAGGCCACGAGGAACGGTTCCACGCCGATGTCCAGCATACGCGTGACGGCGCCCGGCGCGTCGTTCGTGTGGAGCGTGGAGAAGACGAGGTGGCCCGTCAGAGCGGCCTGAATGGAGATGCGGGCTGTTTCCTCGTCGCGGACCTCACCGACCATCATGATGTCGGGATCCTGGCGGAGAAGGGATCGCAGTCCCGCGGCGAAGGTGAGCCCTTTCTTCTCGCTGACCTGGATCTGGCTGATGCCGGCCAGGTGATACTCGATCGGATCTTCGATGGTGATGACGTTCTTTTCGGCGGAGTTGATCTCCGAGAGAACGGCATAGAGCGTGGTGGACTTGCCGGAACCCGTCGGGCCCGTGACGAAGACGATGCCGTGAGAGAGATGGATGAGTTGTTCCATCAGCCGGGTCTGCTCGGCATTCATACCGAGTTGCGCCAGCTCGAAGATGCCAGCACTCTTGTCCAGCAGTCGCATGACGATGCGCTCGCCGTGATTCGTCGGCACCGAGGAGATGCGAACGTCCACTTCGGAATCGCCGATCTTGATGGTGGCTCGGCCGTCCTGAGGAATGCGGCGCTCGGCGATGTCCATCTTCCCCATGACCTTGATACGGGAGATGATGGCTTCCTGG